>NZ_JBBPEV010000002.1:0-337268 GCF_038069945.1 Aquabacterium sp. A3 | reverse complement strand
AGCCTTGACCACCACGGCCACAGGCGTGTTTGCGGACAAGAACGCAGGCACCGGTAAAACCGTGAACCTCACGGCCACCACCAGCGCAGGCGCCAACACCAGCTTGGCCAACTACACCGTGACGGAGCAAGCCACCACCACGGCTGACATTGCCAAGAAGGCCGTGACGGTGAGCGGCATCACCGCTGCGGGCAAGGCTTACGATGGCACCACCAGCGCCACCGTGAGCACCGCCAATGTGGTCTACGCAGGCTTGGTTGAAGGCGAAGCCTTGACCACCACGGCCACAGGCGTGTTTGCGGACAAGAACGCAGGCACCGGTAAAACCGTGAACCTCACGGCCACCACCAGCGCAGGCGCCAACACCAGCTTGGCCAACTACACCGTGGCGGAGCAAACCACCACCACGGCTGACATCACCCCCAAGGCCGTGACCATCAGCGGCATCACAGCCGCCAACAAGGTCTACGACGGCAACACCGCCGCTGTGGTGGACGGCAGCGGCATGATCGCCACTGGCCTGGTGGGCGACGAGCGCATCACCCTGGGCGAGTTCATGGGCACCTTTGCCGACAAGAACGTCGGCACCGGCAAAACGGTGACGTTCATCGGCGGCTACAGCGCCGGGCCCGACACCGACCTGAACAACTACGCCATCACCGGGCAAGCCAGCACCACGGCCAACATCACGCCCAAGGCCTTGACCATCAGCGGCAGCAGCGTGGCCAACAAAACCTACGACGGCAGCACCACGGCCAGTGTGACCGTGGGCACCCTGAGCGGTTTGGTGGAAGGTGAAACCCTGGGCGCCACCAGCGCCACCGGTGCCTTTGCCGACAAAAATGCCGGTGCCAACAAAGACGTGTCGGTGACCTACACACTCACCGATGGTGCGGCCAGTATCACGGCAGGTGCACCGATCTTTGACGGCAGCGGCAACATCATCGGCAGCGCGCCCTTGGTGCTGCCCGGCGCCAAGGCCAGCAACTACAGCCTGGCGGCCCAAACGCTCAAGGCCGACATTGCCCAGAAGGCATTGACCGTGAGCGGCTTTGCCGCCAGCGGCAAAACCTACGACGGCACCACAGCCGCCACCATCACCAACGCCGGCAGCTTGGTGGGTGTGGTGCAAGCCGATGCCACCAAGGTGACCTTGGACAACACCGGCGCGACCTTTGCTGACAAAAACGTCGGCACAGCCAAGACCGTGACCTTGAACGGCACCGGCCTGAGCGGTGCAGAAGCCGCCAACTACAGTCTGGCCGAAGCAGCCGTGACCACGACAGCGGACATCACCCCCGCCACCTTGACCTACGTGGCCACGCCGGTGTCGGTGATCCTGGGGCAGCCCTACACCCTGAGCGGTGAGGTCACGGGCTGGAAGGGCGATGACACCCAGGCCAGCGACACCAGCGGCACCGCACAATGGCTGGCCCAGGGCAACACCCAGGCACCCGGCACGCTGGCCGTGCAGGGCAGCGGTTTGACAGCACAAAACTATGTGTTCACCCAGGCGGCGGGCAATGCCCAGGCCTTGGTGCTCAAGCCTGGATCTCCGCCCGTGGTGGTGAGCAATGCTGCAGCGGGCATCGTGCAAGATGGCCCGCTGGCGGGCAGCACGCTGTCAAGCAACAACCGCCTGGGTCAGAGCACCTTCAACGCGGACGGTCGGGGCCAAAGCGGCAATGGCAGCACGGATGGCAGCGCCACACCCGGCGTGGCTGTCAACACCAGCACCCAGCCTTTCGGGCAAGGCACCTTGAGTGTGGTGAACGAGGGCGTGCGCTTGCCGCCCGCCTTGATCAATTGAGGCCCGCAGGCCACTCGCTCCACCACCCCCCCCAAGCACCATCTTCAGCCATGACCAACTCGCACCACTCTTTGCGCCCCCGCATTGCCAGCGCCACCCTGGTGGCTCAAGCCTGCCTGATCAGCCTGGCCCTGCAGGCCTGGGCCGTCCAGGCCGCCGAAGCGCCCACACCCAACGCCGGCAGCCTGCTCAATGAGGTCCGCCCCGTGCAACCGGCTGCACCAGCGGCCACGCCACGCATCCTCACGCCCGATGCGACCGCCGCTGACGGCGCCGACAGTGCCCAGCAGGGCGCCCGCTTCTTGCTCAAGCGCCTGGTGTTCACCGGCAATCAGGCCCTGAGCACAGCGCAGTTGCAAGCCCACCTCCAGGCCACGTTTGGCACACTGGAGGGCAGCACCGTGAGCATGGGCCAGGTGCGCCAGATGGCCGCCAGCCTGACGGCCCTGTACCGCAGCCAAGGCTACCCCTTCAGCCGTGTGGTGGTGCCCCAGCAGGACGTGACCGATGGCAGCCTGACCCTTCAGGCCGTCGAGGCCCGCCTGGGCAAGCTGCAAATCAACAACCAAGGCCGCATCGGCGACGCCACCCTGGCCCAGTTGGGCGGCGCCATGCAGCCCGGTGCGGACATCACCCAAGACAGCCTGGACCGCACCTTGCTGCTGATGTCTGACCTGCCCGGCGCGCAGGTGCAGGCCACCATCCAGCCTGGGACCGAGACGGGCACGTCCGATTTGGTGGTGACCCACACCACCCTGCCCTTGTTCAATGCCCGCGCCACACTGGACAACCACGGCAACCGCAACATCTCTCGCGCTCGCGCCGGGCTGGCCCTGACCTGGTTGAACTTCAGCCCGGTGGGCGATAAAGCCAGCCTGGACGTCATCACCTCGGGCGGTGGCCTGGCGTATGCACGCGGCGCCTACGAGCGCTGGTTGACGGGCTCGGGCTTGATCGGCGGCGTGCAAGCCTCCCACCTGAACTACCGGCTGGGCGAGGAGCTGAGCGCCTTGGAGGCCAATGGCAAGGCCGACACGGCAGGCCTGTGGCTGCGCTACCCTCTGCAGCGCACGCAGCGAGGCAGCGTCTTTGTGCAGGCCGGGGCGGAGCACCTGAGCCTGAAGGATCTGGTTGACAGCGCATCTGTGCGCAATGCGCGCACCATCACACGGGCCAATGTCAGCATCAACGCAGACCGCCGTGGTCTGCTGGGTGGGGCGGGCCAAACCAGCGGCTCGGTTCAGATCACCCACGGGCAGGTGTCGTTCAACGATGATTTGGCCCAGGCATCGGATGCTGCCACGGCGCAAACCAAGGGCAGCTTCTCCAAGCTGGAGTGGGCCGTGAGCCACCGACAGGCGTTCAGCCCCGTTGACGAGCTGCTGCTGTCCATCACCGGTCAGCAAGCCAGCAAGAACCTGGACAGCTCACAGAAGTGGGTGATCGGCGGCCCCGGCAGTGTGCGCGCCTTTGACAACAGCGTGGCCTCTGGCGACAGTGGCTACACGGCCACGGCCGAATGGCGCCGTCAGGTGGGGGCCTTTCACGGCCCCATCACGGCCAGCGTGTTCTATGACTTGGGCCATGTGCGCTTCAACCACAAGCGCTGGGCTGCGGTCACCGGTGGCCATGACGTGACCATCGCCGGCCTGGGCGTGGGCTTGAGTTGGACGGGGCGCAACAGCGCTGTCGCCCTCAGCCTGGCCACCCCCACCACCGGGCGCCGCGACCCGGCCATGCAGGGCGCTCGCACGGGTGTGCTGTGGGTCAGTGCGGTGTTTCAGTTCTGACCGCCCTCAATGCTTTGGCAATCTGCGTAAACGTGCCCGGGCCAGCACCGCTCACCCGGGCACCTGAACGATGTCAGGCCTGCACGCGACGGCGACGAGCCGCCCAGGCGGTCACGCCCAGGCCGGCCAACACCAAGGCATAGGCCGAGGGCTCTGGCACCGGCGTCACAGCCACAGGAGTACTCAGGGCACCCGCTGCAATCGAGCGGCCCGAATCCTCGAAGCCCCATGACTTGACCTGCAGAAACTCATTGCCCGCCCGGCCGACACGACCTCCGTCCAGGTTGACGGTGACCCAGCCGTAATAGGTGTAAGGCTCACCGGTCACCCGCGTACCGTCGTAGCCGGCAGAAAACGCCAAGGGATAGCTCTTTTGAAACTGCACCGCATAGGTCTGATCACCGGAGTAGTAGGTGTCATAGAACGACACGCTCGATACGCTCCATTTGGGCGGCGCAAAGGTGGCCGCGTCAATGATGGTGCCGGGGACCACCGTGCCCCAAGTCAGCAGCGTGGGGCTCGTTCTCTCCGGCGAGCGGGTCAGCGCAGAAAACCCAGCGTAACCACCGAACCACATGTCGTATGTCCAGGCGTTAGTGACCGTCAGCTCCATGATCGAGAGCCCGTCAATGTCGAGTGGGTTGTTGGCACTGGACACCACGGCGGCTTGGGCTTGAGGCGCCAGTGCGGCAGAGGTCATCACCACGGCGGCGGCCATGGCGCGCAGGTTGAAGGGCAAGGATGCGGATGCATGCATGTCGGGGTACTCCAAAAAAATCAAACAGACAATTGACTGCGCTGGAGTGTAGGAACGCCGACCCGAGAGGATTCATCGCAATTCTGTGAGCTGCCCCCCGCGTTCAAGCGCCCGATGTTGTGGGTGAGCTGCCTGGTATGCGGGCCTTGGCGTGCAGCTTGCGGGCATACCCGCGATAATCGCCAGATGCTGCAACAACGCACCCTCAAATCCCTGACCCGTGCCGTGGGCGTGGGCCTGCACAGCGGCCAGCGCGTCGAGCTGACGCTGCGCCCTGCGCCGCCCGACACCGGCATCGTCTTTCGGCGGGTGGACCTGGCCCAGCCGGCCGACATCCCCGTGCGGCCGGATTCGGTGTGCGACACGCGCATGGCCACCACGATTTCGCCCGGCGGCGACCCGGGGGCACCCAAGGTCAACACCATCGAGCACCTGATGTCGGCCTGCGCCGGCCTGGGCCTGGACAACCTGTACGTGGACATCACGGCCGAAGAGGTGCCCATCCTGGACGGCTCGTCGGCGGCGTTTGTGTACCTGCTGCAAAGCGCCGGCATCGAGTTGCAAAAGGCGCCCAAGAAGTTCTTGCGCGTGAAGAAGCCCGTGGAAGTGCGCGAGGGCGAGGGCCGCCACCTGAAGTGGGCCCGGCTGGAGCCCCACCATGGCTACAAGCTGGCCTTCGAGATCGACTTTGACCACCCGGCGGTGGACATGACCGGCCAGCGCGTCGAATTTGACTTTGCCAGCGGCCAGTACAAGCGCGACATCGCCCGGGCCCGCACCTTTGGCTTCACCAAGGACGTGGAGATGATGCGCTCGCGCGGCCTGGGCCTGGGGGCCAGCATGGACAACGCCATCGTGGTGGACGACCACCGCGTGCTGAACGCCGACGGCCTGCGCTATGACGACGAGTTCGTGAAGCACAAGATCCTGGACGCCATCGGCGACCTGTACGTGGCGGGCCACCCGCTGCTGGCCTCGTACACGGCCTACAAATCGGGCCACGCGCTCAACAACCAGTTGTTGCGCGCCCTGCTGGCCCAGCCCGACGCCTACGAGATCGCCACCTTTGCCGACGAGCGCCAGGCCCCACGCGGCCTGGCCGAGCTGGCCCCTGCCTGGTAAGACCCCACCATGCTGCTGTTGCGCACCATTGGCTTGCTGATCGTTCTGGGCTTTCTGGTGTGCATGGTGTTGCACAAGCTGACCGGCAACCCCGTGTGGCGTGAGCGCGCGATGGTGCCCGTCAAGTGGGGCGTGGTGGGGTTGATGGCCTTCGCGGCGGTGTGGGTGCTGCGGCGCGCCGCCCTGTTCTGATTCAGCGACACATTCGCTTCCATCCACGCGGCACACTGTCGGCCACCTGACATTCCCGGGGTTCCCCCCTGTCCAAGGGGGGACGCCCGCTTTTAATATGGGACCCATACAAAACCAGCCTGCACGCACCGGCTGATGGGAGTCTCACATGTCTTACCCCGAGGTGTACCGTCGATCCATCGACGAGCCTGAGGCGTTCTGGCGCGATCAGGCGCAGCGCATCCACTGGCACCGGCCCTTTGAACAGGTCTGCGATGCCAGCAACCCGCCGTTCGCGCACTGGTTTGTGGGCGGCGAAACCAACCTGTGTCACAACGCGGTAGACCGGCACGTGCCGCTGCGGCCCGACCAGCCGGCACTGATCCACGTCTCGACCGAAACCCACACCGAATCCAGCCTGAGCTACGGGCAACTGTACGTCGAGGTGCAGCGCATGGCCGCCGTGTTGCAGGGCCTGGGCGTGCGGGCCGGCCACCGCGTGCTGCTGTACATGCCGATGATCCCGGAGGCGGTGATTGCCATGCTGGCCACCGTGCGGCTGGGGGCCATTCACTCGGTGGTGTTCGGGGGGTTTGCCAGCCATGCCCTGGCCACGCGCATCGACGATGCCCGCCCCACCGTGATCGTCACGGCCGATGCCGGCTCGCGCGGGGGCAAGGTGATTGCCTACAAGCCGCTGCTGGACGACGCCCTGCGCCTGGCCCACCACGCCGTGCCGCACGTGCTGCTGGTGAACCGCAAGCTGGCCCCGGGCGACTTCATTCGCGGCCGCGATCATTGTTACCACGCGCTGCGCCGCGAGGTGCTGGACGCGCAGGTGCCGTGCACCTGGGTGCCCTCCGAGCACCCCAGCTACACGCTCTACACCAGCGGCACCACGGGCAAGCCCAAGGGGGTGCAGCGCGACACCGGCGGTCACGCCGTGGCCCTGGCCATGTCCATGGACCTCATCTTCAACGGTCAGCCCGGTGAAACCTTCTTGTGCACCAGCGACATCGGCTGGGTGGTGGGCCACAGCTACATCGTCTACGGCCCATTGCTGGCGGGCATGACCACCATCCTGTACGAGGGCCTGCCCACGCGGCCGGATGCCGCCGTCTGGTGGTCGCTGGTCGAGAAGCACCAGGCCTCGGTGATGTTCTCGTCGCCCACGGCCATCCGTGTGCTCAAGAAGCAAGACCCGGACTGCCTCAAGCGCCACGACCTGTCCAGCCTCAAGCACCTGTTTCTGGCCGGCGAGCCGCTGGACGAGCCCACCGCCCACTGGATCGGCGAGGCCATCGGCAAGCCCATCATCGACAACTACTGGCAAACCGAAACAGGCTGGCCCATCCTCAGCCTGGCGCGCGGGGTGGACACCACCACCGCGCCCAAGCTGGGCTCACCCGGCGTGCCCATGCCGGGCTACCGCGTGGTGCTGCGCGACGACACCACGGGCGAGCCACTGACCCGCCCGGGCCAAAAGGGCGTGCTGACACTGAGCCACCCGCTGCCGCCAGGCTGCCTGCAAACCGTCTGGGGTGACAACCAACGCTTCGTGAACACCTACTGGTCCAGCTTTCCTGGTGAGACGGCGTACAACACCTTCGACTGGGCCACGTGCGATGACGACGGCCACTACGTCATCCTGGGTCGCACGGACGACGTGATCAATGTGGCGGGCCACCGCCTGGGCACGCGCGAGATCGAAGAGGCCGTGAGCGCCCACAACGCGGTGGCCGAGGTGGCCGTGGTGGGGGTGAGCGACGACCTCAAGGGCCAGGTGGCACAGGCTTTTGTGGTGCTCAAGATCCCAGCCACCGCCGACGACGACGCGGCCCGCGAGGCCCTGCAGGCCGACATCCTGCGCACGGTGGAGCAGCACCTGGGTGCGGTGGCGCGCCCCGCGCGCGTGCACTTTGTCAGTGCCTTGCCCAAAACCCGCTCGGGCAAGTTGCTCAGGCGGGCCATACAGGCGGTGTGCGAGGGCCGCGCCACCGGCGACCTGAGCACCATGGAAGACCCGAGCGCACTGGAGCAATTGCAGGCCGCGATGGCGCCGCACTGAGGCTGGCGCGATCAGGTGCTGGTCTGGTGGATCAGGTCACGCACGCGGGGGTAGATCTCGTTTTGCCAGCGCCGGCCGCTGAACACGCCGTAATGGCCCACACCGGTCTGCACATGGTGCTGGCGCCAATACGGACGCACGGCCGTGCACAGGTCTTGCGCCGCCACCGTCTGCCCGATGGCGCAGATGTCGTCGCGCTCGCCCTCCACCGTGAACAAGGCCGTGCGCCGGATGGCAGACGGGTCCACGCGGGTGCCCCGCCACATCAGCTCGCCGCGCGCCAGGTCGTAGCGCTGAAACACCTTGTGCACGGTCTCCAGGTAGAACTCGCCCGGCAGATCGGCCACGGCAAAGTACTCTTCGTAAAAGGCCTTGGCATGGGCCACCTTGTCGGGCTCACCGGCCGCGATGGCCTGGTACATGTCCATGAAGGCCTGCTCATGCCGCTCGCGGTTCATGCTCATGAAGGCCGTGAGCTGCACAAAGCCTGGGTAGACCTTGCGGCCTGCGCCCTTCTGGGGCCAGGGCACGGTGTGGATCATGTTGCCCTCAAACCAGCTCAGGGGGCGCTCGGTGGCCAGCTCATTGACCCGTGTGGGGTTGACACGGCAGTCGATGGGGCCGGCCATCAGCGTCAGGGACCGGGGCTGCGCAGGGTGGCCATCCTGGGCCATCAGGGCCACGGCGGCCAGCGACGGCACACAGGGCTGACAGATGGCCATGAGGTGGGCGCCGGGCCCCATGCGGTCAAGGAAGCGGATCAGGTGCTCGATGTAGTCGTCCAGCCCGAACGGGCCATGCTTGAGGGGCACGTCACGGGCGTTGTGCCAGTCGGTGATGTAGACATCGTGGTCTTGCAGCAAGGTGCGCACGGTGTCGCGCAGCAGCGTGGCAAAGTGGCCTGACATGGGCGCCACCAGCAGCACGCGGGGCTGCTCGGGCGCGCCTTCTTTCTTGAAACGCAGCAGGGTGCCAAAGGGGGTGCGCATCACCGCCTCTTCATGAACGGGGTAGGTCTGCCCCAGGCTCACGACCTCGTCGATGCCGTACTCGGGACGGTGATGGGTGGTGCGCAGACGGGCAAACACCTCGTTGGCCGCCGCCCACGAACGTGCCAGTGCGCCGCCTGCCAGCAGTTCATTCAGGCTGGACTGGGCTGGCCCCTCGGGCAGCAGCCGGTGCAAGCCATCGGCCACCCCCTGGGCCAGATCACGCCAGGGATCCAGCAAGGTTTGTTGTGCCTGGAAGCTCGAGTACAGCATGCGCGGTCCTTGTGATGAGCACGGAAGTGCCTGATCTGGATCAGAGCAAGTTGCGAGCCACCCCGACATGGCATGGCGCTTGCTGCACCCTGCAGTGCACCACACCGCCACAAGCCACCGAGGAGACACCCATGGCTGTCACTGCCAAGGCACCGGGCAAGGCGCCCACCACAGCGCCCGCCAAGGCCGCCAAAAAGGCGCCCACCAAGATGCCTGCCAAGGCCTCCACCAAGGCGCCCACCCAGGCGCCCATGCTGGCCAGCACCGCCACGCTGACGATCACCAGCAAGAATTACTCCTCGTGGTCTTTGCGGGGGTGGTTGCTGGCGCGTTTTGCGGGCCTGCCCTTCGAAGAAGACGTGCTGCCGCCCGATGACCCGTCCACACGCGCGGAAATCCTGCTGTTGTCCTCGTCCATCCTGGTGCCCTGTCTGGTGCACAACGGCATCCGCGTGTGGGACACGCTGGCCATTGGCGAATACCTGCACGAAGCCTTCCCGCAGGCCGGCTTGCTGCCCGCCGACATGAAGGCACGCGCCCACTGCCGCGCCATCTGCGGCGAGATGCACTCGGGGTTTTCTGCGCTGCGCTCGGCCCTGCCCATGAACCTGCGCTCGCACTTTCCGAAATTCAAGGTGTGGTCGCGTGCGCAGGCCGACATCGACCGCATCACGGCGATCTGGCGCGAGTGCCTCGACACCTATGGTGGCCCCTACCTGTTCGGCGCCCAGCGCACCATGGCCGATGCCATGTACGCCCCGGTGTGCACGCGCTTTGCCACCTACGACGTGAAGCTGGACCCGGTCTGCCGGGCCTACAGCGACCTGATGCTGGGACAGCCCGAAATGAAGGAGTGGATCAAGGCCGCCAAGGCCGAGCCCAACGACATTGACGAGCTGGATGTGGAGTTCTGAGGCCGGGCGCCATGCACCAGGGGTGTGCGCCTGTGCAGGCGGCGGTGCACCAGCACTGATTTCACCGGCATTCACCGGCACAATGGGGCTTTTGATGCCCGCCCCACTGCCATGAACGCCAAGACCGCCCTCAGCGACGAAGACATTCACGAGATCGACATGCTGCTGGCCGCCGTGCCGGCCCCGTTTGAAACCGTGGACGCGGTCATTCTGGATGGTTACCTGGCCGGCATCATCGTGCAGCCCGTGGACATCCCGCCCGAAGACTGGATTGGCCCGATCTTCGGCACCGAAGGTGCCCCCGAACCCGACATCCCTGGCTGGACGCAGGCCCAGCACGACCGCCTGCTGGAGTTGATCTTCCGGCGCAAGGCCGAAATGCAGCGCGACATCCTGGAGGATGGCTGGTTCGACCCCATCATCCCCATGATCGAAGACGATGATGGCCAGGCCGTCGAGGGCGAAGAGGCCCTGCAGGGCCTGGGCTACTGGGCCGCGGGTTTCGAGTGGGCGATGGCCAACTTCCCGCACCTGGAAGAAGCCGGACTGGCGGGCGTGCCCGACCTGCTGGATTCGATCTGGCGCCACCTGCCCGAGCAGGACGAGACGCAACAGGCCATCACCAAGGCGCTGAACGAAGACCATCCGCTCAAGGGCCTGGACGAGGCCATCGAGGCCCTGGTGTTCGACGTGGTGGACCTGACCGAGATCGGCATGGCCGAGCGCCTGAAGGTGGAGACCGTGGTGCGTGACCAGCCCAAGGTGGGCCGCAACGACCCCTGCCCCTGCGGCAGTGGGCGCAAGTACAAGCAGTGCCACGGGGCCAACTGAGCCCCCACGTCAACGTGGTGCCATGAAGCTGCAACTGGTCTCTGATCTGCACCTGGAGCGTTACCCGGACTACACGCCCGAGCCCGCCCCGGAGGCCGACGTGCTCATCCTGGCGGGCGACATCGGCTCGTACCAGCGCGGCTCGTTGCTGGCGCAGCGGGGGGATCAGGATTTTGGCCTGGGGCGGTTTTCACCCCTGAGGGCCGACGCCCCCTGGAAGCGCGTGATCTTCGTGCCCGGCAACCACGAGTACGACGGCCTGGAATACGACGAGGCGGGGCCGCGATTGCGTGAGGTGTGCGAGCGCCTGGGCCTGATCTGGCTGGACCGCGAGGTGGTGCTGATCGACGATGTGCGCTTTGTGGGCACCACGCTGTGGAGCGACTTCGAATCGCTGGCGCACCGCGAAGCCAGCCCGGTGCGTCAGCAGGAGATGCTGAAGAAATCGCTGCGCGCGGCCAACTTCTACCTCAGCAAGAACAGCACGCTGCGCGGCGGGCAGCACCTGCTGGCCGAAGACATCCAGCCCATGGGCCGTGACTGCCAGCGCTGGTTGCGCGAGGCGCTGATCAAGCCGCACGACGGCCCCACCGTGGTGGTCACCCACTTCGCGCCCACCTTGCACAGCAACGACCCGCGTTACGGCCTGAACCCGGGCACGGCCGGCTTTTGCAACCACCTGGACGACCTGCTCTTCCACGTGGACCTGTGGGTGCACGGCCACCTGCACTGCCCCAACGACCACACGGTGCGTGGCATCGAGAGCGCCATTCCCTGGGAGTGCCGCATCGTTTCGAACCCGCGTGGCTACGCCGTCAAGGGCGAGCAAGACAGCTTTTGCGAGCGCATGGTGGTGGATGTGCCCCGCCGCCCTGAACGCTACTACTGACCCGCGTCATCACCCCTGGAGGACACCCCATGAAGATCCTGTTGCCTGTAGACGGAAGCACGTACACCAAGCGCATGCTGGCCTGGCTGGCCACCCACGACGAGTGGACGGCAGGCGATCACCACTTCACCGTGTTGACCGTGGTGCCCCTGATCCCGCCGCACGCGGCCGCCATGTTCCCGGCCGATCAGCTCAAGAGCTATTACGAGGACACGGCCGAGGCGGTGTTCAAGCCCATTCGCAAGTTCACCGCCAAGCACGACATGGCCACCAGCTATGTGGGCAAGACCGGCACCCCCGCCGAGGTGATCGCCAAGATGGCCGACAAGGGCAAGTTCGACCTGGTGATCATGGGCTCGCACGGGCACGGCAACTTCATGAACCTGGTGATGGGCTCGGTGGCCAACCAGGTGCTGGCGCGCTGCAAGGCGCCCGTGATGCTGGTGCGCTGAGGCACCCCCACCCCGTCAGGCCAGCCTGAAACCAGCCACCGACTGCTGCAGGCGGATCGCCTGGTCGTTGAGGCTGGTGGCGGCCGCGCTGGACTGTTCCACCAGGGCAGCGTTTTGCTGCGTGGTTTCGTCCAGGGTCGAGACCGCCTGGTTGACCTGCTGGATGCCCAGGTTCTGCTGCTCGCTGGCCGACGCGATCTCGCTCATCAGCACGTTGACCTGCTGCACCTGCTGGATGAGGCGATCGACCGACTCGCCGCTGCGACTGGCCAGCTCGTAGCCCTGCTCCACGCTGTCCACGCTGCTGCTGATCAGCGACTTGATCTCGCGTGCGGCCTGGGCGCTGCGCTGCGCCAGGGTGCGCACCTCGCCCGCGACCACGGCGAACCCGCGCCCTTGCTCACCAGCGCGGGCGGCTTCCACAGCCGCATTCAGGGCCAGGATGTTGGTCTGGAAGGCGATGCCATCGATCACGCTGTTGATCTCGGCGATGCGGGCGCTGGTCTGGCGGATTTCGCCCATCTTGCCCACCACCTGTGCAAACACCTGCCCGCTGTGCTGCGCCTCTTGCGAGGCACTGTGGGCCAGCTGGCTGGCCTGGGTGGCCGTGGCGGCGTTGTGCTGCACCGTGCCGGACATCTCTTCCATGGACGAGGCGGTCTCCTCCAGCGACGAGGCCTGGTGCTCGGTGCGGGCACTGAGATCCTGGTTGCCCTGGGCGATCTGGCTGGCGGCCGTGGCCACCGATTCACTGGCGGCGCGCACGCCATGCAAGGTGTGGCGCAACGTGGCCGTGGCTTCGCCCAGCGCCTTGACCATCTGGCCGATTTCATCGTGGGCCACGTGTTGCAACTGCACGGTCAGGTCGCCACGGGCCAGGGCCTGCGCCAGCTGCATGCCTTGGGCCACGGCGGCGGTGGTGGTGCGCATCACGGCCCACGCCACATACCCCCCCATGGCCACGGCCAGCAACACCACAGCGACCATGCCGGCCAATTGCATCTGCAGGTGGCGCTCGCGCTGGGCCAGCAAGGCCTCCAGCCGTTGCATGGCCACCTCACCCAGCTTGAACTGGGCCAGGATGACATCGGTGGTGGCCGCAAAGTAGCCGGTGGCCGTGAGCTCGGCCACGTCGTGCTGTTTGACCAGGCGATCGATCAGGGCCACGCCACGGGTCATGGCCTCGGTGGCCTGCACCAGGGCCTGATTCAGCGCCTCCGCCTGCTCATGGCGGGGGCGTGCGTGTTCGGCACGCTGCAGGTTGCGCCGGGCATCGCCAGCATGGGTCTGGGCCAGGCGAGACAGGCCGGTCAGGGCCTGGCGCGAGGTGTCGGTCGTGTCACCCTTGACCAGCATCGCGGCGCCACGCGCGCGGGCCAGTCCGAGCTGCTCGGTCAAACGGGGTTGATCGCGCAACAAGGCCTGGATCAGGAAATAGCTTTCGGCGTGCGGGTCCAGCGCCAGGCCGCTGACGGCGGCCACCTCTTCCAGGGCATGCATGGCCTGCAGCACCAGGGCCGTGTGGCGTTGCACGCTGTCGGCCGCCGCCACGGCCTGCTGGTGCACTGGCGGGTACAGCGCGGCCCAGGCTGTGCGGATGTCTTTCACCATGTCCGAGGTGGCGGCATCGCCGAGTTCGTCCACGGTGGTCTGGGCCTGGCCCAGCGCCGCATCCAGCAGGCCCTGCCGCTCTTTCATCACGGGCAGGCGGGTGGCATCGCCGCTCAAGAAGGCGTTGGACAGCCCCCGGTGCTCCTGCATCAGGCGCACCACCTCCAGCAGGGCGCGCGATGGTGGCATGCCAGTCCGCTCGGACTGAATGGCCCGCAACTCTTGCACGCTGCTGCGCAACACCATGGTGGCGGGCGCGGCCATCATCATCAAACCAAAAAGGCACAGCAGCAGCAGCTTGCGGCGCAAGGGCAGGTTGGCAATCCAGGCAGACATGAGACACACTCGAAGAGGGGGCGAAGCTCTGCGTCAGGCCGCTCCGCGTGGCCTGAAACGCCCTCCCTTCAGCACCGGGCGCCAGATGCGCGTCAGGCTGTGGTGTCAGTGCTGCCGCCTGTGTGCTATCGGCACCAAGGTGCCGAACTTGAGTGCCAACCCGAGGTGGGGCGATGCCCCGTGCGTCAGGGCGCGCTGGCCGCCGGTGCGGTGGTGGTCGGCGCCGTGGGGGCGGGCAAGGCGTCGGGCTGCTGAGGGCGCACCACCACCCCCGGCGACAGCGAAATGTCGTCGGCCAGGGTCACGCGGGTGATGTAGTAGCGGGTGTCGCCAAAACAGGTGCTGGGCAGGCCCACCTTCTGCTCGTAATGCAGGGCCACCCGGCGCCCGATGACGCGGTTGATGGATTCGGCCACCTGCTCGTCCACCACGGTGAAGGTGAATTTCTCCAGCGGCGCCCCCGGCATGGACACCAGGGCCAGCTCGCCCTCCCAGGTCTTGCAGAACCAGCCCTTCTTGGACAACTTTTGCACCCAGCCCGCCCGCTCGCCACTGGAATAGCTCCAGTTCCAGGCCAGGGTGAGGTAGCCGGCCAAGAGCGCCACCAGCACGAGGGGGACCAGAAGGAAGGTGATCAGTCGTTTCATGGTGGAAAACAGGGCCTTGGTTGCTGAACACCGTGAATCCTGACATGAATTGGCCTTGTCACACGTGCGCCCCTGCAAGAACAGGCGCCGACACCACAAGGTCATGCGGGCGTCCCTAGAATGTTCGGGCTCCGGGGTCACCACCCCCACACCTGCTCCACATCTGTCCCACAAGGCTGACCATGTCCGACATCCGCATCCGCGGCGCCCGCCAGCACAACCTCAAGAACCTCGATCTGGACATCCGCACCGGCGAGCTGACCGTGGTGACGGGGCCCAGCGGCTCGGGCAAATCCTCGCTGGTGTTCGACACCCTGTATGCCGAGGGCCAGCGGCGGTATGTGGAGACCTTCAGCGCCTACGCCCGCCAGTTTCTGGACCGCATGGACCGCCCCGCCGTGGACCGCGTGGAAGGCGTGCCCCCGGCGATCGCCATCGACCAGACCAACCCGGTGCGCACCAGCCGATCGACCGTGGGCACGATGACGGAGCTGAACGACCACCTGAAGCTGCTGTTTGCGCGCGCGGCCCAGTTGTTCGACCAAGGCACGGGCCTGCCGGTGCGCGAAGACACGCCGCAATCGGTGTTCGAGGAGCTGCTGCGCCGCAGCGCGCTGACGGAGGGCGGCCGCCGCGTGGTCGTCACCTTCGCGGCCGAGCTGCCCGCCAACACCAGCACCGAGCAGATGGAAGAGTGGCTGTCGGCCAGCGGCTTTTCGCGCATCCAGGCGCAGCGGGTGGTGAAGGTGGCGCATGACGCGGGCACCGCGCCTGCAGCCAAGAAGGTGGCGAAAAAAACGGCTGCCAAGAAAACCACCAAGAAAGCATCCACCACGGCTGACGCAGGCCTGGCCGATGATGAACGCCTGGTGCTGGACGTGGTGGTGGATCGCTTTCGCCTCGGCGCCGATGCCACGGGCGCCGACCTGGACCGCCCCCGCGTGATGGAGGCGCTGGAGGTGGCCTTCAAGCGCGGCAATGGCCACATCACCGTGTACGCCCTGACGGACGACGAGCCCGAGCTGTGGCGCTTCTCCAGCGGCCTGCACTGCCCTGAAAGCCACCGCCGCTACAGCACGCCCACGGCGGGCATGTTCTCGTTCAACTCGGCGGCGGGCGCCTGCCCCACCTGCCGGGGCTTCGGTCGCGTCATCGGCGTGGACTGGGGCCTGGTGATTCCCGACGCCAAGAAAACGCTGCGCGGCGGCGCCATCAAGCCGCTGCAAACACCCGCCTGGGCCGAATGCCAGGCCGACCTGATCAAGTACGCCGGCGACGCGGCCATCCCGCGCGACACGCCCTGGGTGCAGCTCACGCCCGATCAAAAGCGCTGGGTGCTGGAAGGCGACCCCGACTGGAAGGGCAACTGGAACAAGCAGTGGTACGGCATCCGCCGCTTCTTCGAGTACCTTGAGAGCAAGGCCTACAAGATGCACATCCGCGTGCTCTTGTCCAAGTACCGCAGCTACACGCCCTGCCCTGATTGCGAAGGCGCGCGCCTGCAAACCGAATCGCTGCTGTGGCGCCTGGGCTCCAAGGCCGATGCCGACGCGGTGCTGCCGCCCGAGCGGCGTTTCAAGCCCAAGGGCGTGGCGCTGGACGCTGCCGTTTATGCGGCCCTGCCCGGCCTGACGCTGCACGACCTGATGCTGCTGCCCATCTCGCAGTTGCAGCGCTTCTTCAGCTTTGTGACGCTGCCGAACCAGGGCGATCAAGAGGCCCTGCAGCTGTTGCTGGACGAGATCCGCACGCGCCTGAAGTACCTGGTGGATGTGGGCCTGGGCTACCTGACGCTCGACCGTCAGAGCCGCACGCTCTCGGGTGGCGAGGTGCAGCGCATCAACCTGACCACGGCCCTGGGCACGTCCCTTGTCAACACGCTGTTCGTGCTCGACGAGCCGTCCATCGGCCTGCACCCGCGCGACATGGACCGCATCAACCTGGCCATGCAGCGCCTGGTCGATGCGGGCAACACGCTGGTGGTGGTCGAGCACGACCCGGCCGTGATGCTGGCCGCCGACCGCGTCATCGACATGGGCCCCGGCCCGGGCTCGCAAGGCGGTCGCATCGTCTTCGACGGCACACCGGATGACCTCAAGCAGGCCGAGACGCTGACGGGCGCCTACCTGGGCGCGCGCCGCCGCATCGGCATCGGGCAGCGCCGTCCTGTGCAAGACAACACGCCCAAGTTGATCTTGCAAGGCGCGCGACAGCACAACCTGAAGAACCTGAGCGTCGACTTTCCATTGCAGCGGTTGGTGGGCGTGACGGGTGTCAGTGGGTCGGGTAAATCCACCCTGATCCAGGACATCCTGCACCCCGCCCTGCTGCGCCACTTTGGCGAAGCCACCGAGAGCCCGGGCGAGCACGACGACCTGCTGGGTGCCGACTGGCTCAGCGCGGTCAGCTTTGTGGACCAGTCGCCCATCGGCAAGACGGCGCGCTCCAACCCCGCCAGCTATGTGGGCGCCTTCGACGCGGTGCGCACGTTGTTCGCGGTGACGCCGCTGTCGCGCGAGCGTGGCTACACGGCCGGCACCTTCAGCTTCAATGCGGGCAACGGGCGCTGCCCGACCTGCGGCGGCTCGGGCTTCGAGCACGTCGAGATGCAGTTCTTGAGTGACGTGTACCTGCGCTGCCCCGATTGCGATGGCACGCGCTTCCGCGCCGAGGTGCGCGAGGTGCAGATCGAGCGGCTGAACAAGAAGCTGAGCATCTCGGACGTGCTGGAACTCACCGTGGCCGAAGCGGTGAAGCTGTTTGCGCAAGACGTGGACGTGGTGCGCTCGCTGCAACCGCTGTCCGACGTGGGCCTGGACTACGTGAAGCTGGGCCAGCCGGTGCCGACGCTGTCAGGGGGCGAAGCGCAGCGTCTGAAACTGGCGGGGCACCTGGTGGAAGCTGCCACGCAATTGGCCAAGAGTGGCCAGCGCACGGCGCGCAAGGGCACGCTGTTCATGTTCGACGAGCCCACCACCGGGCTGCACTTCGACGACATCGCCAAGCTGATGCGGGCGTTTGGCAAGTTGCTGGACGCGGGCAACAGCATCATCCTGATCGAGCACAACCTGGACGTGATCCGCGCCTGCGACTGGCTGATCGAGCTCGGCCCCGAAGGCGGCGACGCCGGTGGCCAGATCGTGGCGCAAGGCGCGCCCGAAGACCTCAAGCACGGTGCCACGCACACGGCCGTGGCCCTGCGTGAGTACGAAGCCGCGCTCGGCCTGCAAGACGACGGCAGCCAAGCCACCGTGGTCAAAGCAGAAGAAAGCAGCACCTCGCTGCAGGCCGTCATCAAGGCCCGCCGCGAGCAGCGCCGCGCCGCCGCCGCCAAGGCCCCGGGCCACGACGCCATCGAGGTCGTCAACGCGCACGAGAACAACCTGCGCGGCATGAGCGTGAACATCCCGCGTGGCAAGTTCAACGTCATCACGGGCGTGTCGGGCTCGGGCAAGTCCACGCTGGCCTTTGACATCCTCTTCAACGAAGGCCAGCGCCGCTACCTGGAGTCGCTCAACGCCTATGCGCGCTCGCTGGTGCAGCCGGCTGGCCGCCCCGAGGTGGACGCGGTGTATGGCATCCCGCCCACCGTGGCCATCGAGCAGCGGCTCTCGCGCGGTGGGCGCAAGTCCACCGTGGGCACCACCACCGAGGTGCACCACTTTCTGCGCCTGCTCTACGTCAAGCTGGGCACGCAGCACTGCACCACGTGTGTGGATGCCGATGGCAACCCCATCCCCGTGCTGCCACAAACGCCCGAGGCCATCGCCGCGCAGTGGCTGCGCGAGTACCGTGGCCAGCACATCGGCCTGATGGCGCCGCTGGTGGTCAACCGCAAGGGCGTCTACACCGAGCTGGCCAAGTGGGCCTCGGCACGCGGCTTTGATTACCTGCGCGTGGACGGTGAGTTTTTGCCCGTGACCGGCTGGGGCACGGCCAAGGGCCCCAAGATCGACCGCTACCGCGAGCACACCATCGAGCTGCCCGTGGGCGACGTGGTGGTGGCACCCGAGAACGAGGCCCGCCTGCGCGAACTGCTGGCCTCGGCGCTGGAACACGGCAAGGGCGTGGTGCACCTCATCACCGGGCTCGAAGGCCTGGCCGATGCGCTGGCCACCGGCAAATCCACCCTGCACATGGGCCGTGTGAAGGTGTTCAGCACCGAGCGTGCCTGCCCGAGCTGCGGCACCAGCTACCCCGAGCTGGACCCGCGCCTGTTCAGCTACAACAGCAAGCACGGCTGGTGCCCTGACTGCGTGGGCACGGGCCTGGCGCTCACGCGCGAGCAGCGCAAGGTGCTTGACGACTCTCAGCAAGACGACAACAAGGGGCGCGAACAAACCTTCGCCGAACCCGATGTGGAAGACGTGGAAGACGCCGAATGCGGCACCTGCCACGGCGCGCGCCTGAACCCGGTGGCGCGGGCCGTGACGATGCGGGGGCAGTCGATTGCCGAGGTGTCCGCGCTGTCGGTCAAGGACTCGCGCAAGTGGAGCGAGAAGCTCAAGCTCGACGGGCGCGAGGCCACCATCGCGCGCGACATTGTCAGCGAGATCAAGTCGCGCCTGAGCTTCATGGAACAGGTCGGCCTGGGCTACCTCAGCCTCGACCGCGCCGCGCCCACCTTGTCGGGCGGCGAAGCGCAGCGCATCCGCCTGGCGGCGCAACTGGGCAGCAATTTGCAGGGCGTGTGCTACGTGCTGGATGAGCCCACCATCGGCCTGCACCCGCGCGACAACCAGCTGCTGCTCGATGCCCTGCACACGCTGGGCCAGTCGGGCAACACGCTGGTGGTGGTCGAACACGACGAAGACACCATCCGCCGAGCCGAACACGTCATCGACATCGGCCCTGGCGCCGGTGTGCGCGGTGGCACCGTGGTGGCCGAAGGCACGGTGGCCGACATCATGGCCAGCGAGGCCTCGGTGACGGGCCGCTGCCTGCGCTCGCCCATGCAGCACCCGCTGCGCGTAAACGACGATGGCCAGCCGATCGGCCGCCGCAAGGTCGACAAGCAAACGCCGCAGCTGCAGCTGCGAGGCGCCAAGCTGCACAACCTGCAGGGCGTCAACGTCAAGGTGCCGCTGCAGCGCCTGGTCGGCGTCACCGGTGTGTCCGGCTCGGGCAAGTCCACGCTGGCGCGCGACGTGCTGCTGGCCAATGTGCAGGCCGCCGTGGCCATTCCCTTCAAAGAACGCGCCACCACCAAGCCCGCCTGGCACGGCTGCGACAGCCTTGAAGGCTGGGGCGCGGTGGACCGCGTGCTGGAAGTAGACCAAACCCCCATCGGCAAAACGCCCCGCTCGTGCCCGGCCACCTACATCGGCTTTTGGGACACGATCCGCAAGCTCTTCGCCGACACCTTGGAGGCCCGCGCGCGCGGCTGGGGCCCCGGCCGCTTCAGCTTCAATACCGGCGAAGGCCGCTGCCCCGAGTGCGAGGGCCAGGGCATCCGCACCATCGAGATGGCCTTCCTGCCCGACGTGAAGGTGCACTGCGACGCCTGCAACGGCATGCGCTTCAACCGCGAAACGCTGGCCGCCACCTGGCGCGGCAAGCACATCGGTGATGTGCTGAAGATGGAGGTGGACGAGGCGGTGGCGTTCTTCGGCTCCATGCCCTCCATCGCGCACCCGCTGCAGCTGCTGCAGGACGTGGGCCTGGGCTACCTGACGCTGGGCCAGCCCTCGCCCACGCTCTCGGGCGGTGAAGCGCAGCGCATCAAGCTGGTGACCGAGCTCAGCAAGGTGCGCGACGACATCACGCGCCGCGGCCAGAAGGCGCCGCACACGCTGTACGTGCTGGACGAACCCACCGTGGGCCTGCACCTGGCGGATGTGGAAAAGCTCATCCGCGTGCTGCACCGCCTGGTCGACGGCGGGCACAGCGTCGTCGTCATCGAGCACGACCTGGACCTCATCGCCGAGGCCGACTGGGTCATCGACATGGGGCCGGAAGGCGGCTCGGGTGGCGGCAAGGTGGTGGCCGAAGGGCCGCCCGAAAAGCTGGTGAGCAAAGGCACGCACACGGGGGTGGCACTCAAGACGGTGCTGGCACGCCAGAGCGCCTGAAAAACCGCCGACTTGATCAAACCCTGGACAAATCAAAGCAAGCCCCTGATGCCCTTCGGGGCTTGCGTGACGATGTCTCAACAGCGTCGGCAAAGTGAAAAAAACGCCTTCAGTCTGCCGTGAGCCGTCCGTATAGCCGACTGTCTTACTTGGTCGTTCTCAAACACACGAGGCAGTCATGCGCACCAACTTGCCGGTCACCCAGCGGGAGTTTGATTACCCCGCCGACGCCACCCTGATGTCCAGCACGGACACCCACAGCCGCATCCTCTACGCGAACGAAGCGTTCATCCAGGTGAGTGGCTTCACCCGCGAAGAACTCATGGGCCAGCCGCACAACATGGTGCGACACCCCGACATGCCGCGCGAGGCCTTTGCGGACATGTGGGCCACGCTGAAACAGGGCGAGTCGTGGACGGCCCTGGTCAAAAACCGCTGCAAAAACGGCGATCACTATTGGGTGCGCGCCAACGCCACCCCGGTGGTGCGGGGTGGGCAGGTGCAGGGCTACATGTCGGTGCGCACCCGGCCCTCGCGCGAGGAGGTGCAAAGCGCCGAGCAGCTGTACCAGCGCTTCAGAGAAGGGCGCGCGGGCAGCCTGGCCTTTCACAAAGGCCTGGTGGTGCACCAGGGCCTGGGCCGCTGGCGCTCGGTGTTTCAGCTGATGAGCCTGCGCTGGCGCCTGGCCATGGGGCCGCTGCTGATCACAGCCTTCAGCATCGCCTGCGGCTTGCTGGCCGGCCTGAACCACGCCCAACTGGCGTGGCTGGTGGCCGCCGACGTCGTGGCGGCGGGGCTGGGCATGTGGTGGCTGAATGCGCAGATCGCGCGGCCGCTGGAGCAGATCCACAAACAGGCCGCGTCGGTGGCCTCGGGTCAGCCGGGCGAGAACCTGAACCTCAACCGGGTGGACACCATCGGCATGATCCTTCGAGCGGTCAACCAGTCGGGGCTGAACCTGCGCTCGCTGGTGGACGACGTGAGCAGCCAGGTGCACGGCCTGCGCGATGCCGCCCAGGACATCGCCCAAGGCAACCAGGATCTGCACGGGCGCACCGACGCCACCGCCGCCCAACTTCAGCAAACCGCCGCCTCGATGACGCAGATGACGTCCACCGTGCGGGCCAACACCCAGACGGCGCTGGACGCCAACAACTTTGCAGGCGAGGCGTCCGGCGCCGCACGCCACGGTGGCGAGGTGGTGGGCAAGGTGGTGCACACCATGCGAGACATCACCGACAGCTCGCGCAAGATCGCCGACATCATCAGCGTGATCGATGGCATCGCCTTTCAGACCAACATCCTGGCGCTGAACGCCGCAGTGGAAGCCGCCCGGGCGGGTGAGCAAGGTCGCGGCTTTGCGGTGGTGGCCGGCGAGGTGCGCTCGCTGGCCCAGCGCTCGGCCGAGGCCGCCAAAGAGATCAAGGGCCTGATCCAGGCCAGCGTGGAGCGGGTGGAGGCGGGCAGCGAACTGGTGAACAACGCCGGTCAGGCCATGGAGGCCATCGTGGCCAAGGTGAGCGAAGTGAGCCACCTGATCGAGCAGATCAGCCACGCCTCGAAAGAGCAGGCAGCGGGCATCGATCAGGTCAACGCCGCCGTGGGGCATCTGGACGACGTGACGCAGCAGAATGCCGCCCTGGTGCAGCAGTCGACCGAAGCGGCGGGCAGCCTGCAGCAGCGCACCGGCCGGCTGGCCGACGCCATCGGGGTGTTCAAGGCGTCGTGAGCGCCTGCGCCCACCAGCCCAGCGTGGGCAGCGCCAGCACGGTGGTCCACCAGATGATGCGCGCCACCACCGCGCTGCCCCCGCCCAGCCGCTCGGCCAGCATCGACACATTGCTGGCCGCCGGCAGGGCCGCGGCCAAGGTCAGGGCCACGAGCCCCTCGGAGGTGACGGGCACCCCCAGGGCCCAGGCGCCCTGCCCTGCCAGCCACACCAAGGCCGGGTGCAACAGCAGCTTCAGCAGCGTGGGCACCCACAGCGGCGCACGCCCTGAAGCAGCCTCTGGCGCACTGGCGGCGTTCATCTGCGCGCGCGCCAGGATGGCGCCCAGGGTGAACAGGGCCGTGGGCGTGGCCGATTGGGCGAGCAGGCCCAAGGTCTGATCGACCGGCGAGGGCCACGAACACCCCAGCGCCCAGCACACCAGACCGGCCGCCATGGACCACAACAAGGGATTTCGGGCCGCGCTGCGCAAGGGCCCCGCCCCCACACCGGCCCACGCCAGGCACAGTGAGCTGAACAAGAGCACATCGACCACGATGGTGACCGCGACCGGCCCCGCCGCCTGCGGCCCCAGCAGCCCGGTCAGCAGCGGTAGCCCCAAAAATCCTGTGTTGGGGAAGGTGGTGGCCAGCGCGGCCAGCCCGCCATCCAGGCGTGACAGACCGCCCCGCCAGGCCCAGGCCATGGCGCCCGCCGTGATGGTCAGCCCCACCACGCCGTACACCAGCGCCAGCCCGCCCAGCCCGGGCTGCCACAGCGCACCACTGGCCCCCAGGCGAAACAACAGGGCCGGCAGCCCGAAGTACAGCACAAAGACGTTCAGCGCCGGAATGCCCGCCAGCGGCAGCCAACCCCGACGCGTGGCACCCCAGCCCAGGGCCACCAGCACAAAAAACGGCAAAAACTGAAGCAGCAGGCCCCCCATGCGGGCATTCTCGGTCACGTGCGACGCGCGTCCTGCCAGGCCGTCGGGGTCTGGCCTGTCCAGCGCCTGAACGCCCGATGGAAGGTGCTGACCGACGAAAAGCCCAGTTGATCGGCCACCTGCTTGATGGACAGGTGGCGCTCGGCCAGCAGACGCTCGGCCATGAGGCGCTGTGTTTGCTGCACCAGGTCCACGTACGAGGTGCCCAGGGCGGCCAACTGACGCCGGAGGGTGCGCTCCGACAGCCCCAGGTGCTGGGCGGCGTCGCCAATGGACGGCGCCACCGCGGCTTGCCCCAGCAACCATTGGTGCACGCGCTCGGCCACATCCGAGCGCCGCTGCAGCGCCTGCAGGGCCGATTCGGCACGGGTGCGTGCTGCCGTGTAGGCCACAGGGTCGTGTGAGGGCAAAGGCCGGTCCAGCAGGCTGGGCTGGAAGCTGACACCACAACCGGGCTGCGAAAAGTGCAGGCAGTTGCCAAAGGCCGCTTCATACCGGGCCCGGAGCCCGGGCGGCTCGGCATAAGGAAAATCGATGCGCCAGACGTCTTGCGGGCCGGCCGAGGCAAAGCGCAACATCTGCAGGGCGCTGGTGACGGCGAACTCGGTGCGAAACCGCCCCCCTTCGCCTTGCGTCACCAAAGGGTCGATGCGGACGCGGGCCCCGCCAGGAGGCTGTTCGTCGAGCAGCAATTCGCAGGTCGTCTGCACCAGCGCCGCGTAGCGCTCCAGGTCGGCCATGACCGCGCGCAGGTGGGGCGCCGACAGCACCAGGGGCACCATGTGCCCGTAGCGCATGAGCGCCAGGCTCTTGCCCGCCACAAGGGCAAAGGCCGGATCACCCGTGTGCGCCATCGCGGCCATCATCATGTGATCCAGGCGACTGGCGGGCAGCCAATCCCCGTCCTCGTCGATGTCATCGATCGAGGCGTAGCCACAACGTTGCAGAACCGGTTGCGCACCATGGCCTTCCACCTCCAGGGTGTAAGCCAGGATCTTCAGGTGCACCGGCGAGATTCTTTGGCCCATGGAACAGCTTGGATGTAACGCAGCGCAAGCATAGCGGCTTGGCGGGGGCTGGCAGGCGCTGAGTTTCCCCCACACAAAAAAGCGCGCCATGCCCGAAGGCATGGCGCTCAAGCGAGGAGAAAGCGAAAGGCTTGGCGCCGGCTCAGAGCCCGATGGCCTTGTAGATGGGCTGCAGCAAGGCGTCCAGCGTGCCGGGCACCTTGGTGTTTTGCAGATTGCGCTGGGTCTCAAACGCGCGGATCGGCGTGCCCTTGCCATCGATCAGGTCATCCACCACCACATTGAGGCCGTCGATGTTGGCCTCCTTGATGGCCGTGCCCGAGAAGGTCAGCGTCGTCAGCGTGTGCGACTTCAGGAAGTCGCGGTAGTACGGCACGTAGTAGCCCACATTGGGATAGGGCTTCATGGCGTCGACCCACTTGCGCACCTCGGGCGCCCACTTCTGATTGATCAGGGTGTCGCGTGGCACGCCAGACTCGGCCGCGGCAATCTCAGGATAGAACGGCGTGTACGAGAAGGCCGAATAGATGGCATCTTGCTGGAACACGCTGAAGTTCAGGCGATCTTGCGGGAAGATCCTGGCCAGACCGGTGGTCAGCGAGCCCAGGTTCTCGGCGGTGCCGGCGTCGGGGTACATGGTCAACAGCTTGGTGACCAGGCCATTGGCGCCATCCAGGCCCCACACGTCACGGATCTTGTTGTGCAGCTTGACCGAGGGCGACACCTCGGGGCTGTCGGTGCGGTTGACCTGGAACAACGGGCCCGAGTCGGCCAGCAGGGCCGATTTTTTCGGGTTCATGGCCAGACGCAACCAGCCGTAGTTGGCGGTTGAGCCCGCACCACCGGCCGAGAAGCCCGTCACCAGCAGCTGATCTGGACGCTTGAAATTGGCGGCCAGCCAGTTGGCCATGGCCAGGCCATTGGCGCTGCCACGGTGGTACTGCACACGCGGGTTGGCCGCATCGGCGTCGGTGTAGGTGGTGACCTTGTTGCCGGTGTGCACGTCGCCCGTGCAGTACGGCGCGTAGACGATGTTCCAGCTCTGGGTCTGCACCCGCTGCAGCGGATGCATGCGCATCGAGAACGGCGTGATCAGACCACCCAAGGCCAGGCCCGACATGCCACCGTTCAACACGTTGAACACGTTGGTCATGTAATCGGCCGGGATGCCGTTGGGGTTGGACGCCGACAGGATGGAGATGCCCAGGGCGCCATCGCCCTTGCCTGCGCACGAGTTCTGATCCCAGCAGGCGCCGCCGCCTTCAAAAATCACCACGGTCTTGCTGCTGAAGGGGGTGCGGTTGACGAAAAACCGGTAGGGCGATCCGTCGCCACACGCGGCGCCGGTGTTGGCCGCCAGTTCGACCGCCTCCCATTGGTAGTAACCGGCATGCGACGCCAGGGGCACCAGGGCGGCCAGGGCCACCGCGCTCAAGAGAGGTTTGAAGGACATGGAGGACTCCAGACAGGTTGCGTGATGCATTCGATGGACTCGATGCTAGTCACCTGCCCCGGGCCACACAGCCCCCCGGCGTTGACCGAGTCGGCCAAGCATTGGCCACATCAACCCAAGCCCGGGTAAGTCCGCCCCCCGCGATGTGGGATGCGAACCCGGGATAACACCAGGCATTCAGGGAATCGCCCCTGGGGCTGGTCAGCGGGGGCGCCACATCGCCAGGATGCCGCCACGGCGCATCACGCGCCAGCCCAGCAGCACCGCCAGCAGCACGGCATACACCATGACCTCGGCCACGTCGTTCTTGGCCGACATCTTCCAGTAGAAGTGCAGCAAGCCCAGCAACGCGACCACGTAGGTCAGCTTGTGCAGCATTTGCCAACGGCGTCCGCCCAGGGCCCTGATGGCGGCGTTGAACGAGGTCAGCGCCAGGGGCAGCATCAACAACAAGGCCACCATGCCCACCAGGATGAAGTTGCGCTTGAACACATCGGCCACGATGTCGGCCACCAGCAGCGACTTGTCCAGCCAGGCATAGGCCAGAAAGTGCAGCGCCGCGTACACGAAGGCCGTCACGCCCAGCGCCCGCCTGAATCGCAGCAGGCCCGGCCACCCCGCCACATCACGCAGGGGCGAGATCAGCAGCGTCAGCCACAAAAACCGCAGCGCCCATTCACCGGTCTCACGGATCAGTCGCTCGGCCGGATTGGCGCCCAGCGCATCGGCCAATCCTGCACCCAGCAAGGCCAGCGCAGGCACCGCACACAAGGCCCAACACACCGGCTTGGCCCAGGGGGCCAGCAACACGCGATTCACATCCATCCGTCATCCATCGTCAGTAGTATTTGCGCAGGTCCATGCCGGCGTACAACTGGCCCACCTGGGCCTCATAGCCATTGAACATCAAGGTGGGGCGGCGGGGCGTGAACAGCCCGCCCTCACCAATGCGCCGCTCGGTGGCCTGGCTCCAGCGCGGGTGGTCCACCTTCGGGTTGACGTTGGAGTAAAACCCATATTCGCGCGGAATGGCAGCCGTCCAGGACGACACGGGCTCGCGCTCGACCAGCCTGATCCTGACAATGCTCTTCGCGCTCTTGAAGCCGTACTTCCAGGGCACCACCAGCCGCATGGGGGCGCCGTTTTGCTTGGGCATCACCTCGCCATACAGGCCAAAGGCCATCAGCGTCAGGGGGTGCATGGCCTCGTCCATGCGCAGGCCCTCCACATAGGGCCAGTCCAGCACGCTGCTGCGCAGGCCGGGCATCTGCTTGGCGTCGGCCAGGGTGTAGAACTCCACGTACTTCGCCTTCGAGGTGGGCTGCACCTGCTTCAACAGGCTGGCCAGCGAATAACCCACCCACGGAATCACCATGGACCAGCCTTCCACACAACGCAGGCGGTAGATGCGTTCTTCCATGGGCGCCAGCTTGAGCAACTGGTCGATGTCCAGCGTGAGGGGTTTGAGCACCTCGCCCTCGATGCGCACCATCCAGGGGCGGGTCTTCAGCGTGTGGGCGTTGCGCGCCGGATCGGACTTGTCGGTGCCGAACTCATAGAAGTTGTTGTAGGTGGTGACGTCGTCGTAGGGCGTGAGCTTGTCCATCACGACGCCACCCGCCACGGCCGTGCGCTGGGCGGCCAGGGCCGGCAGCTTGCCCGGCCCCTTGACCACGGCGGCCTGTCCCTGGGCCCATGCCGGGGCGCCGATCAGGCCGCCCGCACCGGCCAGCGCCCCTGCGCCCGCCAGGCCTTGCAACAGCTGGCGACGCCGAAGGTACACCGCCTGCGGGGTGACCTCGTGCTCAGGCAGGGTGCAGCCACTGTCGGGGTGCAGCAGGTGATGCGAGGTGCGAACAAAGCTCATGGAAACTCCTTGAAGGCCAGCGGGACGAGGGGCCGTGGGGCCCTTATGGGGCCCTGTGCCCCCTCGTCGTGTCTGAGCGGCCAATCCTGACAAGGTTCCACCACGGGCCCCTCAGCACCAGCGTCAAGCCGAGTTCTTGGCCGCCACCTTGCGCGCCGCCTTCTTGGCCGCCGGGGCCTTGGGCGCGCGGGGCTCGAACTCGAAGCCCACCTTGCCCGCCTTGGCATCCCAGCTCAGGAAGGCCTTGAACTTGCGCCGTGTCTTGTTGGACACGAAGTTCTCCAGCAGGTCGGTCTTGCCCGTTTCCAGCAGCTTGCCCATCTGCTCAGGCGCGATCGGCTGCTGCAGGATGACCTTGCCGCTCTTGAAGTCGCACTTGGCCTTGCCCGAGCCCAGCGTGTGCTCGCACACGTAGTTGGTGCCGTGCTCGTACACGCTGCCGCCGCACTTGGGGCAGGCACCCAGCGTGGTGGCGTTGCTGAAGTCCACCGGCTCGCCAGACTCCTCTTCCTTCTTGGCGTCTTCGCCAAAGTCGAACTCCATCTTCCAGTTGTTCGTCTCCTCGTCCTTCACCAGCTTGAGCTCGGCCGTGAAGGGCCAGCCCGCCTTCGAGCGGAAGCCCTCCAACGGGCCCAGCTTGTGCTCGGTCATCAGCTGCTCCACCTCGTGCAGCTCGAAGCTGCGGCCCGCCGGGATCTTGCCCATGCTGAAGCCACAGCCCTCGCCCTGGCCATCGGCCCCGGTGCAGGTGTAGCGGCGGTAGTTCTCTTTGACCACGCCACCGCAGTTGGGGCACGGCGCCTTCAGTGTGGCGTAGTCGCCCGGGATGGTGTCGCGGTCGTACTCCTTGGCTTTTTGCACCACGCGTTGCGTCATCGCGGCGATTTCGGCCATGAAGGCCTCGCGGCTCAAACGCCCCTTCTCCATCTCGGAGAGCTGGTGCTCCCAGTTGCCGGTCAGCTCAGGCTTGGTGAGCTCGACCACACCCAGGCCGCGCAGCAGCGTCATCAACTGGAAGGCCTTGGCCGTGGGGATCAGCTCGCGGCCTTCGCGCAGCATGTACTTCTCGGTCAGCAGGCCTTCGATGATGGCCGCGCGCGTGGCGGGCGTGCCCAGCCCCTTTTCCTGCATCGCGGCCTTGAGCTCTTCGTCGTCGATGAGCTTGCCCGCGCCTTCCATGGCGCTCAGCAGCGTGGCTTCGGTGTAGCGGGCGGGCGGCTTGGTCTTGTGCGCCGAGACCACGATGTCTTCGTTGGCCACGGCCTCACCGGCCTGCACCGGCACCAGGTGGGCGTCATCGCCCTCCTCGGCCGCTTCCTTGCCGTACACCGCCAGCCAGCCCGGCTTGACGAGCACCTTGCCGTTGGTCTGGAAGTGGTGCGTCTTGCCGGCGGCGGCCACCTTGGTGATGCGCGTGGTGACCTGGAACTCGGCCGAGGGGTAGAACACCGCGATGAAGCGCTTGACCACCATGTCGTAGAGCTTGGCCTCGGCCTCGGTCAGGGCCTTGGGCGCCTGCAGCGTGGGGATGATGGCGAAGTGATCCGACACCTTGGCGTTGTCGAACACGCGCTTGGTGGGCTTGACGTAGCCGTCGTTGACCGCCTTGCGGGCGTGCATGGCCAGGTCCTTCAGCGGGCCAGGCATGTCCTCGTCGGCGATCATGCCCATCGTTTGCTTGACCACGGGGATGTAGTCCTCGGGCAGCGCGCGCGAATCGGTACGCGGATAGGTCAGCACCTTGTGCTTTTCGTACAGGGCCTGCGCCAGGCCCAGCGTGGTCTTGGCAGAAAAGCCAAAGCGCGAGTTGGCCTCGCGCTGCAAGGTGGTCAGGTCGTACAACAGCGGGCTGGCCTGCGTGCTGGGCTTCGATTCTTCGGTGACGGTGCCTTGCTGGCCACGCACCGCATCGGCGATGGCCTGCGCCTCGGCCGCACTCCAGACGCGGTCGGCCTTGAACTCGGCCTCGGCCGAGCCTTCAGTGGCGCTCTTGTCCTTCTTGAAGTCCGGGTCGAACCACTTGCCGTCGTAGCTGCCGGCCTGCGCGCCAAAGGTGCCACGCA
This sequence comes from Aquabacterium sp. A3, assembly GCF_038069945.1. Lineage (NCBI taxonomy): Bacteria > Pseudomonadati > Pseudomonadota > Betaproteobacteria > Burkholderiales > Sphaerotilaceae > Aquabacterium > Aquabacterium sp. A3. The sequence goes on along the minus strand of NZ_JBBPEV010000002.1, from coordinate 307,472 downwards.
CCTCCCAGTAGTCACGGAAGACGTGCTTGCGGATCTTTTCTTCGCGCTCCACCACGATGGACAGCGTGGGCGTCTGCACCCGGCCCACGGTGGTCAAAAAGAACCCGCCATCGCGCGAGTTGAACGCCGTCATGGCGCGCGTGCCGTTGATGCCCACCAGCCAGTCGGCCTCGGAGCGGCAACGCGCGGCACTGGCCAGCGGCATCATCTGCTCATCGGTGCGCAGGGCCTCGAAGCCATCGCGGATGGCCGCCGGCGTCATGCTCTGCAACCACAGGCGCTTCACATCCTTGCCCAGGCCCTTGGCGCGCGTCGTGGCCGTGCTGTCGGCGGCGTACTGCACGATCAGGCGGAAGATCAGCTCACCCTCGCGTCCCGCGTCACACGCGTTGATCAGGGTGGTGACGTCCTTGCGCTTGATGAGCTTGACCAGCGCGTTCAGGCGCCCCTTGCTCTTGTCGATCGGGTTGAGGTCGAAGTGCGGCGGGATGACCGGCAGGTTGGCGAAGCTCCACTTGCCGCGCTTCACGTCAAATTCATCCGGGGCCTTGATCTCGACCAGGTGACCCACCGCCGAGCTCACCACATAGTGCTCGGACTCGAAATACTCGTCGTGCTTCTCGAACTTGCCGTCGACCGGCGTCAGGGCGCGGACGATGTCTTGGGCCACAGAGGGCTTTTCGGCGATGACCAGGGCTTTGCTCATGAGCTGATTTTTTTCTGGTTGAGGACACGTCTCCGCGAGAGACGCATGAAATCCGTTCATACAATCGGGCTTCTCGCGCGCGCACGCACGCACGGGTGTGCACACGCGCGCGCGCCCACACTTTCAATTTACCGAATCCGGCCGATGACGCAAGCCACGAAAAAAAACCACCCGGCGGCCCGCACGGCCAGCGCGCGCGTGCCGGCCGCGTCGGCCGGCCGCCGCACGCAGGTGCGCCGATCCGGGGTGCACGGCAAGGGCGTGTTCGCCATCCAGCCCATTGCCGTCGGCGAGGTGGTGCTGGAATACAAGGGCGAGATCATCACCTGGGAGGAGGCCCTTGATCGCCACCCCCACGACCCCGAGCAGCCCAACCACACGTTTTACTTTCACCTGGACGACGGTCATGTCATCGACGGCAAGTACCAGGGCAACTCGGCCAAGTGGATCAATCACTGCTGCGAACCCAACCTCGAAGCCGAGCAGGAAGGCTTCAGGGTGTATTTGCGCGCACTGAGGGACATCGCCCCCGGCGAAGAGCTGTTCTTCGACTACGGCCTGGTGATCGACGAGCGCATCACGCCCACGCTCAAGAAGGAATACGCCTGCTGGTGCGGCACGCCCAGCTGCCGCGGCACCATGCTGGCCACGCGGCGACGCCGCTGAGGTGGGCCGGCATGCCCAGTGACACCGCTGCCGCCCCCTCTGCGCCCACCACGGCACCGGCCTTGCCGCCATCGTTGTTGTCGGCCGTGAACGCCGCCGCCGAAGACATCTGGATGGCGTGCCAGGCCGACTGGCCCGGTCTGAGCCTGGAAGTGCACCCCGAACTGGACTCGACCAACACGCGGCTGATGGCCCAGGGGCGCCAGGGCCAGTGCCAGCCCACCGTGCTGCTGGCCCTGTCTCAAACCGCTGGCCGCGGCCGGCGGGGCCGATCCTGGCACGCCCAGGCGGGCGACACCCTCACGTTCTCGGTGGGCGTGCCCCTGGCCCTTGACCACGTGCCCGGTGGAGGCCACACCCTGTCGCTGGCCGTGGGCCTGGCCCTGGCCGAGGCCCTGGACGGCCTGGGCGCCCTGCGCGCGCCAGTGGGGCTCAAATGGCCCAACGATCTGTGGGTGGGCCCGCGCAAGCTGGGCGGCATCCTCATCGAGGTGACCCCGGCCCCCGGACTGCCCGAGCCCATGCGCTGGGTGGTGGTGGGGGTGGGGCTGAATGTGCGAGGCCAGCCGCCCAGCGCCGACGCCATCAGCCTGTGGCCCGCCGCCGACGCCCCCGACCTGGCCGTGGCGCAGGTGTTTGCGCAGGTGGTGCCCGCCTTGCTGCAAGGCATGGCGCGCTTTGCCTTGAGTGGCTTCGCGCCCCTGCAGCCCCGGTTTGCCCAGCGCGATGTGCTGATGGGCCGCGCGGTACAACTGTGGGGCCACGAGGCCCAGCCCGGCCGCGACGCTGCCGACGATGAAGGACAATGCCTGGGTGTGGACGCCGATGGCGCCCTGCTCGTGCACACCGCCCACGGCCTGCAGCGCTGGACCAGCGGCGACGTGAGCGTGCGCCCCTCCCCGTGATGCCATGATGACCGCCTGATGTTGCGCTTTCTGTTTCTGATCCTGCTGCTGGCCAATGCGGCCGTGTTTGCCTGGAGCCAGGGCTGGCTGCCTGCCGATCTGTGGTCGTCGGCCGCCCGTGCCACCACCGAAACCCGCCCCGAAATCCAGGCACAGCGGGTGGGCGTGCTGGAGCGGCACCCCTTGTCGCTGGTGGCCCCGCCCGAGACACCTGGTGACGCCGCCATGGCGCCCGGCACGACGGACACGCCAGGGGCTTCCCTGCGGCCCGCCACGGCCTCAGGCGCCGGCCTGGCCAGCGTCAACCGCCAGGGCAACAGCCTGTGCATTGAAGCCGGCCCCTTCAATGACCCCGAGTTCGAGCAGGTGAGCAGCGCCGTGCGCCGTGTGCTGCCCCAATTGACCTGGGACACCATCAAACGCGCCAGCCCCGAGCAATGGTCGATTTACATGGGTCCGTTCGACACCGAGGCCGCCCTGGAGCGCAAGCAAACCGAGCTCGACCGCATCCCTGGTCTGCGCTATGAAGTGCTGCGGGTGCCTGCCAGCCTGGCGCCCGGCATCAGCCTGGGACGCCACGACACCCAGGAAGCGGCTCAACAGGCGCTGGCATCGCTCAAGGACACAGGGGTGCGTACTGCCCGCGTCATTCGCCTGCGCCGCGCCATCGAGCGGCAGGTGCTGCGCGTCAACGAAGCCGACAGCGACACGCAGATCGCCTTGTCGGGCCTCGTCCTGCCCCGAGGTCAGACTTTCACGGCCTGCAGGTTCTGAGCGCGGCGTCGCTGCGACCACCAGCCGCTCAGCAAGAGAGCGTAAAGCGCAAGGCCCCAGGGCCAGCCGATGTGGCCACCGCCACCGCCGCCGCCAGATTCATTGGTCACAGGGTCAGGATCGTTACTGAGCTCTTGGCGGAACAGGGAAGACTCGTCCAGCACCGCTCCGACCGCTGCAGCGGCATCAAGTACCCCCGAGCCACAAGTGCTGTCGGTGCATCGGCACGCGCCACGCTGACTGGTTGAGCACAGCGGCAAGAACAACGACGACAACTCGGCGTTGACTTGAGCCCACGGTCTGGCCGAGTTCACCAAAATGGACATCACCTGGTTCAGGCTCAGAGAACTGTCCAGCGACCAGAGCATGGCCGCCACGCCGGCCACCTGTGGCGTGGCAAAACTGGTGCCTGCAATGGGTGACATGGCGAACGTACCGCTGGGCTCCCGGCTGCCCGTGTCAACCAAGGTTTGCACACCGTCGTCGGTGGCAAAACTACTGGTGTTGACATCCCCACCAGCGACCCCGATGCCCCACAGGCCGTCACCTGTGCGAACCAGGTTGGCATATGTGGCCTTGGAGCCGCGCTGATTCAACGCCGTCACCGCCATGACGCCCTGACAATTGGCAGGCACTGTGGGCGTGCTCAGACCACGCCCGGAGTCGTCACCATTGCCTGCAGAGGCGACCAGCAAAACGCCAGCGTTGCGCAACTGCTCGATCACCCTTGGGTAGCCCGTGTTCACAGAGCAAGTGTCGCCGCCGCCAAAGCTCAAGGAAATCACCTTGGCTGGATTCTGGTTCACGGGGGGACTGCCAGAAAAAGGAATCCCGGCGGCCCAGAGCATGGCATCCAGAATGTCGGCACGATCGGCGCCGCAAACACCACCAACGCGAACCGGAAGTACTTTCACGTCAGGAAAGGCGGCCAACATGCCTGTGCCGTACTGGCCGTTATTGACACTCGCCACCAGCATGGCAGCGATCGCCGTGCCGTGCCACGAACTGTCTTCGTTCTCGCAGTTGTCGGCATAAAGCAAGGGGTTGCTCTGACGAGTGGCATCGTCCATCCAGTCGCCTTCGTCCGACGGATCAGCATCGCGACCGTTGCCATCCCGGGCATAAACCGACTCCGAGATGAAATCGTAGCCTTGAAGGATTCGACCATCCAGTTCATCAGGCTCGCTCAGGATACCGGTGTCCAGAACGGCCACCGCCACCTGCGAGGTCGCCCGGGGCACAGCCACAGCCTGCCACGCAGCAGGAAAATTGCCAACACCTGCCAGGCCGCTCACACGAGGGGCCAACCAGGTCTGGCTTCCGTAAGCTGGATCAGTGACCGGCAATACATTGGCGGTGGCCGCCCGTCGCTCAACGGCGTTGACCACCACCCACTCCACATCAGGATCGCCGCGCAGCCGGTCGGCCTCGGCTTCAGCCTGGGCCAGTGTCATGGTCGAAGCCGCCCTGATGACCTGCGCTCCGAACGCAGAAGGCCGATGCGCCACGATGCTCACCCGCTGCCGCTGCGCCGCCTGCCACAGGCGATTGCGCTGGCTGGTGGGGCCGTCAGAGGGCACGGCCGCGGCGGCCAGGCGCACCACAGGCTGAGGCTGGGCATCTTTGAGCTTGACGATCCAGCCTCGGGCCATGGGCTGATCACCTGCTGCCTGGGCCAGGCCACTGCACAACATTCCCACCATGGCCACTGACCACAGGCTACGACTCAGCATCCTCAAGCACCTTGTCATGTTTTTTCACGGTCGCATTATGGTGGGTGTATCGGTTGACGGGCGAATGACCCGCCCTTGAGTTCACCCGCCAGGCGACATCTTGTTGCCAATGTCACACCCATGCGGCCAAGACACACCGCGTCATCAGGTGGCGCGGCGCACCCGATTCCACCATGAAAAAAGCCCCCGGAAGGGGGCTCTGTGGTGCGACCAGGGTAAGCCCTGATCGGCCAGGGGCTGGCTGAATTCAGCCGCCGATCGATGATTGATCACCTGGCCATCACCTGGCCATCACTTGGCAATGACGCGGGCCATTTCCAGGCACTTGTTGGAGTAACCCCACTCGTTGTCGTACCAGGACACGACCTTCACGAAGGTCTTGTCCAGGGCGATGCCGGCTTCGGCATCGAACACCGAGGTGCAGGACTCGCCGCGGAAGTCGGTGGCCACCACCTTGTCTTCGGTGTAGCCCAGCACGCCCTTCATGGCGCCTTCCGAGGCGGCCTTCATGGCGGCGCAGATCTCTTCGTACGACGCTTCCTTGTTCAGCTCGACGGTCAGGTCCACCACCGACACGTCCGAGGTGGGCACGCGGAAGGCCATGCCGGTCAGCTTCTTGTTCAGCTCGGGGATCACCACGCCCACGGCCTTGGCAGCGCCGGTGCTGGAGGGGATGATGTTCTCCAAGATGCCACGGCCACCGCGCCAGTCCTTGTTCGACGGGCCGTCCACGGTCTTTTGCGTGGCGGTGGCGGCGTGCACAGTCGTCATCAGGCCGCGCTTGATGCCGAAGGTGTCGTTCAGCACCTTGGCCACGGGGGCCAGACAGTTGGTGGTGCACGAGGCGTTGGAGATGATGGCCTGGCCGGCGTAGGTCTTGTCGTTGACGCCGTAGACGAACATCGGGGTGTCGTCCTTCGAGGGGGCCGACATGATCACCTTCTTGGCGCCGGCCTTGATGTGGGCTTCAGCGGTTTCCTTGGTCAGGAACAGACCGGTCGATTCGATCACGACGTCGGCGCCCACTTCGTCCCACTTCAGCTCGGCGGGGTTCTTCACGGCGGTCAGGCGGATCTTCTTGCCATTGACGATCAGGTCGTTGCCATCCACGGCCACGTCGCCCTTGAAGCGACCGTGCACGCTGTCGTACTTCAGCATGTAGGCCAGGTAGTCGGGCTCCAGCAGGTCGTTGATGCCGACGATTTCGATGTCGTTGGCAAAGTTCTGGACAGCGGCACGGAACACCATGCGGCCGATGCGGCCGAAGCCGTTGATACCGATCTTGATCGCCATGATGGAAAAACCTCTTGTGGAAATCTGTTTGAAAACGAACGCCCTGATGGTGGCCAGGGCGCCTCGCGGAAAACCCGCTAGCTTAAATGATCAGCCGCGGTTCTTGAGCACCTTCAGCACCGTGGCCACCACGTTCTCGGGGGTGAAGCCAAAGTGCTTGAACAGCACGCCAGCCGGGGCCGACTCGCCGTAGGTGTCGATGCCGACCACGGCATCCACGCCGTACTTCCACCAGAAGTCGGTCACACCAGCCTCCACGGCCACGCGGGGCAGCTTGGGCGGCAGCACGGCCTTCTTGTAGGCCACGTCCTGGCGGTCGAACACGGTGGTCGAGGGCATGGAGACCACGCGCACGGGCACACCACGCTTGGCCAACTCGGCTTGCGCATGCAGGGCCAATTGCACTTCAGAGCCGGTGGCGATGATCACGGCCACGGCCTTCTTCTTCAGGCCCACCTCGGCGGGCTCGGCCAGCACGTAGGCGCCTTGCGTCATCACATCGGCGTCGGTCTTGGGCGCGTAAGGCAGGTTCTGACGCGACAGCAGCAGTGCCGAGGGGCGGTGCTTGTTGGCCAGGGCCATGGTCCAGGCCACGGCGGTTTCGGCCGTGTCGGCCGGGCGCCAGACATCCAGACCCGGGATCAGACGCAGGCTGGCGGCGTGTTCGACCGACTGGTGCGTGGGGCCGTCTTCGCCCAAGCCGATGGAGTCGTGGGTGAACACATGGATCACGCGTTGCTTCATCAGCGCGGCCATGCGGATGGCGTTGCGGCTGTAGTCGCTGAACGTGAGGAAGGTGCCGGCGTAAGGGATGTAGCCACCGTGCAGGGCCACGCCGTTCATGATGGCGGCCATGCCGAACTCGCGCACACCGTAGTTGATGTGGCGGCCAGGCTTGCCGTCGGTGGTCACGACCTTGCCATCGTCGCCCACGCGGAAAGCGGGGGTGCTCTTGGTGTTGGTCAGGTTCGAGCCGGTCAGGTCGGCCGAGCCGCCCAGCATTTCAGGGATGGCGGCGGTGAAGAACTCCAGCGCGATCTGGCTGGCCTTGCGGCTGGCCACGGTCTCGGCCTTTTCGTGCGCAGTGGCCACGGCCTGCACGGCGATCTCGGCGAAGTTGGCGGGCAGGTCGCCCTTCATGCGGCGCTCGAACTCGGCGGCTTCAGCGGGGAACAAGGCCTTGTAGGCCTCGAAGCGCTGGTTCCAGTCGGCCACCAGTTGCTCGCCATCGGCCTTGGCGTTCCAGTCGCCATAGACCTCTTCGGGGATCACGAAGGGCTCATGCGCCCAGCCAATGGCCTCGCGCGTGAGCTTGATCTCGTCGCCACCCAGCGGCTCGCCGTGGGCCTTGGCCGTGTTGGCGCGGTTGGGCGAGCCCTTTCCGATGGCGGTCTTGCAGATGATCAGCGTGGGCTTGTCAGAAGACAGCTTGGCCTTGACGATGGCGCCGTCCACGGCGTCCACATCATGGCCATCCACCGGGCCGATCACGTTCCAGCCACAGGCCTCGAAACGCTGCGCCGTGTTGTCGATGAACCAGGGGGTGACCTGACCATCGATCGAGATGCCGTTGTCGTCGTACAGCGCGATGAGCTTGTTCAGCTTCCAGGCACCGGCCAGGGCCACGGCCTCGTGGCTGATGCCTTCCATCAGGCAGCCATCGCCCATGAACACGTACGTGTGGTGGTTGACGATGTCGTGGCCAGGGCGATTGAACTCGGTGGCCAGCATCTTCTCGGCCAGCGCAAAGCCCACCGCGTTGGTGATGCCCTGCCCCAGCGGGCCCGTGGTCGTCTCCACACCGGGGGTGATGCCCACCTCAGGGTGGCCCGGCGTCTTGCTGTGCATCTGGCGGAAGGCCTTCAGGTCGTCGATGGACAGCTCATAGCCCGTCAGGTGCAGCAGCGCGTAGATCAGCATCGAGGCGTGACCGTTGGACAGCACGAAGCGGTCGCGGTCGAACCATTGCGGCTGCGCGGGGTGGTGGCGCAGATGACGGCTCCACAGGGCCACTGCCATGTCGGCCATGCCCATCGGCGCCCCGGGGTGACCGGAATTGGCTTGCTGGACGGCGTCCATGGCCAGCGCACGGATGGCGTTGGCCATGGCAGTGATGTTCTTGGTGGGGTGGGACATGGTGCGGGCAGGCGGCTGAGGGAAACCGCTGATTTTAGCGTGGGCACGGGCTCCGCCATCAAAGCCCGGTTTAGTGCGCCTCAAATGCCCGGAAAAAGGCAACTCAGCTGAACGACGATGCCTCGGACGTCAATGCCACACTTGAAAACACAGCGACGCACTTAGCCTTCGCTGCATCCTTTGGGCAGGTAGCTAGACGACCAACTGGCAGGACGGTTGCTGACCGTGCATGACCAGCCGCCCACGGCCGACCGGTTCAAATTGACCTGAGCGCCGCGCACCGGCCCACTTCCGTTGAGCGTGCACCTCAACGCCACCATCGGATCATCGTCAGACGGCGCATTCACCGTGATGGCCGAGCAATGAGCAGAACTGGCGACGACCCCCATGTTCGCATTGGTGTAGTACGCCGTCTCGCGGCCTTCGCTGACAGCACTTTCATAGAGGGTTCGTCCTGCACTCACATCAGAGAACGCAGCGGCGACCTGGGCCCGGGCGATGTACCCCTGGTAGGCCGGAATGGCTGCTGCCGCAAGGATGCCGATGATCGCCACAACAATCATCAACTCAATCAAGGTAAAGCCACGTTGAGACATTTGATGCTCCTTACTGCCTGAAAAACATCGCTTGATATCACCCCATCACAGGGGCGGCTCTTTCAAATGCCGAGCGATGAAACCTGCGCTCGATCAAGTGATGGCTGATGGTCGCCGCGACCAGACCACCCGCCAAACCAATGAGCAGGGTGATTCGCCAATCGGCATCCTGCTTGTCGCGAAGATTCACCATGATGAGGTAGTGCCACAAATACAAGCCATAAGACATACGTCCCACCCAAGCCAGCCACGGCACCCCAAGCCAAGGGGGTCGGGCCATCAACAGCATGGCCGCCCCAAGCTCAGCGACAGTGAAACCGTATTGCACTGTTGGCAACCACGCTGAGCTGAAGAACGTCATGGCAAGCCCCAGAATCACCAAACCAGGCCATGCCCACGCTTGTGGCAGTCGTCGATTCCAAACACCCAACATGCAACCCAACAGCAAGCCACTGCAATGCATGTCGGTTCTGACGTAAACATCCCACAAACGCGGCAGATGCTCGGCCCCCCACCACCGCCACGCCGTGGATGCGACGTACAACACCAGCAGCGATGGCAGCAGCGTACGTCTGGGCAGCTTCATCAATAGAACGAAAAGCAGGGGCCAGACCGCATAAAACTGCATCTCCACCGCCAGGCTCCAGACATGTCCCAGCACAGAAACGCCACCACCCCATGAGGGAGACCAGTTCACGACATACACCGCAGTGAGCCCCGCATCCTGCATGTGCTTGGCCAACGGAATCGAAGGCCACAACCAAGGGGCCACGGCCAAATAGACCAAAAGAAAAACAACCAATGCCGGCCACAGACGTGCCCATCGACGACGCATGAACGATCGCCAATCCACGGTATGGGTGGCTTGATGCTCCAGCCACAACAGCCGCGTGATCAGGTAACCGGAGAGCACAAAAAACACATCGACGCCAAAGAAGCCTGCGGTCAGGCCAGGCGCACGCGCATGTATCGCCGCCACCGTGATGGCGGCCAGCGCGCGAATCCCATCCAGAGCAGGGTTGTAGGGCATGGACATGTCAGGGCCTCATGAGCTTTTCGGCGGCTTTCGATGCCATCGATACAACTCGTGAACACTCGAAAGAAACTCATGACTGGCCTGATTCCAATCAGACGGCATGCCATTTCCAAGCATCACCAATACACCGCCATCGTTGTCCATCAGGGCCTGGGCCGACGCCCCATACAAGGTACCGCCGTGGCTGTGGATGACCCAAGGGCTGCCTGACCAGCGCGACACCATCGCGCCAAGTGACCGGCAGGACAATATCTCGTGGGCGTTGCACTGTGCGTCATCCTTCGACAAGATGTTCAGTGGCTGCCGATGGATCAGATCAGCCAGAAGCCCCGCCATGGCCACCGCAGATCCAGACAGCCCTGCCGATGAAGACAAGGCCTGAAAATCAAAATACCGGTGGTAGTTCTCTGCGTAAAAAGAACTGTTGCGAAAGTCGTACCGCACTTCGTCTGCCAAGTACGGCCCATCGATGAAACGCATGCCACGGGCCTGCAGGCCGTGATCTCTTTCCATCAGCGCTCGGTAAGACACCCCCTCGACGCGCTGCAGCCATACACCGAGCATGCAGTAACCCAGATTCGCGTACGCACTGCGACTACCTGGGTCAAAATCCAGGCGAAGATCGCCCGCGCGAGACAAATCACCAGGGCACCAAGGCTTTGTCTTGTGAATGGTCATCGGATCGAGGCTCCGCATGCGATCAAAGCCCGCGCGATGACGCAACAGTTGCTCAATCGTGATGTCGGCCACACGGGCATCAATGGTTGAACGCCATTCGGGCACAAGCTCAACCAAACGATCACTCAGGTGGTGACTCCCGGACTGCACTCGACGCAGCACAGAATCTGCGGTGAGCAACTTGGTCAGGCTCGCATAGCGAAACCGGGTCTCTGCCGACACGGCGGGAGACCGAAACAGGCCTCCGGCCCATCCATGTTCACAGTGATGAATTTGGCCATCCGGCGAACGATAGGCCACCTGCCCTGCCAACGCGCCAAATACATTCATCGCCAGGGGCGGAATATCCCTCAGCCAGCCCGGTGCATGTGCCGAACAACGAACCTGTGTTTTGAGCAGCGCTGCTTCCAGCGGATAGATGAATCGAAGTACCGCATGTTGGTCCTTGACCCAGACATCCACCAAGGCCGCCAGCGCCAACACCGGCAAGACAATCAACGAAACGACGACGAATCGTTTGATGCCGATGGCCATGACTTGCCTCCACAACAGGCGGTGCATCTCAACAAAAACGCCCCTGGAGAGGGGCGTTTTTTTCCGCGCCCCCGATGATCTGCGTCACACGATCATCGGGAGTGCAGGGTCGTTAGAACGTTGGCGATCTAAAGTTACTGGACAGCACCACAGCCAGCCGGACGGAACTGGGCTTCTACGGTGGTTGTACAACCCCAGGCGCCTTCAGCAGTGCGCGCCCATGTCAGGGACTGCTCACGCAGCGGTGAGGCGGCATTACCACCGAAGGAGGCTTCAATGCTGGCTGTGCCTGCGTCCAGGTCATAGGTAACCACAAGGCCGGCCACGCCAGTGTCCACGCCACCGCCACCACCGCCACCACCGGCGTCACCACCGGCGTCACCGCCACCACCTTCACCCAGCAAGTTGCTGACCGTGGCGCCCAGTTGGCAATCTGCCTCGGCAAGGCCATCCAGCATGCAGGTTTCAACCGCTGTTTTCAGCGAACCGGTTTCGCCCATCACGCGGGACACCTGCGACTTCGCCACGTAGTTCTGATACTGCGGAATCGCCACAGCCGCCAAAATGCCGATGATCGCCACGACGATCATCAGTTCGATCAGGGTAAAGCCCTTTTGCACTTGCTTCATCATCAACTCCTCTGGGCGCCAGGCCCGTCTACTGGAACAGGGAGGCGGTGATGCGTCACCGCCGTGCGATGAACATGGTGCAGGCGCCGTGCCAGGCTGAAGGCCAGAAAAAAGCGTGATCTGGCACACGTTTTCCTGTGGTCGAGGGCGCCAAGTCGACGCCCCACGTCAGGTTTGTGTCTGGTTGTGAGCCCATTTTTGTCAACCCACCCACCCCAGCTGACAATTCTTGTCAGCCTTCGGCCGGCACATGAAACCGCTGCCCCTCGCGCAGCGGCTCGATGCGGTGGCGGCTGTCCAGCGCGCGGATCTGCGAGAGCACGGCAGGCACCTCGCCGGGCTTGGGGTGGGTGATGTAGACGCTGACTTCGCCGTCCAGTTGGGCCAGCTCGCGGGCCAGGGTCTGCGGGGCCAGGTGGCCGCTGATCATGGCCAGGTGGGCTTCTTCGTCGCCAAAGGCGGTTTCAATCACCAACTGGGCAATGCGTTGGCCATTCAGGGCCTGCCACAAGGCCGGGTTGGGGCCAGTGTCGCCGGTGAACACCCACCAGCCCTGGGGCGTGTCCACCGCGTAGCCCACGGCGGGCACGGTGTGGGCGGCGGGCAGCACGTGCACCGCACGCTCGTCCAGCCCTCCACGGGCTGGAAAGCGCAGGGTCTGCCCCAGCGCCAGTTCATGCAGCACCAACACTGGGTGGCTGGCACTGGGCAGGCGGGTGAAGTCTGGCCAGATCACCCCGTTGAACAGGTGGTCGCGCAGGGCCTGCAGGGTTTCCGGCAAGGCGTGCACGTGGATGGGCCGCAGGGTCTGGGGCCCACCGCCGCCCATGCGCAGCTTGATCACACTGTCGGCCAGCAGCGGGATGGACAGCACGTGATCCAGGTGGCTGTGCGTGATCAGGATGTGGTCGATGCGTGCCAGCTCGTCCAGCCGCAGTTCGCCCACACCGCTGCCGGCGTCGATCAGGATGTCGTCGTCCAGCAGAAATGCCGTGGTGTGACAGCGGGCCGCGATGGAACCGGAGCAACCCAGGACGCGTATCACGGAGGCTCCGGCAAATGGCTCAAGCCTGCACGAACTGCATCTGGGTGCCAGCCAACTCGATGACGTCGCCGCTCTTGAGTTGCACCGGGTCACCTTCCACCGACTGGCCGTTCACGGTGGGGCGCGATGTGCCTTCCACGTGGGCAAACACATAGCCTCCAGGCCGTTTGGTGATGGAGGCCACCTGCACACCAGGCTTGCCCACGGTGGTGACCACCTTGGTCAACATGACTTCGCGGCCCGCAGCAGCCCCATTGAGCACCTTGATGGACGCCGAGGTCTGGGAGGGCAGGCCACCAAAGCCCGTGCCCAAGCCGCCCGTGAGCGTGCTGCCAAAGCCCGTGGCCGGTGCCCCCGCTGGACGGCTGCCAGCCGAGGCCGGCGCCGACACGGGCGGCGGCATGCTGCCCGGCCGCATGATCATGGTCTTTTCATAGTCGGGCACCTCGTCAAGCAGGTACTTGATCTTGTACTTGCCGATTTCGATCGTGTCGTTGTGCGCCAGCAGTTGTTTTTTGACGGCCTTGCCGTTGATGTACGTGCCGTTGGTGCTGTTGAGGTCTTCGATGAACACATCGCTGCCCACCATCTGCAGCACCGCATGCTCACCGCTGACCGCCAGGTTGTCGATCACGATGTCGTTGTAGGGCCGTCGGCCCAGCGAGGTGCGGTCTTTGGTGACCTGCACCTCCTTGATGACGACCCCATCGAGTGAAACGACCAGTTTTCCCATGCGGAACCTCTTTTTTGGCTCGGTGATGCTTGTGATGTTCTTGTTCAGCCGCCCAGGCGCTTGAAGGGCCACCATGACCGGGGTGCGGGGTCGGCGTCTCCCTGAGCTCGCACCAGCACAACAGCTATGTTATCCCGACCGCCGGCCTCATTGGCGGCCGACACCAGCGCCTCGCCCATCTCGGGCAGGCTGTGGGGGTAGGCGGCCAGGACACCAGCGATCTCGGGGTCGGTCAGCATGTCGGACAGGCCATCAGAACACATGAGGATGACGTCGCCATGCACGAGGTCGTGCTGATGGCTTTCCAGCAGCACGACATCTTCCACGCCCAGGGCGCGCGTGACCAGGTTCTTGTTGGCCGAGTATTGGGCTTGCTCGGGCGTGAGGATGCCAGCATCGATCTGCTCTTGCAGTAACGAATGGTCTTTGGTGATCTGCTGCAACACGCCGTCGCGCCAGCGGTAGGCGCGAGAGTCACCGATGTGCCCCATCAGCAGACGGCCCGAGCGAAACACACCCAGCACCAGGGTGGTGCCCATGCCGGCGTAGGTGGGGTTGGAGCTGGCCGCGCCAAAAATGGCCCGGTTGGCGTTGTCCACGCAGATGTCCATGGCACGGCGCACATCGCCATCGGTGGCGGCCACCGAGGCCTCACCCAGCCAACGCCCCAGCTCCGCACGGATGAAATCGCAGGCCATGCCGCTGGCCACCTCACCGGCGGCGTAGCCCCCCATGCCGTCAGCCAGCACCGCCACACCGTGGGCCTCGTCCAGGGCCACGGAGTCCTCGTTGTTGCTGCGCACGCGACCGGTATCGGTCTGACTGTAGAACTCGAAGTCCATGGGGCAGATTGTCTATTGGATTGGACGCTTCGAACGCGGAGTGGACAGGCCTCACGCCAAGGGAATGTCTGGGGTTGGCAGATCCTGGGCCACACGGCGCAGATCTTCAGCCATCTCCCGGCCATCCTGATAGCGGGTTCCTGGGTGCTTTTGCAAAGCCAGTGCCACGATGTCGCCCAACGCCGCTGGCAGCTCGGGCCGCAAGGTGCACACATTGGGCGGCGTGTCCTGTCCGATGGCGCGCATCAGGGCGGCCATGTTGTCGCTGGCATAAGGCAGTTGCCCCGTCAGCAGCAAAAAGAGTGTGACGCCCAGTGAGTAGAGGTCGCTGCGCCCGTCGATGGGCTGCCCTGACAGTTGTTCGGGCGACATGAACGTGGGCGTGCCCAGCACCACCCCGGTGCGGGTGCGGGCGGCGTCTGCCACACGCGCCACACCAAAGTCCATGACCTTGACGGTGTCGTGCGCCAGATCGACCATGACGTTGGCGGGCTTGATGTCGCGGTGGGTGACCCCCCGGGTGTGGGCATACGCCAGCGCCTCGGCCACGCGGGCCACGACGGGCAGCAACTGGGCCAAGGGCAGCAAACTGCCGGGGCGGGCATGTGCAGACAGGTCGGTGCCTTCGACCATTTCCATGGCGATGTAGGCCAGGCCGTCCACCTCGCCTGCGTCCAGGATGCTGACGATGTCGGGATGCTGCAGACGCCCGGCCATCTCCGCCTCGCGCAAAAAACGGGCGCGGGCATCGGCCAGGTCATCGCCCGAAAACTCTTGCGCCAGGGCCATGGTCTTGAGGGCCACTTCACGGTCGATGGCCGGATCGTGCCCCAGGTACACCGCGCCCATGGCACCCCGCCCGATCTGTCGCACCAGCACATACTTGCCCAACTGCCCCATGGTGACCTTGGGCATGGGCCGAGGGGGCACGGTGCCCCAGGTGTTGACCGTGGCGGCCTGGGCCAGACCCCGCGCCCGCATCAGACGCAGCTTGACCTGGCGCCACTGAGGGTCGATGTCGGCCATGTGCTCATACACATCCCGGGCGCGGTCATAGCGCTGTTCGCGCTCGTACGCCAAAGCGATGCGCTCCATGGTGTCCATGGCCACTTCGCGCTGGGCAGGCTCAGGCAAAAATCCTTGGAGTGCCGCCCAGGCCTGGTCCAGCGGGCCATCGCTGAGGGTGCCCAGCGCGCTGCGGATGCGCTGCCAGCCGGGGTCATCACCCGACAGCGGCGGCGGGTCCTCCGCAGGCGGTGTGGCCGGGGCCGACGAGGGGCGTTGATTGTCGGGCACGTCCATGTAGGAGAGCACTGTCGCAGGCCCCTGGTCGTCCTCGTCGTCCTCCCAGCCGTGCCAGGCGCCATCGGCCCCGCGGGTCATGGGGATGGTGTCTTGCTCGCTGTTGTAGGACGCCGCAAAACCCGTGCTGGCGCGCGCACCCGTCTGCACAGGCCGGCGCAGCAGCCAGAACAAAAGGCCGCCGGCCATCAGCGCGACGATGAGCAGCAGGACCAGAAAAGCAGGCATGTCCGAATTCAAATGAATCAGCCCCTGAGTGTAGGGGCTGAAGAACCCGGCGCCTGTTGGAAATGCGCCGATAAAGGACCACTTCCTGCCTGATGGTGAAATCCATCAGGCAGGAGGCCGGTGTCAGAGCATGGCCTTGAGCAGCTTGCCCATCTCCGACGGGTTGCGCGTCACCTTGAAACCGCACTCTTCCATGATGGCGAGCTTGGCATCGGCCGTGTCAGCACCACCGCTGATGAGGGCGCCGGCATGCCCCATGCGCTTGCCCGGAGGCGCCGTGACGCCCGCGATGAAGCCCACGATGGGCTTCTTCATGTTGGCCTTGCACCATTGCGCCGCCTCGGCTTCGTCGGGACCACCGATTTCACCGATCATGATGACCGCATCGGTGTCCGGATCATCATTGAAGGCCTTCATGACGTCGATGTGCTTCAGGCCGTTGATCGGGTCACCACCGATGCCCACGGCGCTGGATTGACCCAGGCCCAGTTCGGTCAACTGCGCCACGGCTTCGTACGTGAGGGTACCGGAGCGGCTGACCACCCCAATGCGGCCCTTCTTGTGGATGTGGCCCGGCATGATGCCGATCTTGATTTCTTCAGGGGTGATGAGGCCCGGGCAGTTGGGGCCCAGCAGCAGGGTCTTCTTGCCGCCAGCGGCTTCCTTGGCCTTCATCTTGTTGCGCACCATCAGCATGTCGCGCACGGGGATGCCCTCGGTGATGGCGATCACCAGGTCCAGATCGGCCTCGACGGCCTCCCAGATGGCGTCAGCGGCGCCGGCAGGCGGCACATAGATCACCGACACGGTGGCACCGGTTTGCTGCGAGGCCTCTTTGACCGAAGCGTAGATGGGGATGTCGGAGAACTTTTCGCCCGCCTTCTTGGGGTTCACGCCGGCCACGAAGCAGTTCTTGCCGTTGGCGTAAGCCTGGCAGCCCAGGGTGTGAAACTGACCGGTCTTGCCCGTGATGCCTTGGGTGATGACCTTGGTGTCTTTGTTGATGTAAATGCTCATGACGAATCCTCTGGGCGTTAGGCGACGGCGGCCACGACCTTGGTCGCGGCTTCGGCCATGGTGTCGGCGGAGATGATGGGCAGGCCGGATTCGGCCAGCATCTTCTTGCCCAGGTCTTCGTTGGTGCCCTTCATGCGCACCACCAGTGGCACTTGCAGGTTCACGGCCTTGCAAGCGGTGATCACGCCATCGGCGATGGTGTCGCACTTCATGATGCCGCCGAAGATGTTGACCAGGATGGCTTTGACATCCGGGTTCTTCAGCATGATCTTGAACGCTTCGGTGACTTTTTCGGCCGTGGCGCCGCCGCCGACGTCCAGGAAGTTGGCGGGCTCGCCGCCGAACAGCTTGATGGTGTCCATGGTGGCCATGGCCAGACCGGCGCCATTCACCAGGCAACCGATGTTGCCATCCAACTGAATGTAGGCCAGGTCAAACTTGCTGGCCTCGACTTCGGCAGGATCTTCCTCATCCAGGTCGCGCAGGGCCACGATCTCGGGGTGGCGGAACAGGGCGTTGCTGTCGAAGTTGAACTTGGCGTCCAGGGCCATCACATTGCCCTTGGAGTCGCGGTTCAGCGGGTTGATCTCGACCAGGGAGGCGTCCGTCTCCATGTAGCACTGGTAGAGCTTCTTGAAGATGTCTTTGGCCTGCGCCTGCGAATCGGCCGGCATGCCGATGCCATCGGCGATCTGCTGGGCCTGCTCGTCCGTCAACCCGGCCAGCGGATCGATGAACACGGTGATGATCTTCTCAGGGGTGCTGTGGGCCACCTCTTCAATGTCCATGCCACCTTCGCTGGAGGCGATGAAGGCCACCTTCTGGGTGCCACGGTCGGTGACCACGGACACGTAATACTCTTTCTGGATGTCGGCACCGTCCTCGATGTAGAGGCGGTTGACCTTCTGGCCCTCGGGGCCGGTCTGGTGCGTCTTGAGCTGCATGCCCAGGATCTGGCCGGCCAGCGTGCGCACGTCGTCGAGGCTCTTGGCCACTTTCACGCCGCCGCCCTTGCCACGGCCACCGGCGTGGATCTGGGCTTTGACAACCCATACCGGGCCGCCGAGCTTTTCAGCCGCTGCCACAGCGTCGTCTACAGAAAATGCCGGGATTCCTCTTGGGACCGGCACACCGAATCGGCTCAGGATCTCTTTGCCTTGGTACTCGTGGATCTTCATTGGGGTCTCGCAGTGTGAGTGTTCTCATCGAACATGACAAAGCTCAGCGTCACCGATCAGGCAACGCCGGGCGCGTCGGAAGCAAGGGTCACTTGCTGCGACGCGTCATGCAGCATAGCACCGCTACGCCCCCGTGTCGCCTGGGATGTCTCCCCGAATCACCCGCCGGATGGTGTCTGAACTGAAGCCGCGCCCAGCCAGGAACCGCACCTGCCTGGCCCGTTCCTCAGGGGTGGCGGGAGGCTCACCAAAGCGCCGCTGCCAGACCGCGTGTGCCCGGGCCAACTCGGTGGACTGCAGCCCCAGCAGCGCCGCACGGGTGATGTCGTCGGGCAAATCATGCTGCGCCAACTCGGCCTTGACGCGCCCCACCCCATACCGTACCGAGCGGCGGTGAACCACGGACTCGGCAAAGCGTTGAGCGGACAAAAAGCCGCGCGACTCCAGTTCGTCCAGCACAGCATCGACCTGCTCGGCGGACTCTGCATGGGGCCCCAGCTTTCGGCGCAGCTCGAGCCGGGAGTGTTCGCGGGCGGCCAGGTACTTCAAGGCCCGGCCCTTGAGCGACAACACGGTGCGCCCCCGACCCGCCTCAGGCCTCACTCAGCCTGATCGTCGCCGGCAGGGCTGGCGCTTGACGCGGCCGCACCCGGCATCTGGGTGATGCCCAGCGATTCGCGGATGCGGTTTTCGATTTCCCGGGCCAGGTCGGCGTTCTCACGCAGAAACTCACGGGCGTTGTCTTTGCCTTGGCCGATCTTTTCGCCGTTGTAGGCGTACCAGGCACCCGCCTTGTCAACGATCTTGGCAGTCACCCCCAGGTCGATGATCTCGCCCTCGCGGCTGATGCCCTCGCCGTACAGGATGTCGAATTCAGCGGTCTTGAACGGGGGAGACACCTTGTTCTTGACCACCTTGACCTTGGTTTCGTTGCCGATGACTTCGTCACCCTTCTTGATGGAACCGGTGCGACGGATGTCCAGGCGAACCGAGGCGTAGAACTTCAGGGCGTTACCGCCGGTGGTGGTTTCGGGCGAGCCGAACATCACACCGATCTTCATGCGGATCTGGTTGATGAAGATGACGGTGCAGTTGGTTTTCTTGATGGTGGCGGTGAGCTTGCGCAGGGCCTGGCTCATCAAACGGGCCTGCAAGCCCGGCAGGGAGTCGCCCATTTCGCCTTCGAGCTCGGCCTTGGGCGTGAGCGCCGCCACCGAGTCCACCACGATGAGATCGACGGAACCCGAACGAACCAGGGCATCGACGATTTCCAGGGCCTGCTCACCCGTGTCGGGCTGCGAGATCAGGAGGTCGTGCAGGTTGACGCCCAGCTTCTGGGCGTATTGCACATCCAGCGCGTGCTCGGCATCGATGAACGCACACACGCCGGCCAGCTTCTGCATTTCGGCCACCACCTGCAGCGTGAGCGTGGTTTTGCCCGACGACTCAGGGCCGTAGATCTCGATCACCCGGCCACGCGGCAGGCCACCCACCCCCAGGGCCACGTCCAGGCCCAAAGAGCCTGTGGACACCACCTGGATGTCCTCGGCCACCTCGCCTTCACCCAGTCGCATGATGGAGCCCTTGCCAAACTGCTTTTCAATCTGGGCCAGCGCGGCCTGCAGGGCTTTGGCTTTCTCGGTGCTGAGGGCTGATTTGGCTTGGGTGTCCATGAGGGTCTCCGGTGGTCGTCTGGGCGAACCCCTGTGGCTCGCATTGGTCGCCATTATGACAAAAGCTGGATGTTTGTACAGTACTTTCATGTCCCACTGTTGGGGGCACCCGTCAGGGGGCATGGCGAGCAAGACGTACCGCCGTTCTGCCAGCGGGCTTGATCTGTCGCAAGGACACCGCCTGGCGTTCGACCCAAGATGAGGGTGTCGATTCACAGAGACCCCATGAGGAGCCCATGCAAGCACATCACCCGCTGGTCAAAGATTTTCCTGAGTTCCGTGATCAGATCCATGAACTGAAGGTGACGAGTTCCCACTTCGTCAAACTGGAGCGCGAGTACGAGGACATCGACAAAGAAGTCGTGCGACTGGAAAGCGGTATCGAGCACGCCTCATCGGCCGATCTGGAACAGAAAAAACTGCGTCGCGTGGCCCTGAAGGACGAGTTGTACGCCATGCTGAAGGCCTCAGCCGCCTGACGCACACCGAGCAAGGCATTGCAGCGCACGCCCTGATCAGGGCACAGCGTCTGCGCCTCGGGGCCCCGCGCCACAAGCGCCGGGCCCTTCCTCATTGGGGGGCACTTAAAATGGCGGGATGACGTCCCCTGCCCCCACTTCGCCCGTCGACACGACCACCGCCCCCCACGTTCCGCCCATGCGCCTGTCCGGCCTGGAGCCGGTGTTGATCGGTCAGGGCACGCTGTTCGTCAACGTGGGCGAGCGCACCAACGTGACCGGCTCGAAGGCGTTCGCGCGCATGATCCTCGAAGGACGCTTCGAGGATGCCCTGTCGGTGGCCCGACAGCAGGTCGAAAACGGCGCCCAGGTCATCGACATCAACATGGACGAGGCCATGCTCGACAGCAAGGCCGCCATGGTGCGTTTCCTGAACCTGATCGCCGGGGAGCCGGAGATCGCCCGCGTGCCCATCATGATCGACTCCTCCAAGTGGGAGGTGATCGAGGCCGGGCTGAAGTGCATCCAGGGCAAGGGCATCGTCAACTCGATCTCGCTGAAAGAAGGCGTGGACGAGTTCAAGCGCCAGGCCACGCTGATCAAGCGCTATGGCGCCGCGACCGTGGTGATGGCGTTTGACGAGGTGGGCCAGGCCGACACCTACCAGCGCAAGATCGAGATCTGCGAGCGGGCCTACCGCATGCTGGTGGATGAGGTGGGCTTCCCACCCGAAGACATCATCTTCGACCCGAACATCTTTGCCATTGCCACGGGCATCGAAGAGCACGACAACTACGCCGTCGATTTCATCAACGCCACCCGCTGGATCAAGCAGAACCTGCCGGGCGCCAAGGTGTCGGGCGGCGTGTCGAACGTGTCGTTCAGCTTCCGCGGCAACGAGCCGGTGCGCGAGGCGATCCACACGGTGTTCCTTTACCACGCCATCCAGGCGGGCATGGACATGGGCATCGTCAACGCCGGCATGGTGGGGGTGTACGACGACCTTGAGCCCCAGTTGCGCGAGCTGGTGGAAGACATTGTGCTCAACCGCCAGCCGGTGTTCAAGGACGGTGAAGACACCTCGCTGACACCCACCGAGCGGCTGCTGGCGATCGCCGAGCAGGTCAAGGGCGCCGCCAAGGACGATACGGCCAAGCTGGCCTGGCGCGGCACCGCTGAGGCCCCCGCGCCAGTGGAACAACGCTTGAGCCACGCGCTGGTGCATGGCATCACCGAGTTCATCACGGTGGACACCGAAGAGTGTTACCAACAGATCAAGGCCAAGGGCGGACGCCCCCTGCACGTGATCGAAGGCCCGCTGATGGCCGGCATGAACACGGTGGGCGACCTGTTTGGCGCGGGCAAGATGTTCCTGCCGCAGGTGGTCAAAAGCGCCCGCGTGATGAAGCAGGCCGTGGCCCACCTGGTGCCCTACATCGAAGAAGAAAAGCGTCAGTTGGAACTGGCCGGCGGCGATGTGAAGGCCAAGGGCAAGATCGTGATCGCCACCGTGAAGGGCGATGTGCACGACATCGGCAAGAACATCGTGACCGTGGTCTTGCAGTGCAACAACTTCGAGGTGGTCAACATGGGCGTGATGGTGCCCTGCAAGGACATCCTCGACAAGGCCAAGGAGGTGGGCGCCGACATCATTGGCCTCTCAGGCCTGATCACGCCTTCACTGGAAGAGATGCAGTATGTGGCCGCCGAGATGGAGCGTGACCCGTACTTCCGTGAGCGCAAGACGCCGCTGCTGATCGGCGGCGCCACCTGCTCGCGCGTGCACACGGCCGTGAAGATCGCGCCCAACTACAGCGGCCCGGTGGTCTATGTGCCCGATGCCTCGCGCGCCGTGGGCGTGTGCTCGGACCTGCTCAGCGATGAGCGCCAGGCAGACTACATCGCCGAGCTCAACGCCGATTACGAGAAGGTGCGCCTGCTGCACGCCAACAAGAAGGCCACGCCCATGGTGTCGTTGGCCGAGGCACGCGCCAACAAGGCCATCGTCGACTTTGAAACCCATGCGCCCGATGCGCCCAAGTTCATCGGCCGGCGCGTGTTCAAGAACTACGACCTGGGCGAGCTGGCGGCCTACATCGACTGGGCGCCCTTCTTCCAGACCTGGGACCTGCACGGCGCCTTCCCTGCGATCCTGGACGACGCGGTCGTGGGCGACGAGGCCAGGAAGGTCTACGCTGACGCGCAGGCCATGCTCAAGAAGATCGTCGAAGGCCGCTGGTTGGTGGCCAACGGCGTGATCGGCCTGTACCCCGCCAATACGGTGGACGACGACGCCATCGCGCTGTATGCCGATGAGTCGCGCACCACCGAGCTGATGCGCTGGCACCCCCTGCGCATGCAGACGGAGCGCCCGGTGGTGGACGGCGTGAAACGCCCCAACCGCTCGCTGGCTGACTTTGTGGCCCCCAAAGACTCCAAGGCCGATTACGTGGGCATGTTTGCCGTGACGGCCGGCCTGAACATCGAGAAGAAGGAAGCCGAGTTCATGGCCCACCATGACGACTACTCGGCCATCATGCTCAAGGCCCTGGCCGACCGACTGGCCGAGGCCTTCGCCGAGCGCATGCACGAGCGCGTGCGCAAGGAGTTCTGGGGCTACGCCGAGGCCGAGTCACTGGACAACGCCCAGCTCATCAAGGAGCAGTACCGCGGCATCCGCCCGGCCCCGGGCTACCCGGCCTGCCCCGACCACACCGTCAAGCGCGACATGTTCAAAGTGCTGGACGCCCACGAGATCCACATGCACCTGACCGAGAGCCTGGCGATGATGCCGGCGGCCAGCGTGAGTGGCTTCTACCTGGCGCACCCCCAGGCGGCCTACTTCAATGTGGGCAAGATCGGGGGTGATCAGGTCGAAGACTGGGCCCGTCGCACCGGCCTGAGCGTGGACGAAGCCGAGCGTGCGCTGGCGCCCTTGCTGTGAGCACGGAGCGCAAGAGATCACTGCGGCCCCAGGGAAGCCCTGAGTGCCTGCGTGATGAAATGACGCTTTGCGGCAGCGATTCGCCCCTTTGTTTCGTTTGATTACAACTGTGGTGGACTGGCATCACATGGCTGCAGAGCAGGCGTGGCAACCTTCAGCCGCCAGAGAGAAAAGTGTCGCCATGAGCCTTCCATCCACCCGTCAAGATGCCATGCGTCGCCGGCCCCATCGCCGGGCGGCCGCCGCCGTGCTGTGCGCGGCGCTGATGTTGTTGTCTGCATGCGGTGGCGGAGACGAAGCGCCGCCCACCGGGGGCGACAGCCTGCTCGATCGCTCCTCGGCACTGGTCGTGCCCCAAGACCGCACACAGGCGCATCGGTTTCTGGTTCAGGCGACGTTCGGCCCCACCGCACCCGACATCGAACGACTGACCCGCCTGGGCTACGACGACTGGATCGACGAACAACTGGCCATGCAGCCCAGCAGCACTTACTACGCGCTGGTCAAACGAGAGTTGGCTCGTCGGAACACCCAAGACCCCTATTGGCTGGACTTCCAGCATGGCTGGTGGACCCTGGCCGTGCGCGACGGCGCCCAACTGCGTCATCGTGTGGCGTTCGCGCTGTCCGAGATCTTCGTCGTGTCTGGTCTGTCGGTTGACGCGCGCCTGCTCGCCACGTACATGGACATGCTGACGGCCAAAGGCACCGGCAGCTACCGGGAACTGCTGGAGTCGGTGGCCCTGCACCCCGCCATGGGCACCTACCTGTCGCACCTGTACAACCGCAAGGAAGACCCCACCAATGGTCGGGTGCCTGACGAGAACTTTGCCCGTGAGGTGATGCAACTGTTCTCGATCGGCCTGCACCTGATCAATGACAGTGGGCAGGCCATCGACCTGGACGGTCGCGTGCTGGCCGATGGCGAACGTCACATCGAAACCTACACGGCGGCCGACGTCTCGGGCCTGGCCAAGGTCTTCACCGGACTGGGTTGGTACCGCAGCAACAGCCAGATGGGCTTGCCATGGTGGCGGTGCTTCTGGCGCGCGGCCGACTGCTCGACGGAAGAACAGTACTGGCGCCCCATGAGCTTCTACGACAACGAGCACTCGGTGTCGGTGAAACGTTTTCTGGGGGTGGAGGTGCCCGCACAGGACACACCAGCGCCTGCCACCAGCCTGCGCATCGCGCTCGACCGTCTGGCCAGCCACCCCAACACCGCCCCATTCATCAGCAAGCAGTTGATCCAGCGGCTCGTGACCAGCAACCCCAGCCCGAATTACGTGCGCGACGTCACCCAGGTGTTTCGCGACACCGATGGCAACCTGGGGGCCGTGGTCAAGGCGATCTTGCTGCACCCCGAGGCACTGCAACCTGACACCAGCGTCGCGGACCTGAGCGCCTACGGCAAGGTGCGCGAGCCCATCCTGCGACTCACGCATGTGTTGCGCGCACTGCCGCACAACAGCGTGAATTTCAACGCCACCACAGGACCGACGCAAATCGGGTACTACCTGGCTGGAACCACCGATGACGCAGCCTCCAGCCTGGGGCAAGCCCCCCTGCAGTCGCCATCGGTGTTCAACTTTTTCCGCCCGGGCTACACGCCCCCCCAATCGGTCACGGCCAGCAAGGGGCTGGTGGCGCCAGAACTGCAGATCACCAGCGAAACCTCGGTGCTGGGCTATGCCAATTTCATGGCCTCGATCCTGAAAGACGGCTGGGGCCAATGGCACAACGCCCCCGTGAGCCGACTCGATGTGCAGTTTGATCACTCGGGCTTTGTGTCGCTGGCCAACCGGCCCGAGGCCCTGCTCAACGAACTGGGGCAGCGCCTGCTGGGCCAGTCTTTGCCAGATGAGCGACAGCAGCAGGCCATCACGGCGCTGGAGTCCATCGGAAACAGCGACTCGCTCACCAATGAGCAACGGCTCGCCAGGGTACGGGCAGCGGCGCTGCTGATCACCCTGTCGCCCGAGTTCATCATTCAGCGTTGAGGCCCCTCATGAGCACCACCTCACGTCGCCAATTCCTGCGCCATCTGGCCGCTGTCTCGTCGATGGGCGCGGCCGCACCGCTGGGCCTGAACTTGAGCCTCATGACGCGGGCGGCAGCCCAGTCATCGGGTGGCAGCGGTTACCAGGCCCTGGTGTGCATCTTCTTGTATGGCGGCAATGACGCCTTCAACACCGTGCTGGCCACCGACCCGGACTCCTGGGCGCATTACCTGAACCACCGCGACCCACGCGTTCACAACCTGAACGATGGCAGTGTGCCCATTGCCCTGCGCGAAGCCGGCGTGCCATCCGACTGGACGGCCGCGTCCAGCTCGCCAGACCGTCATGGTGGCGTGTTGCCCATCAGCCATGCAGGGCGCAGCGTGCATGCAGGGCGCACCTTTGCATTGCATCCCTGTCTGGCAGAAACCCAGGGCCTGTACCAATCTGGCCAAGTGGCCGTGGTGGCCAACGTGGGGCCCTTGCTGGCGCCCACCACCAAAGACGACTGGGCCAATCCGCTGGTGAGCAAGCCCAACAAGCTGTTCTCGCACAATGACCAGCAATCCATGTGGCAGTCGTTTGGGCCCGAAGGCACCTCGGCCGGCTGGGCTGGGCGCATGGGCGACCTGCTGATGGGGGGCAACGGCCAAGGCCAGGGTGACGACGCCTACCTGATCCGCCGATTCTTCACCTGCATGACGCCCTCCAGTGCGGCCGTCTGGCTTTCGGGCAACATGGTGCTGCCCTACCAGAGCAGCACCACCCGGGTGCTGACCTTGGGCAGCAATCAGCGCATTTACGGCAGCACCGCCCTGCAGGCGGCGGCGGCGCAGTTCTTGAGCGAGACGGGGCGCAGCGACATGCTGGCCGTTGACCACCAGCAAGTGGCACAACGCTCGTTGCGGGCCAGCGACTTGCTGGCCAGCAGCCTGCCCACCTTGGGCCAGGCACCGTGGAGCACCCCGGGCATGAGCACCCCGTCTGCCGACCCGAAACTGCAGTACCTGAGCCCGTCATCGCAAACATACCAGGCCAACCAGTTGGCCATCCAGTTGCAGATGGTGGCCAGGCTGATCGCCACCAACCAGACGGCCAACCTGGGCATGCAGCGCCAGTTCTTCATGGTCGGATTGGGCGGCTTTGACACCCACGACAACCAGATCCGCGATCACGCTGAGCGCATGGCGCAACTGGACCACGCCTTGAAGTACTTCCACGACGTGCTGGGCTCCATGCCGGGCGGCGACATGCGCAATGCCGTGACCACCTTCACCGCCTCAGACTTTGGCCGCACCTTCACCAGCAACGGCGATGGCACCGACCACGGCTGGGGATCGCATCACCTGGTCATGGGCGGCGCGGTGCGCGGGGGCGAGGTCTATGGCACCTTCCCTCAATACAGCACGGCCAATGCCCAGCGGGTGTTCGGCAGCCCCGACCAGATCGACAACGGTTCGCTGCTGCCTACCACCTCGGTGGATCAGCTGGCCTACACCCTGGGCCGGTGGATGGGGGTGTCGGCCTACGACCTCACCCAGGGTGGCAACTACGCCATCTTGCCCAACCTCACCCGCTTCAACAGCAGCGCGCACGACCTGGGGTTCATGCGCGCCTGATCAGCCGGCCAGCAAGGCCTTGAGATAGTGCCCGGTGTGGCTGCCCTCAAAAGCAGCCAGCGTCTCGGGCGTGCCCGCCATCAGCACCTGCCCACCACCTGAGCCCCCCTCAGGCCCCATGTCGATCAGCCAGTCGGCCGTTTTGATCACGTCCAGGTTGTGCTCGATGATGACGATGGTGTTGCCCGCGTCGCGCAGTTGGTGCAGCACCTTCAGCAGCAGGGCGATGTCGTGGAAGTGCAGGCCGGTGGTGGGTTCATCGAGGATGTAGAGCGTGCGCCCGGTGTCGCGCTTGGAGAGCTCCAGCGCCAGCTTCACGCGCTGGGCCTCACCGCCTGAGAGCGTGGTGGCGCTTTGCCCCAGGCGGATGTAGCCCAGGCCCACGTCCATCAGCGTTTGCAGCTTGCGCGCGATGCTGGGCACCGCGCTGAAGAAGGCCAAGGCGTCCTCCACCGTCAGGTTCAGCACCTCGTGGATGTTCTTGCCCTTGTAGAGGATGTCCAGCGTCTCGCGGTTGTAGCGCTTGCCCTGGCACACGTCGCACGGCACGTACACATCGGGCAGGAAGTGCATCTCCACCTTGATCATGCCGTCGCCCTGGCAGGCCTCGCACCGCCCACCGGCCACGTTGAAGCTGAAACGCCCAGCGCCATAGCCCCGCTCGCGCGCGGCCGGCACATCGGCGAACAGCTCGCGGATGGGTGTGAACAGGCCTGTGTAGGTGGCCGGGTTGCTGCGTGGCGTGCGCCCGATGGGTGACTGGTCGACGTTGATGACCTTGTCGAACAGCTCCAGGCCCTCGATCTCGTCGTGGGGCTCGGGCTCGGTGTGCGCCTGGTAAAGCTTCTTGGCCACGGCCGCGTACAAGGTGTCGTTGACCAGGGTGGACTTGCCCGAGCCCGACACACCGGTCACGCAGGTCAGTAAGCCCACGGGGAACTCGGCGGTCACGCCCTTAAGGTTGTGGCCAGTGGCGTTGACCACGCGCAGTCGCGGTGTCTCTGCCGTGAAGGCCCGGCGGTGCTCGGGAACCGCGATGCGCAAGACGCGAGACAGGTACTGCCCGGTCAGGCTCTCGGTTTGGGCCGCGACGTGCTCGGGCGTGCCCTGGGCCAGCACACGCCCCCCATGCACGCCCGCCCCCGGGCCCATGTCCACCACGTGGTCGGCGGCGCGGATCATGTCTTCATCGTGCTCGACCACGATCACGCTGTTGCCCAGGTCGCGCAGGTGCTGCAGCGTGCCGATCAGGCGGTCGTTGTCGCGCTGGTGCAGGCCGATGCTGGGCTCATCGAGCACGTACATCACGCCGGTCAGACCCGAGCCGATCTGCGAAGCCAGACGGATGCGCTGCGCCTCGCCGCCCGACAGGGTGTCGGCGCTGCGGTCCAGGCTGAGGTAGTTCAGGCCCACATCGTTCAGAAAGCGCAGCCGCGAGCGGATCTCGTTGACCACCTTGGTCGCGATTTCGGCCTTGGCGCCCTGCAACTGCAGGCCCTCGAAGTAGCGATGGGCCTCGGCCAGCGTGGCGTGGCCAATCTCGTAGATGGCGCGGGTGTCGCCCGTGATGGCGTCATGCAGCTTGACGTGACGGGCCTCACGGCGCAGACGGGTGCCATGGCAATCGGGGCAGGCCTTGGGCTGCTGGTAGCGGCCCAGCTCTTCACGCACGGCGGCCGAATCGGTCTCTTTGAAGCGCCGCTCGAAATTGGGAATGATGCCCTCGAAGGGATGCTGTCGTTTGACCTTGCGCTTCTTGCCCGAGGGCCCATCGGCCTCGTAAACAAACTCGATCTCTTCGGTGCCGGAGCCGTACAGGATGACCTGCTGAAGGTCCGACGGCAGCTCTTCGAAGGGCTGCTCGATGTCCACCCCGTAGTGCTTGCCCAGGCATTCGATCAGGCTGTAGGTGTAGGGGTTGCGGCGGTCCCACCCTTTGACGGCGCCACTGCCCAGGCTCAGCGACGGAAACGCCACCACCCGTTGGGGATCAAACGCGATCACGTGGCCCAGGCCGTCGCAGGTCGGGCAGGCGCCCACGGGCGAGTTGAACGAAAACAGCCGTGGCTCCAGCTCGGACAGCGAATAGCTGCACACCGGGCAGGCGAACTTGGCCGAGAACAGGTGCTCGGCGCCCGAGTCCATCTCGACGGCCAGCGCGCGGCCATCGGCCAGGCGCAGGGCGGTCTCGAAGCTCTCGGCCAGGCGTTGGGCCATGTCGGGGCGCACCTTGACGCGGTCCACCACCACGTCGATGTCGTGCTTCTCGTTCTTCACCAAGGGTTTCAAGTCGGCCACCTCGACCACCTGGCCATTGATGCGAAAGCGCACATAGCCCTGGGCCTGCATGTCGGCAAACAGCTCGGCGAACTCACCTTTGCGGTCGCGCACCACCGGCGCCAGGATCATCAGCTTGGTGTCCTCTGGCAGGGCCAGGGTGGCGTCCACCATCTGGCTGACGCTTTGCGCTTGCAGGGGCAAGGCGTGGTCCGGGCAGAACGGTGTGCCCGCACGGGCATACAGCAGGCGCAGGTAATCGTGGATCTCGGTCACCGTGCCCACGGTCGAGCGCGGGTTGTGGCTGGTGGCCTTTTGCTCGATGCTGATGGCGGGCGACAGGCCCTCGATCACATCGACCTCGGGCTTGTCCATCAACTGCAGAAACTGACGCGCGTAGGCGCTCAGGCTTTCCACATAGCGGCGCTGACCTTCGGCGTACAGGGTGTCGAACGCCAGGCTGGATTTGCCCGAGCCCGACAAGCCGGTGATGACCACCAGCTCGTTGCGGGGCAAATCGAGGTCGATGTTCTTGAGGTTGTGGGTGCGCGCCCCGCGGATGCGGATCTGGGGGCGCTCAAGAGCGGCATTCAAGGAATCAGGGCGGGACATCGGCAGCGATCAAAGGTCAACCGGACATGATACGTCCGACTGCAGGGATCGCGCCAGGGCCGACCTGCCCTCGTCGCGCCAGCCCACTCAGGGCATCAGATTTTTCTTGAAAAACACCGTTTGGCGTGCCACCACGTCTTCGAACACCGGACCACTGTAGGGCGAGAAGTGATCGGCCCCCTTGAGCTCCACGTACTCGCCGTTCTTCACGGTCTGCGCCACCTCACGCACCTTGCCGACGGGGATGAGGCCATCGTTCTCGGCCGCCACGATCAATGTGGGTGCCACGATGTCTTTGGCGCGATTGCCAGGAAACCAGAACGGCAGGCTCATGAACACCCGCGCGGCCACGCGATTGGTGGCCGGATCTTGCTGATCGGCCATCGGCACCAGCTTCTTGTAGCCTTCCTCGCATTCCGCGCAGATCAGGGCCGCAAACTCGCCATCCTTGGCGATCACCGGCACATACACCGGCTCTTCGTCGTCACTGCGCATCAGGTCACGCAGGGCATACCAGGTGGCCATGGGCTGGTACTTGATGGGGTACTTCAATCCGCTGGACAGGCCGCTGACAAACGGCACTTGCGAGCTCACCGCCTTGACCACCTGCGGGCGCTCAGCGCCGGCCACCAGCACCTGTCCGCCACTGTACGAGGTGCCCCAGATGCCCAGGCGTTGGCCGTCCACCTCGGGACGCTGGCTGATGGCATCGATGGCAGACAGCCAGTCTTTCACATGCTCTTTGCCATCCACCACGCGACGGGGTTGACCACCGCTTTGGCCAAAGCCACGGTAGTCAAAACGCACCACAGCGAAGCCGGCCTGCACGAATCGCTCGGCAAACGCCGGCAAGCCCCAGTGCTTCAGCCCCCCAAAACCGTGGGCCATGACGATGACCGGCGGCTTTTGCCCAGCAGGCGTCTGGGTGGGCAACCACATCTCGGCGCTGCAGGTGGTTTGCTGGCAAGCGAAACTGGCATCCACCACCTGGTAGGCGGGGGACTGCGCCCAGGCGCCCACCGACAGCGACAAGGCTGCGGCGGTGATGCTTGCTCGAAGGGCGTCGATGCGGTTCATGTGATTTTCTCCTCGTGGACAACGGTTGCGCACAGGCGTTGGCCCGGGCATGTTCGTGGAAATTAGGTACCATCTCGTACCACGCCGCGCACCATAAAACCGCCAAGTGGTACTGTCAAGTACCATTCACGCACTCCAGGGGTGAAGCCCTGCCCATGAACGACACCGCCGCCTCAGCCGATCACCGCAGCCGCCTGCTGGACGCCCTCACCCTGGTGCTGACCGACCGCGCCTATTCAGAGGTCACCATCGCCGACATCGTGGCGCGTGCACGGGTATCGCGGCGCACCTTCTACGAGCAGTTCGAAAACAAGGATGCGTGCCTGCTGGCCTTGTGCGAGCGCCTGAGCGAACAAATCCTGGGCCTCATCGCGGCGGGCTACGACCCCATGGCCGACTGGGTAGAGCAACTCAATCGCGTGACCGACACTTACCTGCAGGCCTTGCAAATGCAGCCGACGCTGGTGCGCACCTTGTACATCGAGTTGATGCAGTTGGGCGCCGCTGGCCTGGCGGTGCGCCGGCGGATCAGCCAGCGCTTTGCCATGTTCCTGATCATGCAGGTGGAGCTGGCGCGCCTGCGCGAGCCTGGCAAGCGCTCACTGAGCCCGGCCCTGGCCACGGCCATCGTGGGTGGGGTCAATGAGCTGATCCTTCAAGCCATCGAAGAAGACCGGGCAAGCCGGCTGAGTGACATGGCCCCGACCGTCAGCGAGTTCGTGCAGGCGGTGCTGAAATCGCTGGAGCCCAGCACCACCTGAGACCCGAGGCCTTTGAATCCTCAGGCCTCGTCCACGCACAGGGCCTCGATGGCCCCCAGGCGCTCAATCTCGATACGCACGGTGTCACCCGCGCGCAGGTATTTGGGCGGATCAAACGCCGCCCCCACGCCGCTGCAGGTGCCCGTGAAGATCAAGTCGCCCGGCTCCAGCGTCATCACCTGCGTGAGCTGCGCGATCTGCGCCCACACCTTGTGCATCATCAGGCGGGTGTTGCTGTGCTGGCGCAGCTCGCCATTCACCCAGGCGCGCATGTCCAGGGTGTGCGGGTCGCCCACCTGATCGGCCGTGGTGATCCACGGACCAAACGGCGCATGGGTGTCAAAGCTCTTGCCCAGGGTCCATTGCGAGGTGCGCTTCTGGATGTCGCGCACCGACACGTCGTTGCCCACGGCGTAACCAAACACCACCTCGTGAGCCTGCTCGGCCGGCACATGACGACAGCGCTGGCCGATCACCGCCACCATCTCGGCCTCGTAATCACTCATCTGCGAGATGCGCGGCAGCACGATGGGCGCAAACGGCGCATGGATGGCGTTGGCCAGCTTCGGAAACCAGATCTGGTGCTCGGGCACGCTGCGGCTTTCGCCCACGATGCGCTCTTGCACATGCTCCAGGTAGTTCAGGCCGATGGCCAGGGTCTTGCCCGGACGGGGAATGGGCGCGAGCAGCTCGACCGCCGCCAGCGGCAGCATGGCGGGGGCATCCGCCGAACCCACCGCAGCGGCAATGGCCTCAACACGAGGCTGGAGCACGGCCCATTGCGCGATCAGGTCGATCATGGGTTGGTGGGCCGACAGGGCATCGCCCAGCGCCGCACTCAGGTTGATCACATGATCGCCTTGCACCAGGCCCACCGCAGTGCGATCGTGGTGTCGATAAGTACACAGTTGCATATTGGCCTTTCTACGCTTCGCGCAGGCAATCCACGATCTTGAGGCGCGCTGCGCGCCACGCCGGAATGAAGCCGCCCAGCACGCCCATGATCAGGGCGAACAGCAACGATTGCAGGGCGATGGCGGGCGTGAGCTGGAACCGAAACGCCAGCTCTGAAAACGTCTGGAAGTTCACGGTGGAGATGTTGACCGTCTGCATCAGGGCCGCCCCGCCCAGGCCCACCACGCCCCCCACCAGGGACAGCAGCAGTGATTCACCCAGGAAGGCCGACAGCACGGCCGAGCGCCTGAACCCCAAGGCACGCAAGGTGCCGATCTCGCCAATGCGCGAAGCCACCGCCGCGAACATCGTGATCATGGCGCCCACCACCGCCCCGATGGAGAAGATGATGGACAGCGCCAGCCCCAGGATGCGGATGAAGGTGGCCAGGGCCTCGGACTGCTCTGCGTAGAACTGCACCTCGGGCTTGGCCTCCAGCGTCAGGCGCGGATCGCCCTCCAGGCGCGCCTTCACCTCGTCGTAGCGCTCGGCATCGGTCAGCCTGAACACCACGCTCGAATAGGCCTGACGCCGGAAGGCCTGCATCATCTGCTCGCTGTCGCCCCAGATCTCGGAATCAAAACCGCTGCGGCCTGCGTCGAACACGCCCACCACCGTCCAGTCGCGCCCGGCAAAGCGCAACGTCTCGCCCAGGCCCGCACCAGCAAAGCCCCGCGCCACCGCACGGCCCGTGATGATCTCGCTGGTGCCCGGGCGGAACATGCGCCCCTGCACCAGCTGCACCTGCGGCCGCATGGCCAGGCCCAGCTCGGAGGTGCCGCGCACGGTCACGTTGCTGGGCTGCCCGCTGTCGCGCTTGGGCAGGGTGTTGAGCACCACCGGCTCGCGGCTGATGAGCGCACTGCCCTGCCCGTCGGTGGCGATCTGCGGCAGGCTGGCGATCACGGCGGCCTGATCGCGCGCAATGCCCGAATTGATCTCGGCCCCCGCACCCTTGCGCAGCACGATCACGTTGTCAGGCTGGCCGGTGGCCACCAGCGTGGCACGAATGCCTTCGCTCATCATCAGCACGGTGGCAAACACATACACCACGAGCGCCATGCCACCAGCCGTCAGCAGCGTGGTCACGCGCCGCACCCAGAGGTTGCGGGCGATGTAGCTGAGGGGGACGGTGCGCAGGCTCATCGTTGTCTCACCAGTGTGCACTCACGCCACATGCCGCAGCCCCTGCACGATGTCGATGCGCGACATCTTCCAGGCCGGCCAGGCGGCGGCCACCACCCCCACCGTCAAGCAGGCCAGCACCTGCAGGGCCACGGTCAGCGTGGACACCTTGAAGATGGGAAACAGCGTGCCCACGGCCGACACGAAAGCCTGCGCCAAGGGGAAGGTGATGGCGATGCCGATGGCGCCGCCAATCAGCGCGATCATCAGGCTCTCGCCAAACAGCAGCTGCACCACAAAGCGCGGCGGAAAGCCCAGGGCCTTGAGCGTGGCGTACTCGGCCAGGCGCTCGCGGGCGGTCATCGTCATGGTGTTGGCCATCACGGCCATGATGATGAGGATGATGATCAGGCTGACGGCCTGCACCGCGATCAGGATGGCCTCGCTCATGGCCACAAAGCCCAGCTGAAAGGCTTTCTCGGTTTCGGTGCGGGTTTCGGCCAGCGAATTGGCAAACAGGCGATCGATGGCCTGCGACACCTGGGGCGCCTCGTCGGGGTTGCGAATGCCCACCACGAACACGCCCACATAGTCTGCCTGGCCACCCGCATTGCGCGCGCGGATGCTTTCGGCCAGGCGCTTCCAGTGGATGAACATCTGCTGCTCATCGGTGCGGGCGTCCTTGCCTTCGTAAATGCCCCGGATGGTGAAGCTCCAGGTGCCCGGGTAGATGGTGCCGCGCAAGGCCACCGTGTCGCCCACCTTCCAGCCAAACTGGCGCGCCAGCTTGCGCCCCACCACGGCGCCTTGCAGATCCCTGAAGAAGGCCTGCTTCTCGTCATCGTCCAGCACGAACTCGGGGTACAGGGCCAGGTAGCTGGGCGGATCGACCGCGAACTGCGCAAAGAAGTTGCGCTCGGTGATGTAGATGCCGCCAAACCAGTTGGCCCACGAGATGCCGCTGACCCCGTCCACGCCTTTGACGCGCTCGGCGTAATGCAGCGGCAGCGGGAAGGTCAGCGAGATGGCGTTGCGCGTGATCAGCCGCGTGCTGGAGGTGGCATCCACACCCGCGTACCAGGCGTCCACGATGGTGCGCAGCAGCCCAAACGCCGAGATGGCCACCACCAGGCCCACCATGGTCAACAGGGTGCGCAGTCGGTGGCGGAAGGCGTTTTTGAGCAGCAGGCGGAGAGTGAACATTTGATTACAACAACCCCCTCCTCCGGGTGGTGTTATTTCACACACCATGAGCCTACCATTCGAGTGCTTCAAAAACCTCGGAGAAACCCCATGTCCACTCGCTGGTCGGCTCGTCATCGTGTGCTTCGCTGGACCCTGGCCCTGATGGCCCCCCTGGCCCTGACGCCCGTGGCACAGGCCATCACCTTTGAACGACTCAACGCCGCTGGCGAAGGCAGTGGCAGCTTCTACACGCCCGAGCTCAGCGACTGGATCATGGCGCCCGCCTCCGACGACTCATCGGTGCTGCCCACCAGCGCCGGCTGGCTGCTCAGCATGGGTCAATCGTCGTTTGGCGCCAACGAAGGCGGCAGCCAACTGTCCGACATCTACGGCGCAGGCGTGATCCTGCCCGAATCCACCCATGGCTGGCGCGTGAACTTCTCTGCCAACCTGCGCACCTGGGATTCGTACAACGACGGCTCGGTGGTCAGCCCCAACCCCAACGGCTCGCTGGGCGACTGGGATCTGTTCGCCGTGAACATGAACCAGAGCAACTTCTATTGGGATCTGGTGTCCACCAATTTCAGCGGCGGTGATGGTGGCGGCGAGATCCCCGTGGAAGAAGTGCCTGCGCTGGCTGCGCTGGACACCGCTGGCGGCCTGATCGACCCCCTGGTGCCAGTGCGCCCAGCGGGCTCGGTGGTCACCTACAGCAACAACGGCGACAGCCAGTACCTGCCCGGCAGCACCTGGGCCTGGGGCGGGCGGGATTACGCCGAAGGCTATTTCGAGTCGGTGCAAACCAATGGCTCCATCCAGAACACGGGCACCGGGCCGACCTTCGTGAGCTTCGTGCTGGACACCCGCACGCCCAGCTTCAACGACGACAACTACCCCTCGTGGGGCCAGTTCGGCACGCCGGGCGTGTTCGCCAACGTGCCTGACGGCGTGGCCGATGGCGGTGGCGACGGCTCGCCCGGCTTGTCGCCCGACAACCCGCTGCTGCCCATCTCGGCCACCGAGGACGGCTCGTTCGTGTTCAACGACATCGAAATTGGCGACGACGGGGTGGGCATCGATGAGTTCCTGTTCATCGACCCCGAAGTGGCCGTGGGCTACCAGTTCGAGATCGTGGCTGGCAGCGCTGCGTTTGCCGAAGTGCTGCTGCCCACCCTGGGCGACGCCGACGGCTACACCATCGAAGTGCTGGTTGATGGCGTGTGGACCAAGCTGGCCGACGTGGCCGATGGTGGCAGCTTTGCCTTTGACGGCAGCGACACCTTCCTCTTCCGCGTGATGGGCATCGACCCCGAGCTGGGGTTGAATCCTGAAAACTTCGCGGCCTTCGTGACGGGCATCAAGGTGACCCAGGGCGGCCCGATCGACCTGACCATGACACCCATCACCACGGCCGTGCCTGAACCCGGCACCTACGCCTTGATGCTGGCCGGCTTGGCCGCCGTGATGGTGGCACGCCGTCGCAAGGTCTGATGCTGAGGGCCTGAATACCAACCCCGCTTCGGCGGGGTTTTTTGTGCTCAAGGGCGATGCTCAGGCCGGATCCTCGCCATCCGGCACCAACACCCCTTTTTCAAGGTGCACCAGCCGCCCGGCCCGGCTGGCGGCCTTGGGGTCATGGGTGACCATCACGATGGTCTTGCCCAGCTCACGCTGCAGGGTCTGCATCAGGTTGAGCACCTCTTCGCCGGTGGCGCGGTCCAGGTCGCCCGTGGGCTCGTCGGCCACGATCAACTGAGGATCGGTCACCAGGGCGCGGGCAATGGCCACGCGCTGCTGCTGGCCGCCTGACAGCTCGTTGGGGTGGTGGTCAGCCCGGTCGCTGAGTTGCACCATGGCCAGGGCGGCGTTGACGTGTTCGTGGCGCTGGCGGCGGCTCAGGCCCGTCAGCAGCAGGGGCAGCTCGACGTTCTCAAAGGCCGTCAGCACCGGCATCAGGTTGTAGAACTGAAAGATGAAGCCCACGTGCGCGGCCCGCCAGTCGGCCAGCTGGGCATCGCTCAGGGTGGCGATGTCCACGCCACCAATCTCGATGCGGCCCGAGGTGGGCTGATCGATGCCGGCGATCAGGTTGAGCAGTGTGCTCTTGCCCGAGCCGCTGGGGCCCATCAGGGCGATGAACTCGCCAGGCTGCACGTCCAGGTCGATGTTGACCAGCACGGGCAGGGTCTGGCCACCGCGCTGGTAGGCCTTGCTCAGGCCACGGATGCGGATCAGGGGCTCGGTGGTGTCGGGCATGGCCGTGTCTCAGGATCGATCAGGGCTGCGCCAGCCGCACGCGCCCGCCTGCCTGCAGCCGTGCGTCGGGCTGTGCGACCAGCTTGTCGCCGGCCTTCAGGGCACCGGCTTCAGCGGGCGTGACCTCACGCACCTCGCCCAAGGTGCGTCCGGCCGTCACCGGCACGGGCTGAACCGTCAGCAAGCCCTCGTCGGCGGCGTCCGCCACCACCCGCCACACGACGGTCTGACCGCCGTGCGGTGCCAGCGCGCCCGGTGGCACCGCCAGCAGGGGCTGCAGATCGGCCTGGGTGATGGGTTGCGACAAAAACGCCACCTTGGCACTCATCTCGGGCAACACGCGCGGGTCGAGCTGCTGGAAGCGCACCTTGGTGGTCACGGTGGCCTTGGCACGGTCTACCGTGGGCACGATGCGGCCCACCTCGCCAATGAAGCGCACGCCGGGCAAGGCGTCCAGCGCGATCTCGACCGGCTGGCCGATCTGCGCCTTCGACAGGCTGCCCTCTGACACATCGGCCTCCACCTCCAGCGTCGTCATGTCGGCCATGGTGACCACGGCGCCTTGGGTGCCCGCCGCACTGGACAGCGGGGTGATGATGTCACCCACATTGGCGTTCTTGACCAGTACCACGCCGTCAAAAGGCGCACGGATCTCGGTGAAGCTGCGGGCCACCTGCTGCACCTTGACCTGGGCCTGCGCGGCAGCCAATGAGGCGCGCGCAGCCGCCACAGCGGCCTGGGCGCCCTGGGCGCGCGTTTGCACCACATCGACCGCCTGCGGCGAAATGAAACCCTGGGCCTGAAGCCCCCGGCTGCGGCCCAGCTCGGCACGCGCGTTGGCCAACTCCACCTCGGCCTGGCGCACCCCGGCTTCGGCCTGGCGCACGGCGGCTTCGGCCGCCACGATGGCCGCCAGCACATCGCTGTCGTCGATGCGGGCAATCAACTCGCCCTCGCGCACCACCGAGCCCTCGCGCACGTTCAGCGCCACCAGGCGTCCGGTGGCCTTGGACGCCACGGCGGCGCGGCGCTGGGCCACCACATAGCCTGAAGCCGTGAGCACCACGTGCTGTTGCGAGGCGGTGGCCGTGACCACGGCCGTGGTTTGCACGGGCACCGGGCGGGGCATGAGCCACCACGCAGCCGCACCCGCCAGCAACACCCCACCGGCGATGATCCACCCCCAGGGGCGTCGCGCACGCGCGGTCGGGGCCGAGCGGTCAATGCGCAGGGCGTTCAGAGACGAGGGGCTGGAGGAATCGGTCATGGCTCACCAGGCAAAACATCGGCCAGGTGATTGTGGGCCATGTTGGAAGGCTCAGCGCGCAGCGTTCAAGGCGTCGCGGGTCTGCATCGCCGCACGGCGGGCCGCACTGGCAAAGTCGTCACCGCCGCTGGCGTACAGCACGGCGCGCGAGCTGTTGACGATGATGGTGCCGGTGATGGCGCCTTGGGCGTCGGTCCTCAGCCCGGCTTTCACGGTGGCAGCAGCGTCACCGCCCTGGGCACCCACCCCGGGAATCAGCAAGGGCAAGGTGGGCGCCAGTTCGCGCACGCGGGCAATTTCTTCAGGGAAGGTGGCCCCCACCACCAGGCCCATCTGGCCGTTGGTGTTCCACGGGCCCTGGGCCTGCTTGGCGATGTGCTCATAGACACGCGGCTGGCCCTCGACGTCGGCCAGGCGCAGGTTCTGCAGGTCGGAGCCCCCCGGATTGGACGTGCGACACAGCAGGATCACGCCCTTGCCTGGGTACTTCAGGAAGGGCTCCATCGTGTCAAAGCCCATGAAGGGCGACAGCGTGACGGCGTCGGCTTGGTAGCGGCCAAAAGCCTCGTGCGCGTATTGCTCGGCGGTCGAGCCAATGTCGCCTCGCTTGGCATCAAGGATGACCGGCACACCAGGCGCCACGCGGCGCATGTGCGCCATCAGGCGCTCAAGCTGGTCTTCAGCACGGTGGGCAGCGAAATAGGCGATCTGCGGCTTGAAGGCGCACACCAAATCCTTGGTGGCGTCGACGATGGCGGCGCAGAAATCGTAGATGCGATCAGGTTGGCCTTTCCAGGCCCCCGGCAATCTGGCGGGCTCTGGATCCAGGCCCACACACAACAAAGACTCGTGTTGCCGCTGAGCGGCCGCCAGTTGTTCGCAGAAAATCATGCCGCCATTTTACGGCGGCGAGCGCTCACGGCCACGATGCCGACGCCGGCCAACACCAGAGCGATGGCGCTGGGCTCAGGGACGGCACTGATGAACTCGATGCCGCGGATGTCGACGAACGTGCTCATCTGGGTGCTCAAGGTGCGTTGGCCCGTGACGGGATCGATGGTGTAGATGTGATAGCCCGCGCCATACAACACACCATCAGCGTCGAAGGCCAGGGTCTGGATGTCCACACCGCCCGGGGCTGCACCCACGTCGGTGGCGGCGCCGGTGGCCTTGTTGACCCGCAACAGTCCCCGCTGGGCGTCCCAGGCGAACATGTTGCCGCCGGCATCGGTGGTCAAGCCTTGTACACCGGTGAAACCAGTGCTGCCCACCAGGGTGGCGGCGCCCGTGCTGGTGTTGATGGTGTAGAGGTCGTCCGCACCGATCTTGAACATGCCGCCCTGATTGTGAACGGCGTACAGCAGGCCGCCGGTGTAGGCCAGCCCACGGATGCTGACATCGCCCTGGATGCCGGAGATGGCCGGCCCCAGTGTGACGGCGCCTGTGGTGGCGTCGATTTGCGCCAGGCGGTTGGTGTCCATCGTGACCGACCACAACTGGCCGGGCTGGGCGCCTTGCGACAAGGAATTCAGGAACGTGCCGGTGCTGAGGTAGCCGACCGTGCCGGCATCGGTGTCCACCGACAGGATGTTGCCGGGAAAAGAAACCGCCAAGACGCTGGCGTGGGCGAGCACGGGCACCGACAAACTGACGGCCACGGCCATGCGAGCAAACGACTTGATCACGACGACTCCTTGAAGGGCTTCACCCAGGAAGGGCAAACCTGATTACAACTGGAAACCAGTTTAGGCGCGATACAACCCCTCGACCATCCCCGGTGTGGGGGAGGTCAGGCCTGCCGGCCAGACCATGTGACAAATCACACGGCGGCCGATGGCGGTGGGGGTTCGCGCCCATACAGCATCCGGTGCACGGGCGAGGCGGGCTCGGGCCCCCAGAGGTGTCTTGACGCCTCAGATGCGCTGCGCCAGCTCCACCGCCTTGCCGATGTAGTTGCCCGGCGTCATGGCGCGCAGGCGGGCCTTGTCGTCCTCAGGCAACTCCAGGGTTTCAATGAAGGCCTGGATGGATTCTTTGGTGATGGCCTTGCCACGCGTCAGCTCTTTCAGGCGCTCGTAGGGGTTGGGCAGGGCGTGGCGGCGCATCACGGTCTGGATGGGCTCGGCCAGCACTTCCCACGAGCTGTCCAGGTCGGCGGCCAGGGCCTCGGGGTTGACTTCCAGCTTGCCCAGGCCGCGGGCCAGGCTGTCGTAGGCCAGCAAGGCGTAGCCCAGGGCCACGCCCATGTTGCGCAGCACGGTGCTGTCCGTCAGGTCGCGCTGCCAGCGGCTGATGGGCAGCTTCTGGCTCAGGTGCGTCAGCACGGCGTTGGCCAGGCCCAGGTTGCCTTCGGCGTTTTCGAAGTCGATCGGGTTGACCTTGTGCGGCATCGTGGACGAGCCGATCTCGCCCGCCTTGGTGCGCTGCTTGAAGTAGCCCAGGCTGATGTAGCCCCACACGTCGCGCGACCAGTCGATCAGGATGGTGTTGGTGCGCGTGACGGCATCGAACAGCTCGGCCATGTAGTCGTGCGGCTCGATCTGGATGGTGTAGGGGTTGAAGCTCAGGCCCAACTGGTTTTCGATGACGCTCTTGCTGAACGACTCCCAGTCGGTGTCGGGGTAGGCCGACAGGTGGGCGTTGTAGTTGCCGACCGCGCCGTTCATCTTGGCCAGCAGCTTGACCTCGGCGATGCGCTCGCGGGCCGTGGCCAGGCGGGCCACCACGTTGGCCACCTCTTTGCCCACGGTGGTGGGCGAGGCGGTCTGGCCGTGCGTGCGGCTCAGCATCGGGATCTCGGCCATGGCATGCGCCATGCCGCTCAGGGTGCCGATCAGGCCGTCGATGGCCGGCAGGATGACGCCATCGCGCGCGGCCTTGAGCATCAGGCCATGGCTGGTGTTGTTAATGTCTTCGGAGGTGCAGGCGAAGTGCACGAACTCGCCGGCTTTCTCCAGCTCGGGGTGGCCGGTGAAGCGCTGCTTGATCCAGTACTCAACCGCCTTCACGTCGTGGTTGGTGGTCTTTTCGATGTCCTTGATGGCCTGGGCATCCACATCGGAGAAGCGCGACACCAGGCCACGCAGGTAGCTGCGGGCGGCTTCAGACAGCGGGGAGAGCTCGGGCAGCCCGGCGTCCGACAGGGCAATGAACCACTCGATTTCGACCTGCACCCGGCGGTGCATCAAACCAAACTCGGACAGCAGCGGACGCAAGGCGGCAACCTTGCCGGCATAACGGCCATCCAGGGGCGACAAGGCGGTGAGGGTGGACAGGTTCATGACAGGGACTCTCAGGGTAATCCGCCATTTTACCGGGCTCAGCCGCCCCGTGAGGTTCGCCCTCAGTGCATGGCCTGCCTGGGCAGCGCCGGATCCCGCCAAGCGGCCCGCAAATCGGCGGGGTCCACCCGGGCCACCACGGTCACGGCCTCCAGGCGCATGCGCCGTGCCGCCACGGCCACCCAGGGCCAGGCCAGCCCCAGGGTGCCCAGCAGCCACAGGCTGTGGCGCGCGCGCAGGGCCACGTAGGCCATCACATTCAGGCGGCTGCGAAAACGCAGGTAGCGGCAGCCGGTGTTTTGCCAAACCAGGTTCTGGGCATGGCCCTGGGCGTAGGGCCACACCAGGGCCCCCCAGGCGCACGAAAGGGCCATGGCCAAGGCCCACTGCACGCCCTCGGGCATGCCTCGCTGAACCAGCAAGGCCCAGGCGCCTTGCGCCAGTGCATGGATTGATGCGCCCACCAGGGCCAGGGCCAGGCCCCACAGGCCCACACGGGCCACGAGCAAGTACACATCGGCCACCGAGCCGCGCCAGGTGAGCTTCAGGGGGCCAATGCCCAGGTGCCATTGCCGGCAGGCCCACCAGCGCCACAAGGCCAGGGGTGCCAGCGCGACCGCCATCACGCCGGCCAGCGCCAGGGCGGGCGTGGCCCACGCATGCTGCGCTGCCGGGCCGTGCAACCACCACGCCAGCCAGGTGAGGCCCAGGCCCAGCACCACCCACGGCGACATCTGGCGATACACCCGCCACCACGGTGCATGGAAGACCAACGGCCGGCGCCCCCACCGCAGCGCGCCGACCGTCTGGGCGTGCACCACCCCCAACCAGAGTGGCCACACCAACCACACCAGGGACAAGGCCAGCGCACCCGCCAGCGGGGCCCCGCCCTCGGCAGCCAGCACACCCAAAGCCGCCGACAACCACAGACCATAACGAACGACCTCGGTGGCGACAGGCTGCTCGTGGTCAAACCGGCGGCCCGCCACGAAGGTGTGCTGCAAGAAAAAGCGGCGGTTGTGCCGATGGGCCCAAGGCGCGTACAAGCCCAAGGTCAACACGGTGCGCCCCGCCTGCCGCCACCAATGGGGTGCGTAATCAGCCGCCTCGGCCCGGAAGGTGACCGGCCACTCGGTGACCTCGGCCCGTTTCAGGTGCTCGCGGGGGGCGCGTGGCCATTCGGGCGCGCACGGCTGCGTGTCCAGCTCGCCTGCGGCGGAGTCACGGGCCGACCCCACCGGTTCGGGCCAGGCTATGGAGCTGCTGGCGTCACCCATGGCCTGCATGGGCCGCCCTGGCGCCTCAGGCTCCAGCAACCTGATCACCCGCACTGCAGAACGGCCACCGGTCTTGTTCATCTGAGACCAACTGTACTCTTGAGGCCCGTGAACTGACACCGGCATCCCCTGAAAGGTGGGGGCCTCACCGACGTCATCCGGGTGGCTAGAATCCCGTCATTCACACATCACGACACAGAATGAAACTGATCGGATCATTGACCAGCCCCTTCGTGCGCAAGGTGCGTATTGTGCTGGCCGAGAAAAAGCTCGACTACAAATTCGAGGTCGACGACGTGTGGGCCACAGATTCCCGCATTGCGCAATCCAACCCGCTGGGCAAGGTGCCTTGCCTGGTGATGGAGGCGGGCGAGGCCATCTTCGATTCGCGGGTGATCGTGGAGTATGTGGACACCCTGTCACCGGTGGGCAAGCTGATCCCCCTGAGCGGGCGAGAACGCGTGGAAGTGCGCACCTGGGAGGCGCTGGCCGATGGCCTGCTGGACGCCGCTGTGCTGGCGCGCATGGAGGCCACCTGGAGCGGCCGCACCGAAGCCCAACGATCGCAGGCCTGGATAGACCGCCAGATTGACAAGGTGCACCACAGCCTGAAGGCCATGAGCCTGGGCTTGGGTGATCGGCCCTGGTGCGCCGGCAACCACTACAGCCTGGCCGACATCGCCGTGGGCTGCGCGCTGGGCTACCTGGACTTCAGGTTCGCCCACATCGACTGGCGAGACCCCTACCCCAACCTGGCCAAGCTGGCCGACAAGCTGGCGCAACGGCCCAGCTTCACGGACACCGCGCCGCCCTCGGCCTGAACGGGGCCGCCTCCAGGCTGCTCCCCGGCCGCACAGCCTCAGGGGTGCAGCAAAAACGAGTCTGCCCGCGCACGGCGCCAGTACTGCTCGAAGCCAGGCTGACGCCAGGGCAACTCGCCCCGCTCGGCGGCCAGCAATTCGCCAGGCTGCAGGTAGACCAGCAAGTTGGACAGCCGGCGCACCTCGAAGTCAGACACGCGACGCAGGATGTGATCGGCCGTGATCTGGTTGGGGTGCGTCAAGCCAGCGGCCTGCACCAATTCCTGCAGGGCGTGCAGGGTGTTGCGATGGAAGCGGTACACCCGCTCGGCCTTGTCGGGCACCACCAGCGCGCGTTGGCGCATCGGGTCTTGCGTGGTGACGCCGGTCGGGCAATGCCCGGTGTGGCACGCTTGGGCCTGAATGCAGCCCAGCGCGAACATGAAGCCGCGCGCCGCATTGCACCAGTCGGCGCCCAGCGCCATCATGCGCGCGATGTCAAACGCGCTGACCACCTTGCCCGCGCAACCGATCCTCACACGGTGGCGCTCACCGAGGCCCACCAGGGTGTTGTGCACCAGCAAGAGCCCCTCTTGCAGCGGCGCACCCACGTGGTCGGCAAACTCCATGGGCGCCGCCCCGGTGCCGCCCTCGGTACCGTCCACCACGATGAAATCGGGCCAGATGCCGGTTTCGCGCATGGCCTTGGCCATGGCGAACCATTCCCAAACGTGGCCGATGCACAGCTTGAAGCCGACGGGCTTGCCGCCCGACAATTGACGCAGTTGCTCAATGAACGCCACCATCTCCAGCGGGGTCTCGAAGGCGCTGTGCCGGGCGGGTGACACGCAATCCTGACCCACCGGCACCTCCCGGGCCTCGGCAATCTCGGGGGTGACCTTGGGGCCCGGCAACATGCCCCCATGACCAGGCTTGGCGCCCTGGCTGAGCTTGAGCTCGATCATCTTGACCTGCGGCAAGCCGGCGTTGGCCTTGAACCGCTCGGGATCGAAGCGGCCCTCGGGCGTGCGACAGCCGAAGTAGCCCGAGCCGATCTCCCAGATCAGGTCGCCGCCGGGCTCACGGTGGTAACGGCTG
Source organism: Aquabacterium sp. A3 (assembly GCF_038069945.1). Classification (NCBI taxonomy): domain Bacteria; kingdom Pseudomonadati; phylum Pseudomonadota; class Betaproteobacteria; order Burkholderiales; family Sphaerotilaceae; genus Aquabacterium; species Aquabacterium sp. A3. The sequence goes on along the minus strand of NZ_JBBPEV010000002.1, from coordinate 262,778 downwards.
ATCGAGCCCTCGCCCGTGTCGTGCGCGAAGTTGCCCTTCTTGGCGCCCCGGTTGAGCGCCAGCACGGCGTTGGCGCTCAAGGCCCCGAAGCTCATCGCCGAGATGTTGAAGAGGCTGGCCTCGTAGGGCTGTGTGCACGAGGTGCCGCCGGCGCCGATCACCACCCGAAAGTCGTGCGTGGGCAACTCGGTGGGGGCCACCGAATGGCTGATCCATTCGTACCCTGGGGCCAGCACTTCCTTGTGGGTGCCGAAGGCCCGCTTGTCGGATTCGCCTTTGGCGCGCTGGTACACCAAGGAGCGCTGCTGCCGCGAAAACGGTGCGGCTTCTGCATCGCTTTCAATGAAGTACTGGCGGATCTCGGGCCGGATGAACTCCAGCAGATAACGCAAGTGGCCAATGACCGGGTAATTGCGCAACACGGCGCGCGAGGTCTGGCGAACGTCCCGCAGGCCCAGCAGCACCAGGCCACCGCACAACACCACCGCCAGCAGGCAGCCCCAGCCACCACGCCCGATCAACAGCAGCCAGGCGCCCACCGCCAGGCCCAGCCAGGCCAGGCTCCACACGGCATAACGGATGGGCACATGCTCGTCGAGACGCAGCAACCAGCGGGGCATGACCTGCTCCTTCCATGGACAGTTTGCCCCGATGCTACCGTCTGGCCTGCCCGGCCGGTCAAGACGGCAGAGCGGGAAAGAACCGCTACATCGTGACATCCGATACGCGCTTGCGGCCAGGCCGTTTGGCGTTACACTTGCCGCAAAGCGCCGATTTGTCCGGCTTGCGGGCGCTCAAGAAATGCTGCTAAAAGGGCGCTGCACGCCGGCCCCTGTCACAGTGGCCGGTGTTTTTTTTGGGTTTTTGCACGCGTCATGTCTTCTCTCGGGGTCGTCACCCCCGCTTCCATGCACTTCGGCACCCCGCTGTCTCTGCAAAGCGGGGCGGTGTTGCGCGACTACACCCTGGTGTACGAAACCTACGGACGGCTCAACGCCGACCGCAGCAACGCCGTGCTGGTGTGCCACGCCCTGAATGCCTCGCATCACGCCGCCGGCCTGCACGCCGGTGAAGATGGCCAGCCCCTGCCCCGCAGCCAGGGCTGGTGGGACAACATGATCGGGCCCGGCAAACCGCTGGACACCGATCGATTCTTCGTCATCTGCATCAACAACCCCGGGTCGTGCTTTGGCTCGACCGGGCCCATGCACACCAATCCCGACACGGGCCGCGTCTATGGCGCCGACTTCCCCGTGGTGACGGTGGAAGACTGGGTGCACGCCCAGGCCCGGGTGCTGGACCGGCTGGGCATCCAGACGCTGGCGGCCGTCATGGGCGGCAGCCTGGGCGGCATGCAGGCCCAGGCCTGGGCGCTGCTCTACCCCGAGCGCGTGCGCCACTGCCTGGTGATCGCCTCGGCACCCAACCTGTCGGCCCAGAACATCGCCTTCAATGAGGTGGCACGCCGCGCCATCGTCACCGACCCCGACTTCCACCACGGCCACTTCTACGAGCACGGCGTGGTGCCCCGGCGCGGCTTGCGCGTGGCGCGCATGATTGGCCACATCACCTACCTGTCCGATGATGTGATGGACGAGAAGTTTGGCCGCGAGCGCGTGGGCGCCGAACACGGCCAGGGCCTGCGCTACAGCACACAAGACATTGAATTTCAGGTGGAAAGCTACCTGCGCTACCAGGGCGACAAGTTCAGCGATTACTTCGACGCTAATACCTATTTATTGATCACCCGCGCGCTGGATTATTTCGACCCCGCGATGGCACACGGCGGCAGCCTGGCCGCGGCCATGGCGCACACCAAAGCGCGTTACCTGGTCATCAGCTTCACCACCGACTGGCGTTTTTCGCCAGCCCGCTCGCGCGAGATCGTGCAGGCCTTGCTGGACAACCAGCGGGACGTGGCCTATGCCGAGATCGATGCGCCACACGGGCACGACGCCTTCTTGCTGGATGACGAACGCTACATGGCGCTGGTTCGGGCTTACTACCGTCGCATCGCCACGGAGGTGAAGGCATGAGCGACCGCAGCGTGCATCAGGTGATTGCCGAGCTGGTGCCGGTGGGCTCACGCGTGCTGGACCTGGGCTGCGGCGATGGACGGCTGCTGGCCTACCTGCGCGACCACCGCCAGTGCACCGGCTACGGCATCGAGATCGACGATGGCAAGGTGCTGGCCTGCGTCGAGCGCGGCGTCAACGTCATCCAGCGCAACCTGGAAGAAGGCTTGAGCCTGTTTGAGGACAACAGCTTCGATGTGGTGCTGCAGCTGGACACGCTGCAACACCTGCACAACACCGAAGCCATGCTGCGCGAGACGGCGCGCGTGGGCCGCATGGGCATTGTCAGCTTCCCCAACTTTGCGCACTGGCCGCACCGCCTGAGCGTGCTGCAAGGCCGCATGCCCGTGAGCAAGGCCCTGCCCTACCAGTGGTTTGACACCCCCAACATCCGGGTGGCCACCTTGGCCGACTTTGGCGTGCTGGCACGTCGCAATGGCTTGCACATCCTGCAGTCCTTCGGCATACACCAGGGGCAGGTGGTGCGGCGATGGCCCAATCTGATGGCCAGCACCGCCGTATTCCAGTTCGAGCACCGCTGAGGATAGTACTTATTCATGTTTAACGACTGTCGATGTACTGTGGCGATCGATTTCGCCCACACATCATCAAAGGACAGACAGCATGAACCAAACCGCACTCTGCGTGGCCATCAGCGCCTTGGCCCTGGCCACCTCAGCCTCAGCGGTGACGCTCGATGAGCTCAAAACCGACGGTCCTTACACCATTGTGTCGGAGAATCTGCCTGGCAGCGGCTATGGCAAGGCCACCATCCACGCCCCCAAGACGGGCGGCTCTTATGCCCTGGTGGCCGTGTGCCCTGGCTTTGTTTCGCCCGAAAGCTCCATCACCCAAATCAGCAAGCGACTGGCCACCCACGGGTTTTCGGTGGTGACCATTGGCACCCGCACCCTGCTGGACTTCCCGTCCAGCCGCGCGTCTCAGATCCTGGCGGCGCTGGACGCTGGCAGCAAGGTCTCCAGCGGCAACGCAGCGGGCAAGGTGGATGCATCGCGCATGGTGGCCTCCGGCTGGTCCATGGGTGGCGGTGGCACGCTGCTGGCGGCGGCCAAAACCCCGAAGCTGAAAGCTGCAGTGGCCTATGCCCCCTGGAACCTGAGCAGCTCGGCGTTCCGTTCCATCACCGTGCCCACCATCATCTTTGGCGCCACGGGTGACACCATTGCCGGGGTCGACACCTTCTCCAAGCCCTTCTACGACGCCATCCCTGACACCACCCACAAGGCCCTGGCCGTGCTGGAGGGAGACAACCACTTCTTCCCCAACACCGCAGCAGACCCGGTGAGCTACACCAACATCGCCTGGAACAAGCGCTTTGCGGATGGCAACACCCAGTACAAGCAGTTCATCCAGAACCTGGACGCCAAGTGGGCGAGCTACGAAACCAATGGATCGTTCTGATCCTGCCAAGCCATGCCGTCGGTCAAATCGATTGCCGTGATCGCAGGGGTGGCCGCCGTGCTGGTGGCCACCTGGGCGTGGCGCACATCAGCCAGCACACCTGAGCAGGTTTCTGAGAGTGCTGACCGTCCGGGCATCATCACGTCCAGCGTGCCGGTGCCGCCACCTGCGGCCTTGCCGTCATCAGCGCCGGCAGCCGCAGGCCTGCCCAATGCCGCCCCGAGCGCTGCTGAGCCATCGGCGCTGGTGGACTCCATCCCGCCACCCGACTGTCGGTCGGACGACCAGGGCCGGTTGGTGCTGGACCAACGCACCCGCGAAGACATCGATTTACTGGTCTCGACCCTGTCTGGCGATCAGGCCCTGGCCAAACTGAACGAAGCCTGCATGGCGCAACCTGCATCGGCTCAACAAGCCATGCGCGGCCTGTACCAGCAGTATGTTCAATATGTCAAAGCCATTGAACAGCAATGGCCCGTGGACGAACAGACCAACATCCCGCTGGACCAACTTGAACACACCCTGCACAAAGGCCTCAAAGAGCTGCGCGTGCAGTACTTTGGCGCCGAACGCGCCTGTGCGCTGTTTTGCGAAGAAGAGCGCTTGACCACGCAGATGCTGACCATGGCGGTGGACTACGCACGACGCCACCCTCAGGCCAGCACCGAGCAGGCCATTCAGGCGGCCCAGGCGGCCGTCATGAAGGACGCGATGGCCAAGGGCCTTCTCTCCGAGCAGACACCATCCAAGCCATAAAAAAGGCGCACCCGAAGGTGCGCCAAAGCTCTGGTTGCGTGGAGAAACCGGGTTCAGATCAGAAGGCGTGACGCACGCCCACCAGGTAGGTGTGGCCCGTCTTGAACTTGGTGCCTTCAGGGTCTTCCTTGTCCATCATGTAGGCCGTGTACAGCGTGGTGCGCTTCGACAGGCTGTGGCTGTAGGCCAGGGTGAAGATGCTGTGGTCGGTGTCGGGGGTGGTGCCACCTTCGACGGCTTCTTCCATGCTTTCGCCATAGGCCACCATGACGGTGCCCGCCTTGGTGACGGGCACCGAAGCGCCCAGGGTGTACAACTTGGTATCGATGCGTGCTGTGCCCGTGAAGCCTGAGTTGGAGAACTCGCCATACTGGGCAAAGAACTTGGCAAAGCCGGCGTTGTAGCTGGTGCCCAGCATGCCGAAGGTTTGTTTTTCACCCGCGTTGAAATTGGGCTTGGGGGCCTCGGCAGAGCGCACGGTCTGCCAGGCACCACCGATGGAGAACGGGCCCGAAGTGTAAGAGGCCGACAAGGCGTAGGTGCCCTTCTCCGCCGAGGTGGCGTCTTCACCGAACTGGTACTGCACCGCGGCCTTGAAGCCGCCCATGGTCGGCAGGCTGTAGGTGACGGCGTTGCTGAAACCGGAGTCGCTCTTGTCATTGCCGAACGCGCCGAAGGTCAGGCGGATGGCGGGTGACAAGCCAAAGCCGCCGCCCAGAGGGTTGTAGCTGAGGGTGTTGCCGAACAGCAGGCTGCCCTGGCGACCCAGGGTCAACTTGCCGTAGCCAGTTTCCAGCCACACGTTGGCGGCGCGGGCCCAGAACACGTCAGCGCTGCTTCGAGCCGAAGCGCCGGTATCAGGTCGCAAGAAGGACTCCAGCATGAAGCCAGCTTTGACGCCACCGCCAAGGTCTTCCATGCCCTTCATGCCAAAAAAGCTGGTGATGGTCGGATTGCTGTCGAGCTTGGTGACGCGTGGATTGTCAGCAGTCGACGCATAGCTGCTCTGGAACGAACCAAAAGCCAGGTCGATCACCCCGTACAGGTTGAGCGACTGGGCCTGAACACCCGGGGCCAGACCCATGAGGGCCAGCAGCGCAGCGGGGGCGAAGATTTTTTGGGGGGACATGTGAACTCCTGGAAGGCGGTTGGACGTTCCCGATGCAGGAACGGTATACAAAAATGCAGAAACCGTGCCGCCCCAGGACGGGGAATTCGCCGCATTCACTGGCCACCAAAAGGCTTTTTCATCGCCATGTCACACACCGCAACGGTGCAAATGTCGATGCACAAGCTGTTCATGCACCAACATTGAATACCCAATGAAAAAGCGCCCCGAAGGGCGCTTCAGACTGCTCAGCAGCGGGACGAAGCCCGCCAGTGATCAGAAGTTGTGGCGGATGCCGACGGCGAAGGTTTGGCCAGACTCCAGGCTGGTGGTCTGGTTGTTCGTGAACACGCCGTACACGTCGGTGCGCTTGGACAGCATGTAGTTGTAACCCAGCGAGAACACCTTGTCGGAGTAGCTCAAACCGTCCGACTTTTCCTTGAACTTGCCGTACGAAGCCATGACCGAAGCCTTGTCGCTCAGGGGCACGGACACACCCAGTTGCCAGATCTTGATGTCGCTGTCGACATCGCCCAGGCCGATCACAGCGTCGGTCTGCACGTCGGTGTACTGAGCGAAAGCCTTGACCACGCCGAAGTCGTAGCTGGAGCCCAGGGCCCAAATCTTCTGGTCAGCCAGGTACGAGGTGTTGGCGTCAGTGATGCCGCCCTTGGTGTAGGTCAGGGCAGCGCTGAAGGGGCCAGCGTTGTACGAACCCGCCACGGCGTAGCTGTTCTCGGCGCCGTCAGTGTTCGACTCCTTGGGAGCGAACTGAACGGTACCCATGAAGCCGCCCATGTTGGGGGTCTCGTAGGTCACCGAGTTGATGAAGCCAGTGTCCACACCCAGGGCCAGCACGTTGCCTGCCACGCCGTAGTAGTGACGCATCGTGGGCGAGAACGCCATCGAGCTGCCAAACGGGTTGTAGGTGTAGCCATAGGTGAACAGGGGGTTGTCGTATTGGCCGATGGCCACCTTACCGAAACCGCCGCTCAGGGCCAGGAACGAACCACGGCCCCAGAAACCGTTGCTCAGGTTGGGCACGTTGGCACCGGTGTCACCTGCCAGGAAGGACTCCAGAGCGAACTCGGCCTTCAGGCCACCGCCCAGGTCTTCGGAACCAGAGATACCGAAGTAGCTGGTCATCATCTTGCCGCTTTCGACAGCGGTGACGCGAGCGTCATCGCCCTTGACGTGCGAGTCTTCGAACGAGCCAACCGACATGTCGATCATGCCGTACAGCTTCACTTGGGCCTGGGCAGCACCGGCCAGAGCCAACAGGGCGGCGGCAGCCACCAGGTTCTTCTTTGCAAACATTGAGTTCTCTCCTAGCAAACGGTTGAACAAACTCTTGGGTATCGAGGCCCGACCTGGGCCCTCACCTCGGGTCTGATTGTGTGACGCTTCGTCCACCGGGAGGCAAATAAGCAAGAAGCAGACCATCAATATGTCGCCTAATCAACCTTTTATGTTTGCCTATCGCAACAATGGTCGCATAAGCCATGAGACTTTCGGACAAAACACAGCAAGTTGGCATGAACAAAAGCAGTTGATGCGCCCCGGCGCGCCGGGATCAGCACTGGGCGCCGGCCAGCAGGCGGCTGGCACCCCCACCGTCGGTGAGGCAAGCCCTTGAACGGCAGAAAGACCGATGTGAATGCACCATGGTCGTGCACTGAGCACCTCTTGGGCGCCTCACTGCCCTCTGATGAGGTGCGCCTGTCCGCTCAAAGCGCGCCCAGCAAGTCCACGATCGCCTGCCCATACGCATCCAGCTTTTTGGCACCCACCCCGCTGATGCCCGACAGGTCGTCCAGGCTGCGGGGGGCCGCGCGGGCCATGTCGGCCAGGGTGGCGTCGTGAAACACCACGTAAGCGGGCAGGTTGTGCTCACGGGCCACATCGGCCCGCCAGCGCTTCAGTGCCTGGAACCTGCCCAGGCAGGCCGTGTCCATGTCGGCCTCGTGCGCCGAGGCCCGCGCCGCGCGCACCGTGCGGCCGGCGGCGCCGCGCCGCGCAGCGGGCTCGATGGCCTCCTTGAGCACGATGGACACCTCGCCGCGCAATACCGCACGGGCCGACTCCGTCAGCCCCAAAGTGCCGTACTCGCCCTCGGCCACCACATGGCCCAGGGCAATCAACTGGCGCAGCACGGCACGCCACTGCGTTTCGCTGAGGTCAGCCCCCACACCAAAGGTGCTCAGGCTGTGGTGACCATACTGGGCCACCTTGTCGGTCTGACGCCCGCGCAGCACATCGATCAGGTGGCCCGCGCCAAAGCGCTGCTGGCCGTGCTGCCAGAAGCGGTAAATGCCGCTGAGCAGCTTGCGGGCCGCCTCCGTGCCGTCCCAGGTGCGGGGTGGGGTCAGGCAATTGTCGCAATTCCCGCAGGGACCGCTGGCCTCTCCGAAGTACGCCAACAAGCGCACGCGACGGCAGTCATGGGCCTCGGCCAGGGCCAGCAGGGCGTCCAGCTTGCCGCGTTGCACGCGCTTGAACTCATCCGCAGCCGGACTTTCGTCGATCATGCGGCGCTGGTTGACCACGTCGGCCAGGCCATAGGTCAGCCAGGCGTCGGCCGGGGCCCCATCACGACCGGCCCGCCCCGTTTCCTGGTAGTAGCCTTCGATGTTCTTGGGCAGGTCCAGGTGGGCCACAAAGCGCACGTCCGGCTTGTCGATGCCCATGCCGAAGGCGATGGTGGCCACCATCACCAGGCCTTCTTCGCGCAGAAATCGATCCTGGTGGCGCTGGCGCATGCCGGCCTCAAGGCCAGCGTGATATGGCAGGGCGGCCACGCCCTGGCCGACCAGCCACTCGGCGGTTTCTTCCACCTTGCGGCGGCTCTGGCAATACACCACGCCGGCCTCGCCCGGGTGCTCGTCGCGGATGAAGCGCAGCAGTTGCTGGCGAGGGTTGTCTTTTTCGACCAGGGTGTAGCGGATGTTGGGCCGGTCGAAGCTGCTGATGAACACGCGCGCGTCGTGCAGGCTCAGCCGCTCGATCATGTCCGCCCGGGTGTGGTCGTCGGCGGTGGCCGTCAGGGCGATGCGGGGCACATCCGCAAAGCGCTCGTGCAGCAGGCTGAGCTGCAGGTACTCTTCGCGGAAATCGTGGCCCCACTGGCTGACGCAGTGGGCCTCGTCAATGGCAAACAGGCTGAGCAGGCCGCGTTCATGCAGGCTGGCCAGCTGGGCCTGGAAGCGCAAGGTGGTGACACGCTCAGGCGCGGCATACAGCAGCACCAGGCGGCCCGACATCATCTCGCGCTCGACCCGCTGGGCGTCGTCACTGCTGAGGCTGCTGTTGAGGAAGGCGGCGTGCACCCCCGCTTCTTCGAGGGCCCCGACCTGGTCATGCATCAGTGCGATCAGCGGCGACACCACGATCGTCACCCCGCGCCCCTGGCGGTGCCGCGCGATGGCCGGCACCTGGTAACACAAGCTCTTGCCGCCGCCCGTGGGCATCAGCACCAAGGCATCCCCCCCGCCAATCACCTGCTCGACGATGGCCTGCTGCTGCCCGCGAAACGCAGGGTAGCCAAACACCTCGTGCAGGATGGCCTCAGGGGCGTCTACGGTGTCGGAGCGGGGGTCAAGACTGGGCAGCACGGGCGAAATCGACGGAGACAAAAGGCAGGCGCCATCGCCACGGACGTGGGGCGCACAGATCGCCTATTGTCGCTGCAAGCCGTGAAGCAGGCGCCGATGCAGGCGCCGGGTCATCAAGGACACGCCCTGGTGGATTGAGCCCGAGGGATCACGCCAGCTGGAAAAACGCCACCGCCGAGCGCAAGCTCTCTGACTGGTGACGCAGCGACGACGCCGCTGCAGCGGCTTCTTCCACCAAAGCGGCGTTCTGCTGCATGGTGTTGTCGATGCTGGAGACCGCCTCGCTGATCTGGCCGATGCCCTGCGCCTGCTCTTGCGCCGCCGCGGCGATCTGATCGACCACGGACTGAACCCGCTGCACGGCCTCCATGGTGTCTCGTATGGTCTGGCCGGCCTCGCCCACCAGGCCACTGCCTTTCTCCACGCAATCCACGCTCGTCTGGATGAGGGCCTTGATCTCGCGGGCCGCGGTGGCGCTGCGTTGCGCCAGGGCGCGCACCTCGGACGCCACGACGGCAAAGCCACGGCCCTGCTCACCAGCACGCGCGGCCTCTACCGCCGCATTCAGCGCCAGGATGTTGGTCTGAAAGGCGATGCCGTCAATCACGGCAATGATGTCAGCCATCTTGCCGGAGCTGGCATGGATCTCACCCATGGTCTGCACCACCTGCCCCACCACCTCGCCCCCGCGAGAGGCCACGCCACTGGCCTGATCGGCCAGATCACGCGCCTGGGCGGCATGGCCGGCGGCTTGCTGCACACCCGCCGTGAGCTGTTCGATGGTGGCGGCCGTTTGTTGCAACGCAGACGCCTGGGTTTCCGTGCGGGACGACAGGTCCTGGTTGCCCGTGGCGATCTCGCCAGAGGCGTGAGCCACCTGCTCGGCTGCGCTGCGCACCTGCCCCACCACCCCCCTGAGGCTGTCGTTCATGTGCACCACGGCATGAACCAGCTGGGCAATTTCGTCACGCCCTGACGGGCTCAGGCGGTGCTGCAACTGCCCTTGGGCCACGCCATGGGCGGCCGCCACCACCGCGCGCAAGGGTCGCGTGATGCTGCTCACAATCATCCAGCTGGCCAGCGCCCCTGTCAGCACGGCCGCGACCAGCAACGCCAACATGCTCATCATCACCTGACGGGCCTGCGCCTCCGCCTCGGCTTGCGCGGCCTGCTGGCGCTCCACGCTCAAGGCCAGCACGACATCAACCAGGGTGTCCAGATGCTTTGTGGGCTCGCGGTCTTTGCCACGGACGGCACCATCCACCTCACGCGCAGAGGCCTCCGGCTGATCCGGGTTGAAGGCTTGCAGGGCCTGGAGGTACTCTTGCTGCAAGCCGGCCAGCGACTGACGGCTCTTGACCACATCGGCGGTGGGCAAGCCGATGCGCTCGTAAAGTTGGGAGAGCGCTGCCAGATGGCGCTGCACCTCGGCGCCTTCCTTGATGAAGGCTTGCCGGTATTTTTGAAACGGCTCAGGCTGATGCCCTCTGAGCAACAGGTTCTTCCATTCTTGAACCTGAATCTTGAAGCTGACCTGGGCGCTGCGTGCCAGGTCGATTGCTTTTTCATGGTCGTGGGCCATGCGATGTGCCTGGGTCAACTCTTGTCCTGCTGCACGCATGCCCCACCATCCCAAGGCGCCCACCAACACCGTGGCCAGCAGCAGCACGGTCGACAACACCACCAGGCGAACGGCGATCGAAAAGCGATTGAGCAACATGCAGGGCTCCGGAAAAGGTCCGACAAGTGGACGTGGCCGGCCCCGGGCAAGGCGTCTGAATCGGCTCACCATGCCATCCCGGCGTAGGGGATGCGAGGGTTATCGGCCGTCGGCACCCATACTTGAGCCCATGGGCGCCGACGACACCACCGCAGCGCCATAGATGCGCTGAAACGGCTCGGGCATGCGCTTCAAGCGTCCCTGCGCGATGTCCACACACACAAAATGAGACGCGGCTCGAAACACCGTCTGCCCATCGGATGGCCGGACAAACTGGTAGCGGCGATGCAGGTTGATGCGATCAATCTGGGTGATCCAGGTGGCCAGACTGAGGTCTTCATCCAGGCGAGTGGCCTGCAGGTAGTTCAGCTCGTGCTGGCGCACCACCATGCCGTGGCCCAGCGCCTCGTATTCGGCGGGCCCCAGACCCAGGTGCATCGAGTGCGACCAGGCCACGTCCTCCAGCCATTGAAGGTAAACCACGTTGTTGGTGTGCCTCATCACATCGATGTGTTGAGGCCCAACGCGCACTTGCAGGATGTGCGGATGGGGCAGGTCCCAGGTGAAGGGATGACGGTCGGTGGGCATGATGGACGATGATGCCATGTCCACCAGCCGAGGAGACACCATGCAATGGACCGACGCCGTGATGATCGTGACCGGGGGCAGCTCTGGCCTGGGCGCCGCCGCCGCCCTCGCAGCCTGGCAGGCTGGCGGGCGCGTGGTGCTGGCAGACCGACAGCCGCCAACCGACACCCATGGGCTGATGCAGTCCGACCCCTCGCAAGCGCGCTGGTGCTGGGTGCCCACCGACGTGACGGACACGGCGCAGGCTCAGGCCTCGGTGCAAGCGGCCATGGACCGCTTTGGCCGTCTGGATGTGCTGCTCAACGCAGCCGGCATTGGCGCTGCTGAAAAACTGCACGGTCGATCTGGCTCGCACGGGCTGGACACCTTTCAGAAGGTCATCCAGGTGAACCTGGTGGGCACCTTCAACATGATGCGCCTGGCGGTGGCCGCGATGCTGGCCTCGCCGGCTCGAACGGGTGACGATGGCGCAGGGTCGCGTGGGGTGATCGTCAACACCGCGTCCATCGCGGCCTTCGACGGGCAGATGGGCCAGGTGGCCTACGCCGCCTCCAAAGGCGGGGTGGTGTCCATGACGCTGCCGGCCGCACGCGATCTGGCCAGAGACCGCATCCGCGTGGTCACGATCGCACCCGGCATCTTTGCCACGCCGATGATGGCGAGTCTGCCTCAAGAAGTACAACAATCGCTGGGTCAGGGTGTGCCCCACCCAGCCCGGCTGGGCGCACCTGCAGAGTACGCCGCCCTGGTTCGCCACATCGTCGACAACGATTACCTCAATGGCGAAGTCATCAGGCTGGATGGGGCCTTGCGCATGGCGCCTCGCTGAACAGAGGCTGCCCATCCGGCAAACCAAGGGTTTTCACCCGGCATCATCATCCCCGGCCGCGTGGCAGCGATGGCATCATGAAGCCTGATATTGAGTCAGGCTCAAAATGTCATCTGTTCTGACACGCACCACGCCCCGCCGCACCAAGTCCCAGCTGCGTCTTCAGGACCTGCTGGCTGCGGCCCGGCGCGTCTTCTCCGAGCAGGGCTACCAGCGCGCCACCATGGCCATGATTGCGCAGGAAACCGGCGTCTCGGAGGCCACCGTGTTCACCTACTTTGCGGGCAAGCGCGAGTTGTGCATCCAGGTGATCAAGGACTGGTATGACGAAATCACCCGAGACCTGGAGGACACCGTGCCCCGGCTGCATGGCACCCACGCTCGGCTGGCACACGTGATTCGATCTCACCTGGTCACGCTGCTGGCCGACGGCTCAGGCATGTGTGCACTGGTGCTCAGCGAAGGCCGCTCGGCGGCCTTGAGCGAACCCGAACTGGCCAAGGTGCTGACCGATTGCAAGCGGCGCTACACCGCGCCGCTGATGCGCTGCCTGGCCGATGCGCAGGCCGCAGGCGACATCCGGCAGGACATGCCGCTGGGCCTGCTGCGCGATTTGATCTACGGCGCCATGGAGCACGTGCTGTGGGACGCCATCGGCAAGGCCCGCCGCCCCCCCATTGACGCCACGGCCGAACAACTCACGACGCTGATCTGGGCCGCACTGATGCCGCCCGAATCGAACGCGGCCCAACTGCAGCGCTTCAGGGACGAGGTCATCGCCGCCCTGAAGCACGTGCAGACCCCGCGCTGACCCCGGTACCGCCCCACCCTTGCAGGAGCCTTCGAGCCATGCCCGTGCTGACCACCCAGCTCAACCCGCGCAGCCAGGCCTACCAGGCCAGTGCCCTGGCCATGCAGGCCCTGGTCGACGACATGGACCACCAGCTGGCCACCGTGGCCCTGGGCGGCGGTGACGCCGCCCGCACCAAACACCTGGCGCGAGGCAAGCTGCTGCCACGCGACCGCGTGACCCAACTGCTCGACGCTGGCTCGCCTTTTCTGGAAGTGGCGCCGCTGGCCGCCTTGAACGTGTACGACAACGCCGCCCCCTGCGCGGGCGTGATCGCCGGCATCGGGCGCGTGGCGGGCGTGGAATGCATGGTGGTGTGCAACGACGCCACGGTGAAGGGCGGCACCTACTACCCGCTGACCGTCAAGAAGCACCTGCGCGCGCAAGAGATCGCGCAGCAAAACCGCCTGCCCTGCATCTACCTGGTCGACTCGGGCGGCGCCAACCTGCCCAATCAAGACGAAGTGTTTCCTGACCGCGACCACTTCGGTCGCATCTTCTACAACCAGGCCCACATGAGCGCGGCCGGCATCCCGCAGATCGCGGTGGTGATGGGCTCGTGCACCGCGGGTGGTGCCTATGTCCCGGCCATGAGCGACGAGACCATCATCGTGGCCCAGCAGGGCACCATCTTCCTGGGCGGCCCACCCCTGGTCAAAGCCGCCACGGGCGAAGAGGTCACGGCCGAGGACCTGGGCGGCGGCGACGTGCACACGCGCCTGTCGGGTGTGGCCGACCACCTGGCGCGCGACGACGAGCACGCGCTGGCGATCGCGCGGCAGTGTGTGGCGCGGCTGAACTGGCGCAAGTCACCAGCGCTGTCGCTGGTCACACCCCGCCCTCCGCTGCTGGATGAAGCCGAGCTGATGGGCGTGATCCCGGCCGACACCCGAAAGCCCTTTGACGTGCGCGAGGTCATCGCCCGCCTGGTCGACGGATCGGAGTTCGACGAGTTCAAGGCCCGCTATGGCGCCACGCTGGTGTGCGGCTTCGCGCACATCGAAGGCATGCCCGTGGGCATCGTGGCCAACAACGGCATTTTGTTTTCAGAGTCGGCCAACAAGGGCGCGCACTTCATCGAGCTGTGCTGCCAGCGCAAGGTGCCCCTGGTCTTCCTGCAAAACATCACCGGCTTCATGGTGGGCCGCAAGGTCGAGAACGAAGGCATCGCGCGGGCCGGCGCCAAGATGGTGACGGCGGTGTCGTGCGCGCAGGTGCCCAAATTCACCGTCATCATCGGCGGCAGCTTCGGCGCCGGCAACTACGGCATGTGCGGTCGCGCCTTCAACCCGCGCTTCGTGTGGATGTGGCCGAACGCGCGCATCAGCGTGATGGGCGGCGAGCAGGCGGCGTCGGTGCTGGCCACGGTCAAGCGCGATGGCATCGAAGCCAAGGGCGGCCAGTGGAGCGCCGACGACGAAGCCGCGTTCAAGGCCCCCATCCGCGATCAGTACGAGGCGCAAGGCCACCCCTACTACGCCACCGCTCGCCTCTGGGACGATGGCCTGATCCGCCCCACCGACACCCGCCGCGTGCTGGCCCTGGCGCTCAGCGCCAGCCTGAACGCCCCCATCCCCGAGACGCGCTTTGGCGTCTTCCGCATGTGAGGAGATGCGCATGACCACCCCACTTCAACACCTGGATGTTCAACGGCAAGGGGCCGTGGCCACCGTGCGGCTCAACCGCCCCGATGTGCGCAACGCCTTTCACGCCGACACCGTGGCCGAGCTCACGCGGGTCTTTGCCTCGTTTCAGGACGACGCCGGCTTGCGCGCCGTGGTGCTGGGCTCCACCGGCACCGCGTTTTGCTCAGGGGCCGATCTGAACTGGATGCGCCAGACCGCCGACTACAGCTGGGTGGACAACCACCGCGATGCCTCGCGGCTGGCCAACATGCTGTGGACGCTGACCTGCTGCCCGGTGCCCGTGATCGCCGAGGTGCAGGGCGATTGCTACGGCGGCGGCGTGGGCCTGGTGTCGTGCTGCGACGTGGTGGTGGCGGCCGAGGCGGCCCAGTTCTGCCTGTCCGAAGCGCGGCTGGGCCTGATCCCCGCCACCATCAGCCCCTATGTGATCCACGCCATCGGCGAGCGGGCGGCGCGACGGTACTTTGTCACCTCCGAGCGTTTTTCGGCCGCGCGTGCGCAAGCCATGGGCCTGGTGCACGAGGTGGTGGCCTCTGACCAGCTGGCGGCGACCACGCAGGGCATCGTCGAGTCCATCTTGCACAACGGGCCCCATGCGGTGCGCGAATGCAAGACCTTGGTGCGCGAGATCGGCAGCCGCCCGATCACACACGAACTGCGCGACATCACCGCCCGCCGCATCGCCGACGTGCGCGCCAGCGACGAGGGCAAGGCGGGCTTGAACGCATTCCTCACACGCAGCACGCCGCCGTGGGTGGCCGGACACTGAGGCGCCGCATGTTCACCAAGATCCTGATCGCCAACCGGGGTGAGATCGCTTGCCGGGTGGCGGCCACGGCCAGGCGCATGGGCGTCCGCACCGTGGCCGTCTATTCCGAGGCCGATGCCCAGGCGCGCCATGTGCAGGCCTGCGACGAGGCCGTCTGCATCGGGCCGGCCAGCCCGCGCGACAGCTACCTGCGCGCCGACCGCATCCTGGAGGTGGCGAAGGCCGCCGGCGCCCAGGCCGTTCACCCCGGCTACGGCTTCCTGTCTGAAAACGAAGGCTTCGCCCAGGCCTGCCTGGACGCGGGCATCGCCTTCATCGGCCCACCGCCGTCGGCCATCGCGGCCATGGGCAGCAAATCGGCCGCCAAGGCCTTGATGGCGCGGGCTGGTGTGCCCTTAGTGCCGGGCTACCACGGTGACCGCCAGGAGCCTGACTTCCTGTTGGCGCAAGCCGAGGCCATCGGCTTTCCGGTGTTGATCAAGGCCAGCGCGGGCGGCGGCGGCAAGGGCATGCGCATCGTGCGCCAGGCCGACGAATTCACAGCCGCGCTGGCGTCTTGTCAGCGCGAGGCGCAGGCCAGCTTCGGCGACCAGCACGTGCTGGTCGAGCGTTACGTCACGCAGCCCAGGCACATCGAAATCCAGGTGTTCGCCGATGCGCACGGCCAGGTGATCCACCTGGGCGAGCGCGACTGCTCGGTGCAACGCCGCCACCAGAAGGTGCTGGAAGAAGCCCCGGCCCCCGGCATGACGCCCGAGCTGCGCGCGCAGATGGGTGCCGCCGCCGTGGCCGCCGCCCAGAGTGTGGGCTACGTGGGCGCGGGCACGGTGGAGTTCATCTGCGAACAGGATGGTCGCTTCTACTTCATGGAGATGAACACGCGCCTGCAGGTGGAGCACCCGGTCACGGAGGCCATCACCGGGCTCGACCTGGTGGAGTGGCAACTGCGCGTGGCCTCGGGCGAGCCACTGCCGCTCACACAAGCGCAGGTGTGCCTGCAGGGCCACGCCATCGAGGCGCGCATCTGTGCCGAGCAGCCCGAGGCCGGCTTCCTGCCCGCCATCGGCGCGCTGCGCACGATGCGCACGCCCGAGGCCAGCGCCTTCCGCATGGCACCCGTGCGCATCGACAGCGGCGTGGCGGCCGGCGACGCCATCTCGCCGCACTATGACTCGATGATCGCCAAGCTCATCGTGCATGGGGCGGACCGCCAGCAGGCGCTGGAGCGTCTGGCCACGGCGCTGCTGGATTTGCAGATCACCGGCCTGCACCACAACGTGGATTTTCTGCAGCGCCTGGTGGGCACGCGGTCATTTCAAACGGCACAGCTCGACACGGCCTTGATCGAGCGTGAGCATGAGGCCTTGTTCGGTGTGCGTGACGAGACGGCGCTGACCAGGTTGGCACTGGCGGCGGCCTGCCAGCGCTGGTGGCATGACCAGCAGCACCCTGCCCCCTCGGGCCCCTGGGCCCAGGGCGATGGCTGGGCGCTGCATGGCGAACAACGCCGTGTGCTGCGATGGCAGCCGAGCGCCACCCCGCACGCGCCACCAATCACCGTCACGCTGGTTCAGGCCCGCGACGGCCGGCTGGCCATGCACATGGGCGACGCCGTGGTGCCACTCACCACCGGGCTGGGTCAGGTGGACCGCGATGGCGACACCTTCGACGCCTTCACCCGCCTGGGTCACCTCAGCCTGCGCTGGCTGAACCCGCTGAACGTGGCGGACGCGGCCTCAGCCCCCACCGGCCAACTCACCGCGCCCATGCCTGGCAAGGTGGCGGCCCTGCTGGTGGCCGTGGGTGACGTGGTGCGCGCCGGACAAGCCGTCGTCGTCACTGAAGCGATGAAGATGGAGCACACCTTGTGCGCGCCACGAGACGGTCGTGTCACGGAACTGTTGTGTCGCGCAGGCGATCAGGTGCCGGAAGGCGCCGAATTGCTGCGCATCGAATCCGATTGAAGGCCCGCCCATGAGTCAACTCCCCACCCACGTCACCCTGGTCGATGTCGGCCCCCGCGATGGCCTGCAAAACGAGGCCCAGCCCGTGCCTGCGGCCACCAAGATCGAGCTCGTGCACCGCCTGCAAGCCGCTGGCCTGCGCGAGATCGAAGTCACCAGTTTTGTCAGCCCCAAGTGGGTGCCGCAGATGGGCGACAACGCCGAGGTCATGGCCGGCATCACGCGCCAGGGCGGCGTGCGCTACAGCGTGCTCACGCCCAACATGAAGGGCTTTGAGGGCGCGCTGGCCGCCAAGGCCGATGAAGTCGTCATCTTCGCGGCCGCCAGCGAGGCCTTCAGCCAGCGCAACCTCAACTGCTCGATCGCCGAATCCATCGAGCGCTTCCGCCCGGTGGCCGAGGCCGCACATGCGCATGGCATGAAGGTGCGCGCCGCCGTGTCGTGCGCGCTGGGTTGCCCCTACCAGGGTGAGGTGAGCATCCAGGCCGTGGACGAGGTGGTGCAACGCCTGCTGGACATCGGCAGCCACCACATCGGCATCGCCGACACCATCGGCGTGGGCACCGCAGGCCAGGTGCAGCGCGTGATGGAAGTCACCATGAAACGCGTGCCCCTGGCCGAACTCAGTGGCCACTTTCACGACACCTACGGCCAGGCGCTGGCCAACATCTACGCTTGCCTGCAACTGGGCGTGCACACGTTCGATGCCAGCGTGGCCGGCCTGGGCGGCTGCCCCTACGCCAAGGGCGCCACCGGCAACGTGGCCACCGAAGACGTGGTCTATCTGCTGCACGGGATGGGCATTCACACCGGCATCGATCTGGACGCGCTGGTGGACGCCGGTGCCTTCATCTCTGGCGCGCTGGGACGGCCCACGGCCTCGCGCGTGGCGCGCGCCACGCTGGCCAAACGCGCCCGCGCTGCCTGAGCCGCACACCGATCCGATCACCGTTCGCAGAAACCGAGGAGACACACCATGACCCTGCCTGGCCTGAACCACCAGCTCGGCGACGACATCGACGCCCTGCGCGACGCCGTGCGCACCTTCGTGGACAAGGAGCTCGCGCCCCGCGCCGCCGACATCGACCGCGACAACCTCTTCCCGGCCGACATGTGGAAGAAGCTGGGCGACCTGGGCCTGCACGGCCTGACGGTGTCAGAAGAGTACGGCGGCACCAACCTGGGCTACCTGGCCCACATGGTGGCCATGGAAGAGGTCAGCCGCGGCAGCGCCTCGGTGGGGCTGAGCTACGGCGCGCACTCCAACCTGTGCGTCAACCAGATTCACCGCAACGGCAGCGAGGCGCAAAAGCGCAAGTACCTGCCCAAGCTCATCAGCGGCGACTTCGTCGGTGCGCTGGCCATGAGCGAGCCCAACGCAGGATCGGACGTGGTCAGCATGAAGCTGCGCGCCGACAAGAAGGGTGACCGCTACATCCTCAACGGCAGCAAGATGTGGATCACCAACGGTGGTGACGCCGACGTGCTCGTGGTCTACGCCAAAACGGACCCAGACGCGGGCGCCAAGGGCATGACGGCCTTCCTCATCGAAAAAGGGATGAAGGGCTTCAGCCGGGGCCAGCACCTCGACAAGCTGGGCATGCGCGGCTCCAACACCTACCCGCTGTTTTTTGAAGACTGCGAGGTGCCGTTTGACAACGTGCTGGGCGGCGAGGGCAACGGCGCCAAGGTGCTCATGAGCGGGCTCGACTACGAGCGCGCCGTGCTCTCGGGCGGCCCACTGGGCATCATGCAATCCGTCATGGACAACGTGATCCCCTACATCCACGAGCGCAAGCAATTCGGCCAGGCCATCGGCGAGTTCCAGCTGCTGCAGGGCAAGATCGCCGACATGTACACGGTGCAGCAGGCGGCGCGCTCGCTGGCCTACACCGTGGCCAAAAATCTGGATGCGCTGGGCAGCCAGCACGCCCGCCACGTGCGCAAGGACTGCGCCGCCCTGATCTTGTGGACGGCCGAAAAAGCGACCTGGATGGCCGGTGAAGGCATCCAGATCTTCGGCGGCAACGGCTACATCAACGATTACCCCCTGGGACGACTCTGGCGTGACGCCAAGTTGTACGAGATTGGCGCGGGCACGAGCGAAATCCGACGCATGTTGATCGGTCGAGAGCTGTTCAATGCCACTTCATGACGCAGGTGCTGCCCTGGTGTCGTTCAGGCAGCCCTGCTGCACTCCCTCCGCGTCGTAACATCTGATTCAGATCAAGACAAAAGCGGCTTGCTGACCAACATCGGCAAGCGCACCACGAGAAGGAGATGCACATGAGTCAACAAGCACTGCACAACGCCAAGGCCCTGGTCGCCCGGGAAAAGCTGGACTTCGGCCTGGACGGTGAACTGCCCCGCTGGTGGTACGACAACAGCCCGCACAAGTCGCGGCTGATCGATGCGCTGCAAGCCGCCTTTCCGGATGGCGAGCGCTACTTCATTTCGTGCGTGCGCGCCTTCCGCGAGCAAACCACCGACCCCAAGCTGCTGGCCGAGATCAAGACCTTCATCCGCCAGGAAGGCCAGCACGGGATCGTGCACTCCAAGTACAACCAGCGCCTGCGCGAGCAAGGCATGGACGTGGACGCCATCGTTGATTTCATCAACCGCAACAACGCCCTCCACACCAAGCACTTCTCGAAGGAATACAACCTGGCGCTGACCGCCGCCTTCGAGCACTTCACCGCCATGCTGGCCGAGATCTTTTTCGTCAAGAAAGAGACCATGGCCAATGCCGACCCCAAGCTGCGCGCCATGATGGCCTGGCACGCGGTGGAAGAGATGGAGCACAAGGCCGTGGCCTATGACGTGATGCAGCAAGTGGCCAAGGTGGGCTACTTCATGCGGTGCGCGGCGATGGTCCACGTGATCATCTTCCTGAGCGTGCTGACCATGCGCTACACCAACCGCTTCCTCAAGAACGATGGCTTTTCCTTCGGTCAGCGCATGTGGATGATGGCCAAGTCACGTTGGTGGCTGTTCGGCTACAAGGGCGTGCTGTCCAGCCACCTGGGTACCTTGTTCGCCTACTTCAAGCCCGGCTTCCACCCCTGGCAGCAAGAGGCCATCCACAACTACGACGCGTGGGTGAGCACCTACGAGCGCACCGGCAACCCCATGGAAGCCGGCGACGCCCTCTACCAGGCGGCTCACTGAGCGGCGGTCAGCCCCGCATCAGGCACCCAGTTGCCGTGGAACCCCGCCGGGATGCGCGCGGGGATGTGCACCACGGCCTGGGGCGCCCCGCCGAAATCATCGGCATTGAGCACATGGAGCTCGGCACAGCCGCTTTGGCGGTTGTGCACCAGGCCCATCAACCAGCCGTCGTCCTCGGGCCCCTGCGCACGGCGCGGCACGAACACAAATTCGCCAGGCACCGCGTGCGGCCCGAAGTCGTGCCGCGTGGTCTGGCGCGTGTTCAGGTCATGGCGAAACAGCGGCTGGCCGCCCGGCTGATCGGGCTGAAACCCCACGGCGTAGGCGTAGCGGTAGGGCTCGCCCGTCAGGCGCTCGTCCAGGCGCGGAAACTCCTGAGCCACGTCGTGCAGCACCTCGCGCACCACGCGCTGTCCATCGGCGGGCAAGGTCCAGCGCTCAAAGCGCGCGCCTGAGTCCAGCTCGGGCCCGCTGCGCGAGCGGTCGAACATGCGGCGGTGCGCCACCACGTCCATCACCACGCTGCCATCGGGCAGCTCGAAGGCGTTGCACGGGTGAAAGACATAACAAGGGTCGACGTCGAACCAGCGCATGTCGGCGGCCTGCCCGTCCTTGGGCAAGAGGCCCACACGCGCGCGGTGCTTGTCGTTCCAGGCGTACGGGAACGCCGATCGCGTCAACAGGCGCTTGAATGAAAAGGTGACCGGCAGGTCCAGCACCACCACAAAACGGCGCGTGATGGCGCAGTCGTGGATCATGGGCCCGTGCTGCACCGGGATGTCCACCACGCGGCTCACATCGCCCTGGGGCGACACCCGCACGTACTGCACCTTGTGGCGCACGAAGGCGTCGTAGCAGATGGCGTGCAAGTCGCCGGTGTGCGGATCGCGGTGCGGGTGGGCGCTGAAGGGCTGCTTGCGCGGGCTGTTGAAGGTGCCGTGGCGCACGCTGTCGAGCCGGTCATCGAGCTGCACCGGCAGCATGCCGGCCTCCACCGAGGCCCACAGCCGCCCCGCGTGGCCATACACATTGGTGTTGACCACATCCCCGGGCCCATGACGGGGCCCCGGCAAGATGGGCCGCCCCAAAGCCTTGTGGGCCGAGTTGCTGCCCACGTAGCGGCTGCGGTACCAGGCCGCCTGGCCGCCTTGCAGGCGCACGCCATGCACCATGCCATCGCCGATGAACCAGTGGTAGCGCTGGGGGTTGGGCTTGAGGGGATTGGGCCCGATGCGGGCATACAGCCCGTTCAAGGCCTCGGGCAGTTGCCCCTCCACCCGCAGCGCGGTGGTTTCGGCTTCCCCCGACACGGGGGCAAACACGTCGTCCAGAAAGCTGGGCATGGCCGGCTGGGCGGCAGGCGTCTTGCGGGCGGCGGCCCAAGGCAGGGTCAATGACATGGCGGGCTCCTGTGAGGGGTGGGTGGATTGGCCATCACGGCGACATGTGTACACCGTGAACATGCGCATGACACCATGAAATGTGGACAATGTCAACATCATGGAAAACCTCAAGAGTGAACGCACCTACCACCACGGCGACCTGCGCAATGCCCTGATCGACGCCGGGATGAACGCCCTGGCCACCCAGGACGCCGCCGAGCTCAGCCTGCGGGCCCTGGCGCGCGAGCTGGGGGTGTCGGCCAACGCGGCCTACCGTCACTTTGCCGACAAGGATGCCTTGCTGAGCGCCCTGGCGGCCGAAGGCTTCAGGCGCTTTGCCGCCGAGCAGGCCGACAGCCGCTGCACCACGGGGCCCGGGCCAGACCAGGCCGGCCTGAAGGGCGGACCGCAGGACGAGGCCTTGTCATCCGGCCTGCGCTACGTGCAGTTTGCGCAGCGGCACCCGGGCTTGTTCAGGCTGATGTTCGGCCGGTTTTTGCTGGCCAGCCAGGATGCGGAGCTGCAAGGCGCCGCCATGGCGGCCTTCATGCAATTGCTGGAGCAAAGCCGCCCGCCCGGGGCCCCGCCCGGCCCGCCCGACGAAGCCACGCTGCTGCGCGCCCTGGCCCGCTGGAGCCTGGTGCACGGCCTGAGCCACCTGCTGCTGGAGGGGCAACTGGGGCTGTTTGGCGCTCAGCCCGATGGGCTGGTGCGCGCGGTGCTGGAGGCCTCCGGCCTGGGCGATGCCGGCCGCCCCGAGACGAAGGTCAGCAACTGACCGGGCTGCATGGCCACCCAGGGCTCGTTGACCGTCAACGGCTGGGTGGCGATCACGGCCACGCAGTCATCGGGCTGGGTGAGCTCGGCAAAATTCACCGACAGGTCCTGGTCTTGCAGGCGGGCCTCGCCAAAGGGGTGCTGGCGCACCAGGTAGTGCAGGTGGGTGCTGCAATGCGCCCACAGGGCATCGCCCTGGCTGAGCATGAAGTTGAAGGTGCCATGCGCCGCCACCCGGGGCACCAGCTCTTGCAGGGTCAACGTGAGCTCGTCCAGCGCCGGCATGCTGGCGTGTGATTTGGCCAGCTCCTGCATCAGCCAGCAAAAGGCGCGCTCGCTGTCGGTGTCGCCCACGGGCCTGAAGCTGGCGTGCAGGCGGGGCGCGTAATCCACCAGGTTGCCGTTGTGGGCAAACACCCAGTAGCGGCCCCACAGTTCGCGCACAAAGGGGTGGCAGTTCTGCAAGGCGATGGCGCCCTGCGTGGCCTTGCGGATGTGGGCGATCACGTGCCGGCTTTTGATGGGATAGCGCTTGACCAGCTCGGCCACGGGCGAGGCGCTGGCCGGCAGGTGGTCGACGAACAGGCGCACGCCGGGGCCTTCAAAAAAGGCGATGCCGAAACCATCGGCGTGCTCGTGCGCGCGGGTGGCAAAGCCCGAGAAGCTGAACACGATGTCGGTGGGTGTGTGGCCACTCATGCCCAGCAGCTGACACATGAAAAATGCTCCTGAAACCCGCATCTTAGGGGAAGCGAGTTCCCCCCAAAGAACGCACCTGCCAGGGGGAGTGTTTTGGCCACCGCTCACGCCATAATGAGCGCCTTAACCAACGATCCGTTCGTTCAACCAACCTCTCTAGGAATCAGGCCATGGCCTCCATCAACAAAGTCATCCTCATCGGCAACCTGGGCCGCGACCCCGAAGTTCGCTACACGCCCAGCGGCGCGGCGGTCTGCAACGTCTCGGTGGCCACCACCCGCAACTGGAAGGACAAGGCCAGCGGCGACAAGGTTGAGGAAACCGAATGGCACCGCGTGGTGTTTTACGACCGCCTGGCCGAGATCGCCGGCGAATACCTGCGCAAGGGCCGCCCGGTGTACGTGGAAGGCCGACTGAAGACCCGCAAGTGGCAAGACAAGGACGGCAAGGACAACTACACCACCGAGATCGTGGCCGAGCAAATGCAACTGCTGGGTGGCCGTGATGGCGGTGGTGGTGGCGGCGGGTACGGCGGTGGCGCCCCCGCAGGGGACGATTTTGGTGACGCGCCAGCCGCCGCGCCGCGCGCAGCCGCGCCCCGCCCGGCCCCAGCGCCGCGACCCGCTCCGGCGCCTGCGCCGAAGTCGTCCACCGGCTTTGACGACATGGATGACGACATCCCGTTCTGAGCACGGCTGACACTGGCCTGCCTTCATCCGAAAGCCCTGGGCGCAAGTGCCCGGGGCTTTTTGCTTCATGGCCTGCACCGCTCAAAAATGGCGTATCAGGTCACATCCTGACCAAGGGGACTGATGGGCAAGTCGACCGAAGGAAGCGGGCGACTCGCTATCGCCCAAGCCTCTGCCCAAGGCAGCCCCAGCGTCACCAGCACGGTGGCAGAAACCTTTTCTGGCAGATCTGGCGGCGAGCCAAAAGGGTCATCGGCATGATTGGAGACGGTGACCTCTGCCATGAGGCCACCCAGAATGGTGCTTCCCACAGCCACGACCAAGCTGGGCAGGTCATGGCAGACAAAGCGCTTGCCCTCGATGCCGCTCATCACGTCCCTGAGCAGATAGCGTCCCAGACCGGCATGCAAGCTGTCGCGGTTGAAGTGGGTGGCCAGCACAAAGTGGCCCCACACCGGATCGGCTCGTCCGTACCGAATGGTGTAGCGCGCCGATGCGGCGATCTTCTCAGCAGGGTCCGCGACCTGTTCGCCCAGTTTGTCGAGCGCCGCAGCGTAGTGCTCGATCAACTCATCCTTCAAGGCCAGGAAGATCGCCTCTTTGGATGGGAAGTGGTTGTAAAACGAGCCAAAACCGACATCCGCTGCATTGGTGATGTCTTGAATGGCCACCCCATCGACGCCCTTTGCCGACATCAGGCGCAAAGCGGCACGCATGAGCTTGAGTCGAGTTTCCTGGCGCCTCTTGTCCTGTCGCGTTGTGGCCGCACCAGCCGAGCCACGACCAACGCCGCCAGTCTGCTTCGCCTGTCCAGATTCAGAAGCCTTCTTCGTCCGCTTGACGGGAATTTTGGGAGCGCTCGGAGACGTCGATTTCTTGGCGGGAAGCATGACCGAATGAAGTGATGGCAGCTGTCAGCCCCAAGACTAACAGCACCTTGCACCCCAAGTAGAAACCCTGAAGTCACAATTTACTGATAACTCTATCATTTACGATAGTTCAATCACTTTATCGAGGTTTCCATGGGTTTTCCTGCCTTTCCCGTCCGTCAACTCACGGCCGAAGAACTCAAGCGCTATGACGACGATGGCGTCATCATGCTCAAGGGTGCGCTGGACAAAAACTGGGTGGAGATGGTGGAGCGCGGTATCGAAGAAGCCCGTAACGCCCAATCTGTGACGGGCAAGTTCATGTCGCGCAAGACCGAGGGCTACAAGATGGACATCTTCTTGTGGAAACGCATCGATGTGCTGCGCGACCTGATCTATTACGGCCCCTTTGCACGCTGGGCCAAGGACTTGATGAGGTCCGAAGAGGTTCGTTTTTTTTATGACCAGATGTTCATCAAGGAACCTGGCACCGATGCGCCCACCCCGTGGCATCAGGACCTGACCTTCTGGCCGATTCGCGGCGAACAGATCACGTCCTTCTGGATCCCCTTGAATCCGGTGACGACCGAAAACAGCGGACTGTTGTACGTGAAGGGCTCACACAAGTGGCCGCAGCGCTTCAAGGCCTTGTCGCCTGACTACGTGGCGGCACTGATCGATGAAAACGCAGACGACATTCCCGACATCAATGCCAATCCGGACCAGTACGACCTTCTGCACTGGGACATGGAACCTGGCGACATCCTCATGTTCCATCCCCTCACGCTGCACGGCTCGTTCGGCAACAAGTCCCGCACGACGCCGCGGCGTGCGCTGGCGCTGCGCTGGACGGGTGATGACGTGACCTACGAACCGGGCGCCAAGCGCATGCCGATTCACTTCCGGCATGACTCTCAGCCTGGGGGGCCATTGAGGGGGGCTGCATTCCCGATCATCCTGCCGCACCATGACCCAGCAGAGCGCGCAGCGCGCGTGCAGGTCGAACACGAGCAAGCACACAAGATGATTGGCTCGGCGATTCACAACGCCGTCTCTGCCGTCAAACTGGAGTTGAGCGGCAACAAGTCGACCATTGCGCCGCGCCAGACCTGGGACGATGCTTCGAAGATTGCGCCGGCCGCAAATCGCCCAACGAAGTGACGGCCCTGCAGCCACCAACCCAGCACTGCGGCATCACTGCTCGGCGGCCACCGTCTCGCTGTCGGTCTGCCGTTCCGGCTCGGTGGTGCGCACGATCTCGCTCAACACCGAGGTGGCGTAGTTGCCGGCAGGCAATGAAAACGTGAGCGCCAGTTCGTCGGCTTGTCGCCACGTCCATGACATGTCCAGCGGGTGGGCCACCAGGGCGCGGCGCTCCTGGTCCAGGCCCGCGTGCTCCATGCCGTCGCACAAGGTGGCGTGGCGTTGGGCCACGGCGTTTTCCAGGGCCTGTGCCTGCTCGGTGGTGCTCACGCGGCCGCGTCCCCACAGGGGGCCGGTGGGCCGGCCCGCGTCGTCCAGCACGTCGCCGGGCAGGGTCTGGCCCCACAGCCCCTGCTGTATGCGCCAGGCCAGCACTTCGTTGAACACGAACGAGCGCACCGCCGACAGGTAAATGCCCTTTTTCTTGGGGTTGCGCACGCGGATGTCGCGCGCCAGCATGGCCCGGCCTTGCGCCACGTTGCCCCCGTCGTGGCCAAAGCGCTGGGCGCCAAAGTAATTGGGCACGCCATGGGCGGCCACGGCCTTCAGGTTGGCCTCGATGGCGTCGCGGTCGCCGCGCACCTCGCGCAACACGATGCTGAACCGGTTGCCCTGCAGGTCACCGGGACGCAGCTTCTTGAGGTGGCGGCGCTGGCTCAGCACCTTGAACTCGGGATGCACCAGGGTGCTCAGGTCGGGCGTGCGGGCCTGCGCTTTTCCATGGGGCAGGTAGATGCTGAACCACTGGCGGGTGACGGCATGGCGGTCCTTCAGGCCGGCGTAGCCCACGTCACGCTCCGTCACGCCGGCGGCCTGGGCCAGTTGGTGGGCCACGAAGGTGGTGTTGGCGCCGTTCTTTTCAACGTCCAGCCACAGGTGTTCGCCTTCACCGCAGGGCAACTGCAGCGGGAGCTCGGTCACGACGAAGTCTTCGTTGCAGCGTTTCAGGATGGCGCTGGCGCCCGTGAGCGGGTAAGCGTGGGGCCAGCTCGGCAAGGTGGTGTCACAAGGGTCGGTCATGAAGAGGTCTGGCGGCGGCCGTGGCAAATCCAGGTGGGATTCTGCCTGCACCGCCCTCTATTGATATTGATCAAGAAGTTGTCGACGCGGCCGATAAAGCAAAGGCAAAGGGAGGTCAAGAACATGTCAAGGCAGTCGATATTCAGGCATCAGGGCGGTGCCCTGGCCCAGGCAGGGGGGCTCACGTTCCTGCTGATGACAGCGTGGATGCGTGCATGAGACTCAACCAACCCATCGTTGACCAGGCGTACCCCTTTCCCAAGGGCGAAACGCTGGTGTCCACCACCGACCTCAAGGGTCGCATTCTGTACTGCAACCCGGCCTTCATCCGGGTGAGCGGCTACAGCAGCGAAGAGTTGCTCGGGCAGCCGCACAACATGATCCGCCACCCCGACATGCCCGAAGAAGCCTTCCGGGACATGTGGGACACGATCGCTCGGGGCAAGCCCTGGTCGGCTGCCGTGAAGAACCGCCGCAAGGACGGCACCTACTACTGGGTGCAGGCCAATGTGACGCCGCTGATGCAGGGCGATCAGCCCACGGGCTACATGTCGGTGCGCACCGAGCCCACGCGCGAGCAGGTGGCCGAGGCCGAGGCCCTGTACCAGCGCATGCGCGAAGAGAAATCCAGTGGGCGTCTGGTGCACGTGCTGCGTGAGGGCCGCGTGCTGCGCAACACCTGGCTGGGCCGCTTGCACTTGGCCTTGCAGCCCGGCCTGTCTGGCAAGTTGACCTGGGTGACGGCCGCCGTGGCTGGCACAGCCTATGGCTGCGGACTGTGGCAGGGGCAGCACCCCGACAGCAGCGCGCCGCTGTACCTGGGCCTGCCCCTGATGGCTGTGGCCGTGTGGGGCACCCGAGCCCTGGTCAACCGCGTGGCGCTGGGCCCGATCCAGGCCCTGATCGACACGGCCAACCGCATGGCGGCAGGTGACCTGACGCAAGAAATCCAGACCGACCGGTACGATGTGGTGGGCCAGCTCACGCGCAGCCTCAACCAGCTCAGTGTGAACCTGCGCTCCATCGTGCGCGATGCGCGCAATGGTGTGGACGACCTGATGCACGCCACTCAGGAGATTTCGCTGGGCAATCAGGACCTGTCGGGCCGCACCGAATCGCAGGCCAGCAACCTGCAACAAACTGCGGCCTCGATGGAGCAGATCACCGGCACGGTCAAGCACAGCGCCGACCACGCAGGGCAGGCCTCGCAACTGGCCCAAGAGACACTGGCGATCACCCGGCGCAGCACCGCGGCCGTGCAGAACGTGACCAGCACCATGGGTGCGATCGAAGAGTCGTCGCGCCGCATTGGCGACATCATCCAGGTGATCGACAGCATCGCCTTCCAGACCAACATCCTGGCGCTGAACGCGGCGGTGGAGGCCGCCCGTGCGGGCGAGCAAGGCCGAGGCTTTGCGGTGGTGGCGTCCGAGGTGCGAGCGCTGGCCCAGCGCACGGCCACGGCCGCCCGCGAGGTCAAGCAACTGATCACCGACTCGTCAGAGAAGGTGCACCAGGGCAGCGAACTCACGGGGGTGGCTGCGGGCACCATGAGCGAGGCACTGCAGGCGGTGGAGCGTGTGGGGGCCCTGATCGAGACCATCAGCCATGGCGCCACCGAGCAGCTCTCGGGCATCTCGCAAGTGAACTCGGCGGTGTCTCAGCTGGATGGCATCACGCAGCAAAACGCGGCGGCGGTGGAGCAGATAGCCGCCGCCTCCATGAACCTGGCCAGTCATGCCCAACAGGTGGCCAACACGGTGCAGGTGTTCATGCTGGATGCGCAAGACAAGGCGCGCAGCGTGGATGCGGTGGCCCTGCGCAAGCAGATGAAGCAGGACACGGCTCACTGAGCCCAGTCAGCCCGAGAAGACGCGGCGGCCATGCCCGCACCGTCTTCTTTCCAGCGCTCCTTGATGGCCAGGATGGCCGATTGCTGAGCAAACAGCTGTTCAACAATCACCGGGTCAAAGTGCTTGCTGGCCCCCTCGGCGATGGTCTTGAAGGCTTCGTCCACTGGCCACGCTTTTTTGTAGGGGCGCTCGGTGGTCAGCGCATCGAAGACGTCGGCCACGGCCACGATGCGCGCTTCAATGGGAATGGCCTCTCCGGCCAGGCCATGCGGATAGCCGGTGCCATCGAACTTCTCATGGTGAGCCAGCGCGATGTTGCGCGCCATTCGCAGCAGGGATGAGGGGTGCTCGCCAATGATTTCAGCGCCAATGATGGGATGGCGTCTCATCACCTCCCATTCTTCGGGACTGAGCGGCCCAGGCTTGAGCAAAATTCCATCAGGAATGCCGATCTTGCCAATGTCATGCATGGGTGCTGCAGCCAACAACTCTTCAGCGGCAGGCTCGCTCCATCCGGTGGCGCGAGCCAGAACCTGCGCGTAGTGGCTCATGCGGATGACGTGCAAACCAGTTTCATTGTCCTTGTACTCGGCGGCCAGGCCCAGGCGCTGAATGATCTGCAGGCGGGTGTCGCGCAGTTCGTCTGCGCGCACAAGCGACAGGTGTGTTCGCACACGCGCCCTCACGATCGGGGCGCTGACTGGCTTGGTGATGTAATCAACCGCCCCCAATTCAAAGCCAGCCGTCTCGTCTTCGGTGCTGCTGAGCGCAGTCACGAAGATCACAGGCATGTCGGCGGTGCGGGCGTCGGCCTTGAGTTCTCGGCACACGTCCAGCCCGGTCATGTCGGGCATCATCACGTCCAGCAGCGCCAGTTGAGGGCGTTCGGTGCGTGCCAGCTCCAAGGCCTTGCGGCCGTCCTTGGCAAACAACAGGCGATAGTCATCCTGCAAAATCTGGCGCAACACCTGAAGGTTGGTGGCTTCGTCGTCCACGACCAACACGCAGGGCTTGCGTTCCTTGTCAACGGTCCACATGGGTGTCCTCCTCGCGGTGGTCTTGTGTGGGCACCTCGCTCATCAGGGCGCTCAACGCCGAGGCCGCCTGGTCAAAATCAAAGTCATCCACGGCCTGCAGAACTGCCAGGCGCTGCGGCTCATCCACCCAATGGGCCACGCCTCCCAACAGGGATTGCAGCTCCTGCTCCAGTGGCTCACCTCGCCGCAAGGCCGTCATCACCTGCCCGGCCAGCTCATGGGCCTGTGGGGCAGAGAGCCGGGGCGCGGCCGATGCCAAGACCTGCGTCTGCGCCGTGACGGCGCTGCTCAAGCCCTGCTGAAGATTGCCCAGCGTCAGCGTCAGGGCATCACGCATCTCAACCCACAGCATGGGCACCACCGCCAGCTCATGGGCACGCGCGGCATGCTCGAGAGGTTCACACGCCGCCGCCAGCAAACTCAGCCCCAGGTTACTGGCTGCGCCCTTGAGTCGATGAGCCTCTGCGGCCACACGAAGGGCTTCAGAGGGCGGGGTGTGGTGGTCCGTGGCGTCCAGCCAGGCTTGTTGATCGCGCACGAATCGTTGCAGGGCCTGCCTGTAGGCCTCCGTCTGCCCCCACCGGCGCAAGGCGCGTTGCTGATCGACGATCTCAGGGTTCAGGGGCAACCACGAGCTCGAATCCGGTGCCGTCTCAGTCATCGCCTGCCCCATGCCTGCCGGCGGGCCAAGGCCCGTCACTCGCGCCACCTCGGCCAGCAGCTGGGGAAGCTCAACAGGTTTGACGGCAAATCCGTCCATGCCGGCGTCCACGGCCGCGGCCCGATCTTCAGGCAACACGCTGGCTGACAGCGCCAGGATGGGCGTGCGCACACGGGCTTGAGACTGCTCGATCTCTCGGATCGCACAGGTGGCCTGCAGGCCATCCATCACGGGCATTTGCACGTCCATCAACACCACGTCAAACTCAGATTGGCGGAAATGATCGATTGCCTGGCGGCCGTCGTCGGCCACCACCACCGTGTGCCCCAACTGGCCAAGCGCAACCAACAACAGTTCGGTGTTCTGCGGCACGTCGTCCACCGCCAGAACACGCAAGGGCGGCAGACTCACGATGTCGGTGCCGCCGGCGGCCGTTGCCAAAGCCTCCTGTCCTGCACCCAAGGGCACGCAAACATGAAAGGTGCTGCCCTGCCCCAGCGTACTCTCCACCCAGATGCGACCGTTCATCAGCTCGACGAGCTGTTTGCTGATCGTGGTACCCAGGCCGGTGCCTCCGAAACGGCGGCTCATGGAGGCATCGGCCTGCGTGAACGGCTCGAAGATGCTCTGCAGCCGATCGGCGGGAATGCCGATGCCTGTGTCGCGCACCGCGAAATGCAGCATGTCAGCGTCGCGTTGAACCGTCATGGTCACACTGCCCAGTTCGGTGAACTTCACGGCATTGCCCAGCAGGTTGATCAACACCTGGCGCAGCCGGTGCGGGTCGCCGCGCACAAAGGGCTCAACCGATGCGTGCACATCATGGTGGAGGGTCAAGCCCTTGCGCGCTGCCTGAATGGCCTGCTCGGCACACAGTTGCGCCACAAAATCGCGCAGGTTGAAGTCCAGGCACTCCAGCTCCAATGCGCCACGCTCCAGCTTGGAGCTGTCCAGGATGTCATTGAGCAGGTGCAGCAGCGATCGGGCCGACCGGCGCACCGTGTCCAGGTGCTTGCGCTGAGCGTCCGGGATATCGTGGCTGCCCAGTACCACCTCGGTGAAGCCAATGATGGCGTTCATCGGGGTGCGGATTTCGTGACTCATGTTGGCCAGGAATGAGCTGCGGGCCGCTGCGGCTGCTTCGGCTCGTTCCTTCGCGTCACGAAGGTCTTCTTCCATCTGGCGGCGCTCGGTGATGTCCAGCAGCACCCCGTCGATGTACAGCGCCCGGCCCTCGTCATCGCGCACCAGGCTTCCGTTTCCCCACATCCATCGCCAGCCGCCTTCGCGATGGCGCAACCGAAACTCCAGCACGAAGGACTCGCCGCGCTGCACCGACGCCATGACCAGGTCGCTGACCTGGCTCACCTCATCAGCAGGCACCAGATCGGCGAAGCGCACGCGAGGGGAGCCCCCCAGGAAGTCAGCCACCTGAAATCCAGTGATGCGCTCCACCGCGTCGCTGATGAACACCATGGGCCAGCCCTTGTCAAGGCGACAGCGGTACGCAATGCCCGGGATGTTGGCGATCAGGGTGCGAAACTGCGCCTCGCTGGCACGAAGTGCCGACTCCATCTTCACGCGCTCGCTGACGTCGGAAACGTAGGCCACGAAGACGTCATGCTGATCGGCCACGGCCCGACCCAGCACCAGGCGCAGCGGCACGCGGTGCCCTTGGCGATGCTGCCCCTCCGCCATGAACTCCAGCCCCACCATTTGCTTGAGACGGTCAATGAACGCGGGCACGTCCTGCAACACTTGCGTGCGCAGCGGTTCGCACAACAAGGTGGTGACGTTGTGCCCGACCAACTCATGCCGAGACCAGCCATAGATGCGTTCGCCCCCCGGATTGACGCGGATGATCTGGCCTTGATGATCAAAAACAAGGATGCCGTCCAGCGCGGTGTCCAGGATGGCACTGAGTTTGTTTTCCTTGCTTTGCAGACGCTCGATCAGCTGTCGGTACTGGGCCAGGCCACTGGCAGCAGCCACCAGCACCGTGGCCACCACGGTCACCAGCGAGATGGACAGGGCCAAGGGCACCGGGTCCTGGAGATCGAGCACGCTGGGGTCCAGCGACTCGCCCATGAACCGGGCAGCGGCCATGCCGGTGTAGTGCATGCCCGAGATGGCCATGCCCATCACGGTACCCGCCAGGACATTGAGCACCACCGCCGACTGGGTGCTCATGAGGCGCCCCATGCCGAACCGGATCCACAAGGCCAGCACGACGAGCACCACCGCCACCACGATGGACAGCGCGAACATCCAGGGGTCATACCGCAGTTGGGCCGGCATGTCCATCGCAGCCATGCCCGCATAGTGCATGGCACCGATGCCCGCCCCGACCAGCACGCCGCTGACCAGCAGTTGACGCCACGACACGCGATCTTGCGCCAGCAACTGTAGCGCCACCCATGAAGCCCCGATGCTGGGCAACAGCGAAGCGGTCGTGATGGCCACGTCGTACTTGACCGTGGTGCACAGGGCAAACGACAGCATGCCGATGAAGTGCATCGCCCACACGCCGCACCCCAGGGCCAGGCTGCCAGCCAGCAGGGTGACACGCCGCAAGTGGGCGTTGTGCATGTCACGCGCCTGGGTGGCAGCGTTCAGGGCCATGGTCGATGAGAAGACCGCAATGGCCACCGACAGCGCCACCAGCCAAGGGTTGTAGCTGCCGTAGATCAGAAGCCCTGGGTCGACGTCCAGGGCAAATAGGAGCTGGATCATGCCGATGACGCCCGGAGTTTGCTACGCCGAGTCTGAGCTCCCGCCGAGCCCGGCATCCGTGAAGTAGTGCCGATTTAGGGGCCCAATCATGCGGCCACGGCTTCTCGCTGGCCCTGCTCGATGAGGCTGCGTGCGGCCTGTTGCAGGTCCAGCAAGGGCAGCATGCGTTGCTGGCCGGGCACTCCCACCTGCACCAACCGGCGTCCCGACAGGGCCTGCGCCAGAGGGTCGCCGCCAGGCTGCCCCATGGCGGGCAACTCGGGGGACCAGTCTGACGGCTCGATGGAGCGCAGGGCGGGCACAGCAAAGCCCACATGCTGCCCTTCATGCACCACCACCAGCACACTGACCGCGGGGCTGACTTCCGGCGATGCCAGCCCCGTAAGGCGACTCAGGCACATCACCGGGATGGACCGGCCACGGTTGACCAGGATGCCCAGCAAGGCACCTTGCTGCGCAAACACGCACAACCCGGGGTCGTAGGGCAGGATTTCGCTGACCTGTTCCAGCGGGGTGGCGGCATCGCCGCCCAGGGCATAGGTAAGCATCGACTGCGCCAACGATGCAGACTTGAATCCGTGCGCGTGGTCAGATGAGGTCTGACCATCGCTCATGGAGGCCAGGCTGATCAGCGCAGGGTGTTGTCGCAGGCCCTGTGCCGACAACCACAAGAACTGAGACACCTGCATGCCCAGGCGTTTCACGACGTCTTCACTGAGTGCCGACGTGGGCACAGCACCTTCGAACAAATCACGCGCAGGCAAGGCATAAGCGGGCACGTGCAGGGCCGATTCGGCTGGCGCCCGTACCACGTCCAGCACTTCCCCCATCAACAGAGCCACCTCGCCCTCGTCGAGTGTGAGCACGAACGCCTGCATGCCAGCAGAGACGTCCATGGCCCCCAGGCCGCACAGCGACTGCAGGTCCACGGCCGGAATGTCTCGCCCAGCATGAGACACCACGCCCAGGCAGTGCCCCTGGGCCAGGGCGGAAGGGCGCAGCGCCGGCGCCGGTATCGTGCCGGCCACCGCCATGGCGTCAATCGCCATGGGTACCCGACCACAGCGCAGGAGCATCAGTGGGTGCGAGTCATCGCTGCGCTCCAGCAGCCCTTCACCCACCTGCTGACGTTGCGGCTCTGGATCGACCACCGACACCACCCCTGGCAAGGAGAACACCGAAGCCACGGACAAGAGGCAGACCTCTCGGTCCTGATCGCTTCGGTACACATTGGCGGCCAGAATGGACGCCACAGGATCTTGACCCCGCATGGGGTGCAGCGTTGACGGTTCGCACGAGAACACGCCCGTGACCGCATCCGCCGCCAGCGCCATGATCTGACCTTCGTGAACCATGACGATCAGACAGCCCCAACGTTGGATCTGTGGTCCACGAGACAGCACAGTCGAGAGGTTCACCACGGGTACAAGGGTGCCACGCAATGACAAGGCCCCCATGACCGCCGCCGAAGGACTGGGAATCTCTACCAGCTCGCACCAGGGATGGACCTCGCGCAATGACGTCAGTGGCAAAGCCATCGACATACCGGCCAGCTCGAAGCCGCCGTAGTGTCGCAGCGGTTCGTGGCTCACGGGACAACCCTGCCGTCAAGCACCAGCGCTTCGATGAGCGAGGAGACCGAATGAGCCACCTCACGCTGCTGCTCTGCCTCTTTGGCAATCTGCTGCACGCTGTGACCAGCCCGACCCACGCTGGACATCACCCCCTCGAACTTCTGGGCGGCGTCTTTGCTGACCTCGGCACCGGCATTGACCTGAATCACCGACTCATCAATGAGTTTGGCGATCTCGCGGGCCGCTTGCGAACTCCGCTCGGCCAGCTTGCGAACCTCGCCCGCCACCACCGAGAAGCCGACGCCGTGCTGGCCGGCCCGCGCCGCCTCGATGGCCGCATTGAAGGCCAGCAGATTGGTCTGGTTGGCAATCTCGCTGATCACCCGAACGATCTCCGACATGCGCAACGAGCTGGCCTGGATGGCATCGATCATGGTGATCGATCGCTGCACAGCCTCGAAGCCTGATCGGGCGGCCAACGTGGCCTGCTCGGAGGTCTCAGCCGCCACACCGCTGTTGGCCGCGATGTTGGTGATGCTGTCGATCAGGCTTTGCACGCTGTGGGCCATGTCCCGTGACTTCGTCGAGATGTGCTGCTCCAGCTGCACTTCCTTGGTCACGTCATGCGCGAACTTGACGATCTTGACCACCTGCCCGTTGGCATCCAGTATGGGGTTGTAAGTAGCCTGGATCCACACGTCACGACTGTATTTACCCACCCGATGAAAGCGCCCGCTGATGAACTGGCCCTCATTGAGGCGCAACCAGAAATCTCGATACTCTTCGCTCTGGGTGTGCTCGGGCGTGCAGAACATGCTGTGGTGGTGTCCTACGATCTCGCGGGCCGTGTAGCCAATGGTCATCAGGAAGTTGCGATTGGCCGACAGCACGTTGCCGTCCAGATCGAACTCGATCACCGCTTGCGCCTTGTCGATGGCGGACAACTTGGCCTCATGTTCGACGTTGCGCATCTTCTGCTGCGAGATGTCCACAGCGTATTTCACCACCTTGGTGGGCTTGCCGTCCCGACCAAAGATCGGGTTGTACGTGGCCTGGATCCAGACCTCTTTGCCATCACGACCCATGCGCCGGAATTCGCCTGACACGAACTCGCCGCGGGCAAGGCGATCCCAGAACGCCTGATAGGCGGCCGAAGCCACCTCTGCGGGCGTGACAAACATCCGATGAGGGCGCCCCTTCACCTCATCCAGGGCATAGCCCAGCAAGCGCAAGAAGTTGTCGTTGGCGCTCAGAACCTTGCCCTGCAGGTCAAATTCCACGACGGCCTGAGCCCGATCAATGGCCGCCACCTTGCCCTCCAGGTCCAGCCGGCTGGCATTGAGGGCGGTCACGTCCTGCGAAATCACCAGCACCTTCGCCAGCTGACCATCCGGGCCCATGACGGGGCTCATGGTGGAGGCCCACCACACCTCTCGGCCGTCAATGGCACGGCGCCGAACCTCGGTCTGCAACCCTTGTCCAGCACGCAGACGCCGCCAGCCTTCCTGGTAAGCAGGATGGTTGATGTCGTCTTCGAACATGAAATCACTTTCGAGCTTGCCCACCATATCGGCCTGGCGATAACCCATGGCCTGACACCCCACGTCATTGGCCGCAAGGATCAGCCCTTTGGCGTCAAGCTCCAACAAGGCATGGCCGGCACCAATGGCGTCCACACGGGCTTGATTCTCCAGCGAGGCCATGCGAGACGCCGTGATCTCGTGGCAGTACATGACCACCTTGTGCGGACGTCCCTCGGCGTCCAGCACCGGGCTGTAGGTGGCGTGCAGCCAGACGTGTCGACCACCATGGGCCAGACACAAGTAGTCGTCTTCCAGCGATTCTCCCTGCCCCAGCTTCAGCCAGAAGCTGCGATAGGCGCCGCTGCGGGCCTCATCAGGCTCAATGAACATGCGGTGGTGTTGTCCCACCACGTTGTCTTCGCGGTATCCCATCGTGGACAGAAACATCGCGTTGGCCATCAGCACGGTGCCGTCGAGCGAAAACTCGACCACGCCTTGCGAGCGCGAGATGGCGGCCAGCCGTGAGGCATCCTCGAACGAACGGGCTTTGGTGTCGGTGATGTCGCACGAGAACTCCATCACCTTGCGCAGTTGGCCAGACGCATCCATCAAGGGCACCCACCCCAGGCGCAACCACATCAAACGTCCATCGGCATGACGCCGACGCCATTCACCCATGTGGCACTGCCCTGCCAGCACCGTGGCCCACACCGTGTGAAATGCTGCCTGCTCTTCCGGCTCAATCCATTGGTCGACGCCGCGCGCAACCAGAGCCTCTGGACGATGGCCCAGGCTGCGACAACACACCTCGTTGACCTGGGTGATCTGCCCATCGGCGTCGTATTCGGTCACCATCTGTGACGTCATCACCGCTTGGGCGACATCCTGCTGAACCAGATCGGACGATGTTGTCATGAGCTCTTCTCCGCCGCTACACGCATCGGTATCGGCGCGGCGCCTGAAGCCTGTAGTGCATGGCACCGGCTGCGGCGGCAGAAGTGCACAAAATGATCAAGTTACCGCTTGGAACGCGCCGACAGCAGGGCCATCACGATGGCCATTGACCGGGGACTGGCCACCTCGGCGATGAAGCGCCCGAAATCCTGCGGCGCAGCCTCATCGGCGCGGTCAGAGATGGTGCGGACGATGACGCAAGGCCTGTCGAATGCGTGACACACCTGGGCCACGGCGGCGCCTTCCATCTCGACGGCCAGGGCGCCAGGCAGGCGTTGCACCAGCTCGGCCACCTGGCCGGCCGACGCCACGAACTGGTCCCCACTGAGCACCAGCCCACGGTGCACAGGTTGGGGCTGCGCCTGCGCCACGACACCCACAACCTCGTCGATGAGCGCAGCGGGCGCCTGCAGGTGACTGAGGCCCAAGCCGGGCAATTCGTGGCGCGCAAACAGGGGCGAGGCGTCCATGTCGTGCTGCACCAGGGCGTCGGCCACCACCACATCCCCCACCTGCACCTGGGGCGCCAGGCCCCCGGCCACGCCCGTGAACCACAGCTCATTGACCTCGAAGGCCTGCAGCAGCAAGGTGGTGGTGATGGCCGCCGCCACCTTGCCGATGCCCGACAGCACCACCACCACCTCCACCCCTTGCAGTTGCCCACACCAGAACGTGCGACCGCCCAGCGTCACCGGGGTGTCGTCCACCATGCGGTCCAGCAAGGCCTGCAGCTCTTCGGGCATGGCGGCCATGATGCCGATGCGATTACTTTGATTCATGCGTGCATCATCCTTGAAAATGCACCGTCTCACTTCTTGCCGATCAGCCCCCCACACCATGAGCACCACCGCACACACCCAGCCCCTGGGCACCCCTTTGTCTCCTTCGGCCGCCCGCGTCATGCTGCTGGGCGCTGGCGAGTTGGGCAAGGAGGTGCTGATCGCCCTGCAACGCCTGGGCGTGGAAACCATCGCGGTGGACCGCTACGAGCACGCCCCCGGCCAACAGGTGGCGCACCACAGCCGCACCATCGCCATGAGCGACGCGCAGCAACTGCGCGCGCTGATCGAGGCCGAGCGCCCTCACCTGGTGGTGCCCGAGATCGAGGCCATCGCCACCCCGGTGCTGGAGGCCCTGGAGGCCGAGGGTGTGGTGCGCGTCATCCCCACCGCCCGCGCCGCGCGCCTGACCATGGACCGCGAGGGCATCCGCCGCCTGGCCGCCGAAACCCTGGGCCTGCCCACCAGCCCTTACCGCTTCTGCGACTCGCTGACCGAACTGCAAGCCGCCATCGAGGGCACCGATGGCCAGCCTGGCATCGGCTACCCCTGCATCGTCAAACCGGTGATGAGCTCGTCCGGCAAGGGGCAGAGCAAGATCGACGGCCCGGCCGACGTGGCCAAGGCCTGGGCCTACGCCATGGAGGGCGGACGCGTCAGCCACGGCCGCGTCATCGTCGAAGGCTTCATCGATTTCGATTACGAGATCACCCAGCTCACGGTGCGTGCCGCCGGCAGCGGGGCCCAGCAAGGCGAAGTGGTCACCCACTTCTGCGAGCCCATCGGTCACATCCAGGTCAGCGGCGATTACGTGGAGAGCTGGCAGCCCCACCCCATGCACCCCGAGGCCCTGCGCAAGGCACGCGAGATCTCCAAGGCCGTGACCGACAACCTGGGCGGCCAGGGTCTGTTTGGTGTGGAGCTGTTCGTCAAGGGCGAGCAGGTGTGGTTCAGCGAGGTGAGCCCCCGGCCCCACGACACCGGCCTGGTCACCTTGTGCACCCAGGTGCAAAGCGAGTTTGAGTTGCACGCGCGGGCCATCCTGGGCCTGCCAGTGGACACCCGCCTGCGCAGCCCGGGCGCCTCGGCGGTGATTTACGGCGGCGTGGACGCCCAGGACGTGGTGTTTGAAGGCGTGGCCGAGGCCCTGGCCGAACCCGGCACCGACATCCGCCTATTTGGCAAACCCGAGAGCTTTGTGAAGCGCCGCATGGGCGTGGCCCTGGCCTTTGATGCGGACCTGGACACGGCACGCACCAAGGCCAAGGCGGCGGCGGCCAAGGTGGGGGTCAAGGTGGGGGTCAAGGCCCGCTGACCGCCTTGAGCACCCAGGGCGGCACCGCCATGCCGGGGTAGACCACCGGATCGAACGTGCCCGCCCGCACCACCAGGTGCTCCAGTTGCAGGATCTCGATCTCGGCGTAGCCCAGGCGCAGCAGGCCATCACGCTCCAGGCGGCGCAAGGCTTTGTTGATGGTTTGCCGAGACACGCCCAGCATGCTGGCCAGGTGCTCCTGGGGCAGGCGCACACGGCGGCGCCAGTGGCCCCAGACGAGCTGCCCGGCGTTGCTGGCCGACAAGACCAGGCGACGGGCGACCTGGTCGTCCACCGACAGTTGATCTCGGTCTTCGGTGGCCGCCTGCAGCCCGCGCAGCCGGGCACAGGCCAGGCGCGACAGTTCACGCCAATGCCGAGGGTGCGCCTGCAGCCAGGCGTCCAGGCGGGCCTTGGGCACCGTGAGGATGCGGCTGTCCTGGTCGGCGATGGCGTCCAGCGAATGGGGTTGCCCGTCCAGCAGCGACAGCTCGCCAAACCATTGATACGGCTCCAGGTAAGCCCACAGGCGCTGCGCGCCGCTCACCGGGTCGTCCGAACTGATCTTCACGGCCCCGGCCAGCACACAGTGCAGGCCATCGGCCTCGCTGCCACGGGCAAACAAGGTGTCGCCGGCCGACAGGTGCTGCAGCCGGGCCTGCCCCAGCAAGGCCAGCTGAAAACCATCTTCACACGTGGCAAACCAGCCCTGGCTGCGCAAGGCGGCCAGCAGGCCCGCAGGGACAGCGCCCGACGCACGAATTTCATCCATGGAACGTTCAACGTTATAGGGATATACCCCTACACCCCCTGAAATGGTTAGATGCAGAGCGTAACATTGTCACCGGATTGACAATCTAAATCCCCCGAAACTCATACGATAGGTTCACTGAAGTCGAACTCTGCGTGAAATCATGAACAAGTCACAAGCTCAGCATCCCGGTGCCATCCTGCGTTCGCAGTTCATGGAAAAACACGGTCTGTCGGCCAGTGGCCTGGCCATTCGCCTGCACGTGCCCGCCCCCCGTGTGAACGACATCGTGCGTGAACGCCGCGGCGTCAGCCCTGACTCCGCGCTGCGCCTGGCACGCTTTTTTGGCACCACGCCCCAGTACTGGATGGACCTGCAGACGGCCTACGACTTGCGCGTGGCCGAAGAGCAGGCCGGCGAGCAAGTGCGCCGTGAAATCACGCCCGTGAAGGTGGGCGCCAACGGCATGGCCCTCGCCGCCTGATTCATTGGCGCCACACACCCCCTGAAGGGGGTGTTTCGTGCGCGACACCAAGCTTGTCACATAAAAACCCCACCCTGTCGGGTTGGGGTTTTTTCATGGCAAAAACAGGCGGGTCACTGGAACGCCACTTCGGCAAAGCTGCGCAGCTTGCGGCTGTGCAGTTGCCCGGCCCGGTTGGCCCGCAGGCGCTCGATGGCCCGCAGGCCGATGCGCAGGTGCTGGTCCACCCGCTCGCGGTAGAACTGGTTGGCCATGCCGGGCAGCTTGAGCTCGCCGTGCAGGGGCTTGTCGCTCACGCACAGCAAGGTGCCATAGGGCACCCTGAAGCGAAAACCGTTGGCGGCGATGGTGGCGCTTTCCATGTCCAGCGCGATGGCGCGACTCTGGCTGAAGCGCCGCTCGGGCTCGCGTTGGGGCAAGAGTTCCCAATTGCGGTTGTCGGTGCTGGCCACGGTGCCGGTGCGCATGATGCGCTTGAGCTCGTAGCCGTGCAATTGCGTCACATCGGCCACCGCCCCTTCCAGCGCCAGCTGGATTTCCGCCAGCGGCGGGATCGGCACCCACAGAGGCAGGTCCTCGTCCAGCACATGGTCTTCGCGCACGTAGCCATGGGCCAGCACGTAGTCACCCAGTTGCTGTGAATTGCGCAGGCCGGCGCAATGGCCCAGCATGATCCAGGCATGCGGGCGCAAGACGGCGATGTGGTCGGTGATGGTCTTGGCGTTGGCCGGGCCCACACCGATGTTGACCATGGTGATGCCACCGTGGTCACGGCGCACCAGGTGGTAGGCCGGCATCTGCGGCAGGCGCGGTGGGGGCACGCCCTCCCGCCAGTCGGGATCGGGCGTGACGCCCGTGCGCCAGGTGATCACATTGCCAGGCTCGACGAAGGCGATGCAGTCGTCGTCATCGCGCGGGTGGGTGGGGTCGGGCGGGGTGGCCATCAGATCACGGCCCAGGCGCACGAACTCGTCGATGTAGAACTGGTAGTTCGTGAACAACACGAAGTTCTGGAAGTGCTCGGGTGAGGTGCCGGTGTAGTGGCGCAGCCGGTGCAGCGAGTAGTCGATGCGGGGCGCCGTGAAGAGCGCCAGTGGCCGGGGCTTGCCACCACGCGCCTCGTGGGTGCCATTGGCGATGCCATCGTCCATGGCGGCCAGGTCGGGCAGGTCGAACACGTCGCGCAGCAAGGTGCGGCGCTCGGGGCTCATGTTGCCCTCCAGGTGCTGGTCTTCGGCCAGACAGAAGTGCACGGGGATGGGCTCGGCGCTCAGTCCCACCTCCAGCAGCACCCCATGGTTGGCCAGCAGCAGTTGAAACTGGTGGCGCAGGTAGGCGGCAAACAGGTCGGGCCGGGTGATGGTGGTTTCGTAAAACCCAGGGCCGGCCACAAAACCGTACGACAGGCGCGAATCGGGGTGCGCCACCGTGTCGATGTGGATGCGAACGAAGGGGTACTTGGCCCGCACGGGCTGCTTGAAGGTCTCGCCGGCCACGAACCGGGTCAGGCAATCACGCAGGTGGGCAATCTGGCTGTCGTAGAGGTGGCGCACGTAGGCCAGGGCGGCCTCGGCATCGTCAAAACGCTGGGTGGTGAACTTGGGCGTGGACATGGCAGGCTGCAGCCCGGTGGCTGCGACGGGAGGCGATGCCTCATTGTGCCCCGCCGGGCGCTGCCGTGATGAAGGCCAGACGGCGAAGCCCCGCCTGTTGCAGAAGCGCCATGGTCTCGGCCACCTTGTCGTAGCGCACCGACTTGTCGACGCTGAGGTGCACCTCGGTGTCCGGGTTGCGTTCGGCCAGGGCCTTGGCCTGCGCGGCCAGCGCCTGCATCGAGGTGGGCTGCTCGTCCAGGTGCACCACCCCGTTGGCGGTGATGGCCACCGCCATCACCTGGGGCACGGTATCGGGCGCGGCGGCCGCGTCGGTTTCGGGCAACTCCAGCTTGAGGCGCGACGTCATCAAGGGTGCGGTCAGCATGAACAAGATGAGCAGCACCAGCATGACGTCGATCAGCGGCGTCATGTTGATCTCGCTCATGGGGGCATGCCCCTGTTCGCGCTCCAGCCGACCAAAGGCCATGGTGCTCTTAACCCTTCGCGCGCAAGGCCAGCGCGGTTTCACGCAGGTCGTGCGCGAAGCCTTCCAAGTCGGCCTCGCTGGCCGTGACCAACTTGCCAAACAGGTTGTAGGCGATGACGGCGGGGATGGCCACGGCCAGACCGGCGGCGGTCATGACCAGGGCCTCGCCGACGGGGCCGGCAATCTGATCGATGCCCACCGAGCCTTCCGCACTGATGCGCAGCATGGCGTGATAGATGCCCCAGACGGTGCCCAGCAGGCCCACAAAGGGCGCCACCGCCCCCACGGTGGCCAACCACACCAGGCCCAGTCGCAAGCGGGCGAGCACCTCGTGCAGCGCGTCGCGCAGGGCGCGGGTGAGCTGGGCCTCCGGCGTGGCCTGGGCGCCCAGGCTGCGTGCGTCCACCGGCGCATGGGCCGCATCGGCCAGGGGCAGCAGCACGCCTTCGCGGTCCAGCGGCTGCAAGGCCTGGCGGGCGGCCGTCACATCGCTGGCGGCCCAATAGTGTGCCGGGGCGCTGCTCAGGTCGTGCCGCACACGGCGCAGCACCCAGCCCTTCCAGAACACCAGCACCCACGAGCCGATGGACATGACCAGCAAAGTGAGGGCCACGGCGCGCGACACCGCATCGCCTTGCTGCCAATACATCAGAAGGTTGCCCATGCTGGCCTCTCAGGCGATCAGGTTCACTTCAGGCCCAGCACGTCGTCCATGCCGAACAGGCCATGGGGCTGGTGCGCCAGGAAGCGCACCGCGCGCAGGCTGCCCTGGGCATAGGTGGCGCGGCTGGACGATTTGTGCGTGATCTCGATGCGCTCGCCGATGCCGGCGAACAGCACCGTGTGGTCGCCCACGACATCGCCACCGCGGATGGTGGCAAAGCCGATGGTGGAGGGGTCGCGCTCGCCGGTGACGCCCTCACGGCCGTACACGGCGCATTCCTTGAGGTCACGGCCCACGGCCTCGGCCACCACCTCGCCCATCTTCAGGGCGGTGCCGCTGGGGGCATCCACCTTGTGGCGGTGGTGGGCCTCGATGATCTCGATGTCGTAGCCCTCTTTGAGCGCCTTGGCCGCCTGGGCCAGCAGCTTGAAGACCACATTGACGCCCACGGCCATGTTGGGGGCCATGACGATGGCGATGTCGCGCGAAGCGGCGTCGATCTCGGCCTTTTGTTCGTCGGTGAAGCCGGTGGTGCCGATGATCATCTTCACGCCCAATTCGCGGCACACGCGCAGGTGCTCCAGGGTGCCTTCGGGGCGGGTGAAGTCAATCAGGTATTGGGCGTTACCCAGGCCCTGGCGCAGGTCGGGCGTGATGGCCACGCCGCTGCTGGCGCCCAGGAAGGCGGCGGCGTCAATGCCCACGGCCGGGCTGGTGGCCACGTCCAGGGCGCCGGCCAGGCTGGCGTCAGGGGCGTTCATCACGGCTTCGACCAGCATGCGGCCCATGCGGCCGGAGGCGCCAGCGATGGCGATGCGGTGGGGGGCTTGCTCTGTGGGGGTGGTGCTCATGGCGATGGGTGCTGAGGCCTGCGGCAAAGGCGCTGGCCGAAAGACGCAGACGGGAAAAGCGCAGGCGGGAAAGGACGGAGACAGCTCAGGGGCGACCGGCTTCCAGGGGCGGGTAGTCGCGGATGGCGCCTTGGGGCTGGGGCTGTGACACCTCGGTCTTGGCGGGCACCGGCAACGCAGCGATCTGCTCCGGGGTCAGGTCTTTAGGGGCTTCCTTGTCTTTGACGGGCCGGTCGATGGAGGACACGAACTCGCGCTCGGAGGGCATCTCGCCCGCGTCAAAGCGTTTGACGACATCGCCGTCGAAGAACACCGACACCACGCGCTTCTGGTCAGGCACGCCCTGGCGACGCAGGGTGAAGACGTAATCCCAGCGGTCGGCATGGAAGGGATCGA
The DNA here is from genome assembly GCF_038069945.1 of Aquabacterium sp. A3. Lineage (NCBI taxonomy): Bacteria > Pseudomonadati > Pseudomonadota > Betaproteobacteria > Burkholderiales > Sphaerotilaceae > Aquabacterium > Aquabacterium sp. A3. The sequence continues at coordinate 217,976 of NZ_JBBPEV010000002.1, read as the reverse complement.
CCAGCAGGGGCGTGCCCAGCAGCTCGCGCACCTGCATGCGGCCCAGGCCGGGTTGCACCAGGCCCAGCACCTCCTGGGTGACGACGTTGCCTTGCACCACGTCGGCACGGTATGGCGTCAGCAGCCCGAACAAGGTTTCGGGGTTGCGCAAGGAGGTGGGTGACGAACTGCAGCCGGCCACCAGGGCTGACAGCAGAACCACAGACCCCAGCAGGCTGGCGCGTCGACTCGACAAGGTGGGCTTCATGGTGCGGAAAATCCAGAGACAGGAAGGAACAAGGGCTGACCGGTGACCGGGATTTGCCCAAGCCGATATCATCGGGCATTCTAGCGGGGGCTGTGCCGGCCTGCCCGTCTGTCCGGAGACCTCCATGAACCAAGCAGAAGAACTCAAGAGCAGCGGCCTGAAAGCCACCCTGCCCCGCATCAAGATCCTGGAAGTGTTCCAGCAGGCCGAGCAACGGCACATGACGGCCGAAGATGTCTACAAGGTGCTGCTGAAAGACGGCTCGGACATCGGGCTGGCCACGGTCTACCGGGTGCTGATGCAGTTTGAACAGGCCGGCTTGCTGTCGCGCAACCACTTCGAAGCCGGCAAGGCCGTGTTCGAGCTCAACGAAGGCAAGCACCACGATCACCTGGTGTGCGTGAGCTGCGGGCAGGTGGAAGAGTTCTACGACGCCGAGATTGAACGCCGCCAGCAACAAATCGCTGAAGAGCGGGGCTACAAGCTGCACGACCACGCCCTGTCGCTGTACGTGGTGTGCAACAAGCCCGAATGCCAGGCCAAGGTGGGCCACCCACGCCACAGCCACCACGGCTGATGGCCGCCTCAGGGCTCAGTCGCCACCGCGCTCCATGGCGCGCTGGTGGCGCTCGATGAATTCCTTGTAGGTGTCGATGCCGCGCAGCTGCAGCACGGTGTTGCGCACAGCGGCCTCCACCAGCACCGCCAGGTTGCGGCCCGCGTCCACGGCGATCACCACCTTGCGCACCGGCACACCCATGATCTCTTCGAACAGCGGCTCGTAGGGCAGGCGTTCGAACTCGCGCTCCATGGTTTCCTTGCGCACCAGGTGCACCAGCAGCTTCAGGCGCATCTTGCGCCGCACCGCCGTTTCACCAAAGATGGCCTTGATGTCCAGCAAGCCGATGCCGCGCACTTCCAGCAGGTTTTGCAGCAACTCGGGGCAGCGTCCTTCGATGGCGGTGCGCGACACGCGGTACAGGTCCACCGCGTCATCGGCCACCAGGCCGTGACCACGCGAGATCAGCTCCAGGCCCAGTTCGCTCTTGCCCAGGCCGGATTCGCCCGTGAGCAGCACGCCCAGGCCCAGGATGTCCATGAACACGCCGTGGCGCGTGATGCGCTCGGCAAAGTGCTGCGTGAGGTAGCTGCGCAGCACGTCGATGACGTGGCCCGCAGGCTCTTTGGTGACGAACAGCGGGATGCCCGCCCGCCCGCACATGGCCATGAGCTTTTCGCCCGGCGGCATGGCATCGGCGACGACCACCATGGGGGGATCGAGCGTGACGATGCGCTGGATGCGCCGCTCCTGGTCTTCCGGGCTGGAGTTGGAGAAATAAGCCGACTCGTGCCGCCCGACGATCTGCACCCGGTAGGGGTGGATGTAGTTCAGGTAACCCACCAGGTCGGCCGCCGACTGCGCCGACTGCACCGCCGCCTCGTCAAATCGCCGCTCGGGGTTGGCGTGGCCCGCCACCCACTCCCAGCGCAAGGCCGCCCTGTTGTCTTCGAACAGCGCCTCGGCGCTGATGACGGCCAGATCCTTGAGGCTCACGGTGTTTGATCAGGCCACGGAGCGCAGCGGCTGCCAGGTTTCGATGATGTGATGCACAGTGCTCGCCTCGGATTCGTTCTTGAGGCGATCGCGCAGTTCACGGTTGGACAGCAACTCGGCGATCTCCGAGAGGATTTCGAGGTGCCGCTGGGTGGCGGCCTCGGGCACCAGCAGGAAGATCAGCAAATTGACCGGCTCGTCGTCAGGGGCATCGAACGGGATGGGCTGACTGAGGCGAATGACCGCCGCCAAAGGGTTCTTCAAACCCTTGATGCGACCATGGGGAATGGCCACGCCGTGCCCCAGACCGGTGGAGCCCAGACGCTCACGCGCGAACAGGTTGTCCGTGACGGTGGCCCGGGCGATGGCGTGCTGGTTTTCGAACAGCAACCCAGCGTGCTCGAAGACGCGCTTCTTACTGCTGGCGTCCACGTCCACCAGCACCTGGCTGACGGGGAGGATGGCTGAGAGACGGTTCATCTTGTTACAAACGGGGCTGACGGCTGGGCCTTGGTCCCCGCCTCCGGGGTCGGATGAGGGGCGGATTATAGGGACAGCTTGGCATCTCTGCAGACACCTTGCGATCGTCTATTTGGGGGATTCTGCACCTTATGCTGCAGCGCAGCAAGTGTCATATTCCCCATTCCTGGGCTCCGCGCCCCAGGGCAGGGCCCATGAAACCCATGCTAGGCGCGTCAAGATGGGGACATTTCATGAAAAACGGCCCCGAAGGGCCGTTAACTTGGTGCCTGCCTGTGGCGGGCGACCCGGTCGCAGATCGCACCAAGCACGCTGTATCAATCAGGCTTGCGGCATCAGCGTGTGCTTCTCATGCAGCGTCCAGGAAGGCATCCTGGCGCTTGAGGGCTTCGTGGTGATGGTTCTGCACCTTGCTCTTGTGGCGACAGACCTGGCGGTCCAGCTTGTCAACCAACTGATCAATGGCGGCGTACAGATCTTCATGGGCGGTTTCGACGAAGATGTCCTTGCCCTTCACGTGCAGATTGACTTCGGCCTTCTGGCGGCGATCCTTTTCCTTTTGCTTTTCAACGGTGAGCAGGACGGAGATGTCCACGACTTGATCGAAATGTCGGGTGACCCTGTCGAGCTTGGTGAGCACGTACTCGCGCAATGCGGGAGTCACTTCCAGATGGTGGCCACTGATCGTCAAATTCATGCTGCCTCCTTTCGAGAGCAGAAGCGTTGAAGACACCCGGCCGGCGAAGTCGTCAACCGGGAATTCAGTGTGCGCCTGTCGGCCCCGCATGACAAGCCCATGACATCAGTGTTTGTATGGTGTCTGGACTTTTTGTGATGAAAGACCGAAGATGCTTGAGGCAGCGCAACGCGCCCTCAAGTGGCGCGCTGATCGGTGTGCAACTGCAGCCGGCCCACCCACCACACCATCAGTGCGGTGGTGACCAAGGCCAGCCACCCGGCGCGCTCGTAGCCCTGCACCAGTCCATCCGGACCGCGGCTGATCATCACCCCACCCAGCCAGGCCGCCACCCCCATGGCGCCCGATTGCAGCGCATTGTTCACGCTGAGGAACGAGCCGCGCAGGCGTGGATCCGAGGCCGCCGTGAGCAAGGCCATGCCGGGCACCATGCGGCCCGACACGAACACGAAAAATCCCGTGGTGACGATGAGCAGCACCCACACCGGCACCTGCGGCAGGTGGGTGAGTGCCAGCATGGGCAGCACGGCCACCACGCTGACGGTGCGAAACACCTGCACCTTGCCGAAGCGGTCGGCCAGCCAGCCCCACATGCGGGCTGTGAAGAACGTGGCCACACCGCCAATCAGGTACACCATGGGCACCTGGTCGTCGCGCAGGCCGACGTTGGTGGTGGTGTAGATGGTGATGTAGGGGATGATGGAAAAGCTGCCCGTCACCAGCAGCGCCGACAGGCCGAAGGCCCGCCAGTGGTTGCCCACCGACACCACCCGGCGCAACTGAACCAGCGCCGGTTGCGCCGACACGCCCGTGAGGTGGTGCTGCAGCACCGGCACGCTGCGCCAGGCGCCCCACCACACCAGCACCGACACGGCGGCGATGGCGAAAAATGGCGCGTGCCATCCGCCCCAGCTGGCCAGCCACAGCGAGATGGGCACCCCGGCCACCGTGGACAGCGAGAACGCCGACATGACCACGCCCATGGCCTGGCCACGCCGCTCGAAGGGCACGGCATCGCCCACGATGGTCTGCACCAGCGCACCCAGCACACCGCCAAACACGCCAGCGGCCACGCGCGCGGCCAGCAGGCTGCCGAAGTCTGGCGCCAGCCCGCAGGCCAGGGTGGCCAGCGCAAAACCCGCGTACAGCCACAGCAGGGCCCGCTTGCGCTCGAACCGGTCGATGAACATGGACACCAACAGCCCCGAAGCCCCCGCGGCCAGCGAGTACGACGACACCAGCAGGCCGAATTGGGTGTCGCTGATGCCAAAAAGCCGCGTGAGCTGAGGGCCCAGCGGCATCATGATCATGAAGTCGACGATGTGGGTGAAATTGATCGACGCCAGTGTCCACAGCAACAGGCGTTCGCTGACGATCAGGGGCTGCACGGAGGAGACAATAGCAGGATGAGCTTCAACGTGTCGGCATCGTCCACATTGCCCTTGTCTTCGTCCACTGTCCGGCCTGGATGGCCGCCAGGCTGGGGCGCGCGCTCGGCCTGGCTGGCCGCCCTGGCCGTGCTGTTGCCCACCCTGGTGGCCCTGCATGAGCCGCCCTCGGTCACCTACTACAACCAGGCCCTGGCGGTGCTGGGCTGGGGGGTGTGGCTGTGGTGGCTGGGCCGCTGCTGGATGGGGCGAGCCCCCCACACCCCCGGCACCATGCGGCCTTCGATCCCCTTGAGCGCTTTGAGTGCCGTGTGGCTGGCCCTGGCCTTGCAGGCGGCCGCGGCGCTGTGGGCCAGCCTGCACGGCCCGCTGCCCCTGGGGCTGGGCCTGATGGGCGCCGGCCTGCCCATGGTGGCTGGCCTGGCCATGCTGGCGGGCTGCTGGAGCGGCGGCGACGAGCCAGGTGCCCGCGCCTCGCGCTCGGCCTTCTTCACGGCACTGATGCTGGCCGGTGCGGTCGGTCTGCTCATCGCGTTGATCCAGGTGTTCATGCCGGGCTGGACCGACGGGAACGTGCTGGCCCGGCCCACGGTACCGGGACGCGCCGTGGGCAACCTCCGGCAGCCCAACCACTTCAGTTCTCTGCTCGTGATGGCGGCGGCGGCCGCGGTGTGGCTGGGCGCCCAGGGGCTTCGGTCCCCGCGCTGGATGGCCGCCCTGGTGGCTGGCTGCATCGCGGGCGTGGTGCTGACGGCCTCGCGCACCGGCATGGTGGCCATGGCGCTGCTGGCGCTGTGGGGCCTGCTGGACCGCAGCCTGCCGGGCCGCTGGCGCGTGCTGCTGCTGAGCAGCCCCTTGTTGTACGGCATGGCATGGCTGGCCATGGCCGGGCTCAGCCAGTTGCACCTGGGCGTGGCGTTCGCGGCCGAGGCCCGCCTGCACGATGGCAGCGATGTGTCCAGCTCGCGCTTTGCGATCTGGGCCAACACCTTGAGCTTGATCGCGCAACATCCCTGGCAGGGGGTGGGCTTTGGCGGCTTCAACGCCGCGTGGACGTTCACGCCGTTCCCGGATCGGCCGCGCGCCTTTTTTGACCACACCCACAACCTGCCGCTGCATTGGGCCGTTGAACTGGGCCTGCCCCTGGCGGCGTTGCTGACGGCCTTGTGCGCCTGGGCATGGTGGGCACTGGTGCGGCGGTTGTGGCGCGCCCCGGCCGTGCAGGCACCCACGGTGGGGGCCTGCGCCCTGATGGTGACGACCCTGGGGCTGCACAGCCTGCTGGAGTACCCCTTGTGGTACGCCCACCTGCTGTTGCCCACGGCCTTTGCCTGGGGCCTGGGCCTGGGCAGCGCATCAGCGACGGCCAGCCAGGATGGCGACCCAGGTGCCACCCGCCGTCGGGGAGCTTGGGTGCTGATGGTGGGCGGCGTGGCCACGGCCGTGGCCGCCGTCTGGAACATGGTGGACTATCGCCTGGCCGCCGACATCTACGCGCCCTGGACACGCCAGGTGCCGCTGGCACAGCGCATTGCCACCAGCCAGGCGCAGCCCTGGTGGGGCCATCAGGCCGACTACGCCGCCGTGACCAGCAAGCGCCTGCCCACGCCGCAGCCGGCCGACTTCAGCCGCACGCTGATGAACCTGATCGACGCCCGATTGATGATGGCTTATGCGCGCGCGCTGGCCGCCAGCGGCGATGTGGACCGCGCCCGGGCGGTGGCCGATCGCCTGCGCGAGTTCCACAACCCCGCAGCGACCGCGTTCTTTGACGAGTGCAAGGTCGATGAGGCCGCAGCCGCCAGACCCGTGATGCCATTCCAGTGCCAGCCGGCGCAGCGCACCTACCGCTGGGATCAGTTGCTGCCGTCGTCCCGGCGCCAGTGACCGCTGCGCCCGCCGCGCTTTTCCTGCAGGCCCACGTCGGTGATGAGCATGCCGCGGTCCATGGCCTTGCACATGTCATACACCGTCAGCAAGGCCGCCTGCACGGCCACCAGGGCCTCCATCTCCACGCCCGTGGGGCCCACGGTCTGCACCGTGGCGCTGCACCGCAGGCGCACAGCGTCCTGCGCTTCGATGTGGTCGAACTCGATGGCCACCCGCGTCAAGGGAATCGGGTGACACAGCGGGATCCAGTCGGCGGTGCGCTTGGCCCCCTGGATGCCGGCGATGCGGGCCACGCCCAGCACATCGCCCTTGCCCGCCTGCCCCGACTGGATGCGCTGCCACGTGGCCGCCTGCATGCAGATCACGCCAGTGGCTACGGCCACCCGAACGGTCGAGGGCTTGTCGGAGACATCGACCATGTGGGCCTGGCCTTGCGCGTCAAAGTGGGTGAGTTCGGACATTCGGTGTCAGGAAAATGGGTAAAGAAGGGTAAGGTGGGCGAACCCTGGACGACCGCCAGAGATCGACTCGCAGCGGTTGCAAGCATACTGCGCAGTGCCCGAGCGCTCACCCCGTCGCCCATGTTCCTGCCCCTCACCCACCAGCGTCCCACCCACCTGCTTCGTTCAGTCACCTGCATCGGGGTGGCAGCCTGTGTGGCCCTGGGTGGCCTGCAGCCCCGGCCGGCAGCGGCACAGCCTGTGGGCGGCAGCACCAGCAGCATCAACCTGCCCGATCTCGGCGATGCGTCGGCCGCCGCCCTGTCGCCGATCGCCGAACGGCGCCTGGGCGACCGCATCATGCGCAGCATCCGTCAGGATCCGGCCGTGCTGGACGACCCCCTGCTGCTGGAATACATCGGCGGGCTCTGGCAGGGCCTGCTGAGCGCGGCGCGACAACGCGGCGACCTCGGGCCCGAGCTGTGGCAATCCCACGCCTGGGAGGCGTTTCTGGTGCGTGACAGCTCGGTGAACGCATTTGCGCTGCCCGGGGGCTACATCGGCGTGCACCTGGGCCTGGTGGCCATGACGCGCACGCCCGACGAACTGGCCTCGGTGCTGGCCCATGAACTGGCCCACGTCACCCAGCGGCACATCGCGCGGATGATCGGCCAGCAATCACAGATGTCGTGGGTGAGCCTGGCCTCGCTGCTGCTGGGCGTGCTGGCCGCCGGCAGCAACCCGGCGGCGGCCCAGGCCGTGATCGCGGGCGGCCAGGCGGTGGCCATCCAGAACCAGTTGAACTTCTCTCGCGACATGGAGCGCGAAGCCGACCGCGTGGGTTTTGGCGTGCTGGTGGATGGCGGCTACGACCCGGCGGGCATGGCCGGCATGTTCGAGCAGCTGGCCCAGGCCTCGCGCCTCAACGACGACGGCAGCTACCCCTACCTGCGCACCCACCCGCTGACCACCGAGCGCATCGGCGAAGCCCGCTCGCGCGTGGGCACCTCGGGCTGGGGGCTGGTGCGCCCGGCGGTGGACGATGTGCGCGCCACCCGGCACGCGCTGATGGCGGCGCGCGCACGGGTGTTGATGGACGCGCGGCAAGGTGCTTTGCAGGCCATGATGCGGCGACAGCCGGCCGCCGACGCAGACGCCCTGACCCAAACCGCCACGCACTACGGACGGGCCGTGGCCCTGCAGCGCGCCAGCCTGCACGCCGAAGCGGCCGAGGCCTTGAAGGCCGCACGCGACGCCGCACGCCTGCTGCCCGTGCAGGCGGCCCCCGTGGCCGACCGCGTGCTGGCGCTGGCCGAAGCCGAGGGCCTGATCCAGGCCCGGCAGGGCGCACAGGCCCTGGCCTTGCTGATGCGCCAGACCACCGGCCCCCGCCTCACCCTGGACCCGCAAGCCCGGCCCGAACGCCTGTTGCGGGCCGAGGCCGTGCTGGCCGCATCAGGCCATGACACCGCCCAACTGCAAACCAGCGCCGACCAGATCGAAGCGCAACTGAGCGCGCAGGCGCAAGACGCCACCGCCTGGCTGCTGCTGGCCCGCTTGTGGCAAAAACTGGGCCTGCCCGTGCGGGCTGTTCGGGCAGAAGCCGAAGCCGCTGCGGCCTTGGGTGACCTGCCCGGCGCGATCGATCGGGCCGAGGGCGCGCAGCGCCGTTTCCGGCAGCCGGATGCCGCCGACACCATCGAGCTGAGCGCCTTGTTGTCCCGCTCTCGCGCGTGGCAACGACAGCAGCAAGAAGACCTGCGCGACCGCTGAGCCTCCACAAGGCACTTGCCCCCCACGATCGCGTGGGTTTGCGTCACGGGCCTTGTTTTGCGAATAATTCTTATTTAGAATTAATCCATCGCAACCACATGGCGTCATGCCTGCCCCTGTCGTGGACACCCCTGCCCTGGCCCCCGTGAGAGCCCGCCTGCTGACGCTGCTGGACGAACTGATCCGGCACGACGGTTATGGCTCGATGCGGGTGGATGTGCGCCTGCTCAAGCGCGGCCAGAAAGAGGTGATCGTGGACTGCGGCAAGCAGCATCGCTTCGTGGTGGACGTGCCGTCCGCACCAAGCAATCCCGACGCCCGAGGGTGAGGCACCCTGGGCTGGGTGGCCGATCAGTCGGTCGCCCTTGACATCCCTGTTCATCATTTCGCTGTCGTTGCCTTTGTGGGTAAGGAACACGGCCCCTCTTCATCAACCGAGAGAGCCAACCATGTCCTTCATCCAACATTTGTCGACCCCCTCCCTGCGCACCGCCACCGGCGTGGCCGCCGCCCTGGCCTTGAGCGCCCTGAGTACACCTGCCATGGCCACGGCAGGCCAATGGGACAGCGCCGCCGCAGGCCACAACGGCACCGGCACCAGCGCCAGCACCCCCTGGATCAGCGCCCCGGCCGAGGGGAGCAGCTACGCCGAGTGGAACGCCATTTACGGCTATCCGGTCGATGACACGCCCGACATCGCCGGCGCGGGCACCTTGACCGAAACCACCGGCTCGGGCTTCCCGACCAGCGGCGGCAACATCTACGGCTTTTCTGGCGCCACCGCCTTCACGCTGGACGTGGCCGGCGCCACCTCGGGCCTGTTTGACGTGTACCTGCGGGTGTCCACCGTGGGCTCAGCCGCCTCCGACATCGCCACCCTCAACGGTGTCGAAGCCACCCGCACGATCACCTTCAGTGAGGCCATCACGGGCGGCTTTGGTGGTACCGAAGAAGAGAGCCTGTGGCACTGGACGCTGGACGCCACCGGGCCCTGGGTGTTCAGCTTCACGGGCAGCGCCGCTCACATGAGCCTGGACCAGGTGGCGGTCTACGCCACCGCCGTGACGCCCGCCGTGCCCGAGCCCGAAACCTGGGCCTTGATGGCCGCCGGCCTGCTCGCCGTGGGCGCCATGAGCCGCCGCCGCACCTGAGCCCCCACCCCACCGCCAGCCCTTCGAGGTGACGTTTGACCTCTTTGTTGTCTCGCCTGTGGGTGGCCGGCGGCTGGAGCACGGTCGCCGTGGCCAGCGCGCTGGCCACGCCACAGGCCCCTGATCCTGCCCTCCCGCCTGAAACGGCCACCGAACTGCCCGAGGTGAGCGTGCGCGCCACGCCACCCCGTCGGGCAGACACCACCATGTCACCCACCGCCGCGCGCACCACCTTGAACGACGCCACCTTGCGCCGTCGCGAGGCCGATTCCGTCTTCCAACTGATGGACGAGGTGCCGGGCGTGACGGTGCAAGGTGGCCCTCGCAACAGTGGGATGCAATTCAACATCCGGGGCTACAGCGACACCGAAGACGTGCGCGTGGAACTCGATGGCGTGACCAAAGGCTTCGAGAAGTACCGCTTTGGCGGCACCTTCATCGAGCCCGAACTGCTCAAGGCCATCGAGGTGCAGCGTGGCGCCCAGATCGACAGCACCGGCGCGCTGGGCGGCACCGTGCGCGCCACCACGCGCGACGCACGCGACCTGCTGCGCCCGGGCCAGACCTGGGGCGCGCGCGCCAAGCTGGGCTGGGCCAGCAACAACCACGAGCAGCACCAGTTTGTCGCCGCCTATGGTCGCCCCAGCGAACAAACCGACGTGGTGTGGGGCTTCAGCCAGCGCAAAGGTGGCAACCTCAAGCTGTCCAACGGCCTGCGGCTGCCCCTGTCCGAAACCGATGCGGGCAGCCACCTGCTGAAAGCCAGCTGGTGGGCCAGCGACGCCTGGAAGCTCAGCGCCAGTTGGGTGGCTTACCGAGACCAGGGCCTGCAGGCCTACGACACCTACAGCGGCGCCGTGGGCACGGGCGACACCGCCATCGAACAGGTGGGCAGCTTTGGCCAGGTGCAGCGCCGCATTGACGACGACACCCTGTCACTGCAGGCCCGTTGGGTGGACGACGCCCAAGGGCATGAATGGACGACGACCGTGGGCCGCAGCGACACCCGGGTGCGCGACCACTTCGAGCCCGGCTGGTCGATCTTCTCGATGAACACCACGGTGGACGACGACGTGCGCCAGACGCACCACACCCTGGACAGCCGGCTGCAATGGGCCCTGTGGCGGCCAGACGAAGACACCCGACTGACGCTGCGCGCAGGCGTGCAAGCCGGCCACAGCGAGCGAGAGGCCCGCCGCGTTTCAGGCAATGCCATGTTGAACGCCATCCTCTATCCGGGCGGCTACAACCAGGCGCAACCGCCTGGCCGCAAAGAGACGGCCGGTGCGTATGTTCAACTGGCCCAGCGCTGGGGCCGCTGGGAGGCCTCACCCGGCGTGCGCTGGGACCACACCACGGTGTCGGTGCAAGGCGGCAATGCCGAACTGCTGCAGGCAACCGGGCAGCCGACCGAGGTGCGCTATGCGCACACCTCTCCCAGCCTCACCCTGAGCTACGACTTGCAGCCTCGGCGGTGGACCGCCTTTGCCACCGCGGCCCGCAGCCACCGGCCCCCGTTGATCGACGAAGCCTTCATGCGGGCGGGCTACGGCGTGTGCAACAACAGCACCCTGCTGCGTGTGGCCAACGGTCGGCCGCGCGTGCCCGGCTATGCCACCGGCGCCCAGGTGGCGCCCAGCACGGGCATCTGCGCGGCGTACTACGAGCCCGAGGTGTCGCACAGCCTCGAATGGGGCCTGCACACCCGACAACCCGAGGTGCTGGGGCCTGGCAGCTGGCTGCAGGCCAAGGTCACGGCCTTTGTCAATCGCACCGAACACCTGCTGGAATCCTTGATGGCTGAACCGGGCGGCAGCGGCCAACTCATTCAACCCGGGTGGGAGCGCCGCCGCGGGCTGGAGCTGGAGGCCACCCTGGGCTGGCAGCAATGGCAAGCCCGCCTGACGGGCAGCCAGATCCAAGGCACGCAGTTTGACGGGCTGGACCACAGCGACCTGATCGGCGCCCCTGCCGACCGCGTGCACCTGAGCCTGACCCGCCAGACCGCCTGGGGCGAATGGGGCCTGCGCTGGCAGCAGGTGTGGTCGCGCACCTACTACGCCGACACCGCCCGCACCCAGATCGCACACGCCCCGAGCTACCGCCTGCTGGGCGCCTCGCTGAACTGGCGCATCAACCGCCACCTGGACGCTGCCCTGGTGGCCGACAACCTCCACAACAGCGCCTACCTGCTGGACAACGGCTTCAACGGCGGCCCGGGCACGCCAGGGCCTGGCCGCAACGTGAAGCTGACGCTCAGTGCCCGTTATTGACGCCTTGATCCCACGGCCCCCCTCACCCACCACCACCCCTCGCACCATGGAGCACACCGATGAGCACGACCAACACCACGAACACGGCCAGCCACTGGCGCACATCCTTCGCCACGCTGCGCGCCCAGGGCTTGCGGGCACGAGACGCCGCGCGGCAACTGGGGCTCAGCGAAGGGGCCGTGGTGGCTGCCCATGCTGTCAGCCTGATGAGCCCACAGGAGGCCGCCGACGGCCTGCTGACCACCGTCGCGCTCGACGGTGAATGGGTGCGCATCCTGCAGGGCCTGGAAACCGTGGGCCCGGTGATGGCGCTGACGCGCAACGAGCATGTCGTGCACGAAAAGATCGGCGTGTACCGCAACGTCAGTGCGCAAGGCCCCGTCGGCCTGGCCGTGGGCCCCGAGATCGACCTGCGCCTGTTCTTGATGAACTGGCACGCGGGCTTCCACGTGGTGGAGCGCACGCCTCAGGGTGAGCGGCACAGCCTGCAGTTTTTCGACCGTCATGGTCAGGCGGTGCACAAGGTACACGCCCGCCCGGGCACCGACCTGCAAGCGCTCGATGCGCTGGTGCAGCAACACGCCCGGCCCGAGCTGCACCCGGTGTTCACCGTGGGCGAGCACCGCTCGCGCCCCGACCGGCCTGATGCCGAGATCGACGCCCTGGGCCTGGGCGATGCCTGGGCTGGCATGCGCGACACGCACGAGTTCTTCGACCTGCTCAAGCGCTTCAACGTGGGACGGCTGCAGGCCATGCGCCTGATGGAAGGCGTGCACACGCAACGCACGCCGCTGATCGCGGTGGAGTGGATGCTGCACCTGGCCAGCCGCTCGGGGCTGCCCATCATGGTGTTTGCCGGCAACCATGGCTGCCTGCAGATCCACACCGGCGCCGTGCACCGCATCGAGCCCATGGGCCCGTGGATCAATGTGCTGGACGAGGGCTTCAACCTGCACCTGCGCCGCGACGCCATCCACGAGAGCTGGCTGGTGACCAAGCCCACCGACGACGGCCCGGTGACGTCCATTGAACTGTTTGACGAACGTGGCGACGTGATCGCCATGTGCTTTGGCGAGCGCAAGCCCGGCCGACCCGAACTGCCCGCCTGGCGACAACTGGCGCACGAGGTGAGCACGGGTGAACCGCAGCTGGAGGCCGTGGCATGAGCGGCTTGATCACCCGTCGCCAGGGGCTCCAGGCCCTGGCCATCGCCCCGCTGCTCGGCCTGGGCACAGGCCCCCTCCGAGCGGGCCAGACCACCCCGAGGCTGGTGTCGGTGCACAGCAGCCTGACGGAAACCATCTACCGCCTGGGCGCGCAAGACACCCTGGTGGGCACCGACACGACCAGCACCTTCCCCGAGGCTGCGCAGCACACCCGCAAGGTGGGCTACATGCGCACGCTGTCGGCCGAAGGCTTGCTGGCCCTGCAGCCCACCGCCGTGCTGGCCACCGACGACGCCGGCCCGCCGGTGGTGCTGGCCCAACTGCGCCAGACGGGTGTGCCGGTGCACCTGGTGCCCAGCACCTGGCGCTTTGACGACGTGCTGACCAAGGTGCGGCTGGTGGCGCAGCTGACAGGCCGCGTGGCCCAGGGCCGCGCCCTGGCGGCCGAGCTGCAAGCCGAGTGGCAGGCCATTCAGGCCCGCCAACCCAGCGTGCGGCCCCAGGCAGCGCCGCGCGTCATGTTCGTGATGGCGCATGGTGGCGGCGCCATGACCGCCGGTCGCGACACCCCGGCCCACGCCATGCTGCAACTGGCCGGCGCCCGCAACGCCCTGGAGCAGGTGAGCGGCTACCGGGCCTTGAGCGCCGAAAGCGTGGTGCTGGCGCAGCCCGACGTGGTACTGACCACCACCGAGTCGCTGACGTTTCTGGGCGGCGCCGAGCGGCTGTGGCAACAGGCCGGCCTGTTGCACACCCCGGCGGCCCGGCAGCAGCGCCTCGTGGCCGTCGAGGGCATGGCCTTGCTGGGCTTTGGCCCCCGCATGCCCAGCGTGCTGAACCAGCTTCAGCAGCAGTTGGCATGAGCGCGGTGTGGCGCCCCGCGGGCATGCCCACCCACCTGCAGGGCCGCCGATGGCTGTGGTGGCTGGGCCTGCCCCTGGCGCTGTGCTGCGCGGCGCTGGCCGCCACCCAGGGGGCCTACGCCATCACGCTGAATGACCTGCCCCGCCTGTGGGCCTGGTGGTGGCGCCCGGCAGATGCGCCCTTCAACCCCGACCTGACCGCCGCCCAGGTGTTCTGGCACATCCGCGCGCCACGCCTGCTCATGGCCTGCCTGGCCGGTGCCGCCTTGGGCGTGTCCGGCGCCATGATCCAGGGCCTGTTTCGCAACCCCTTGGCCGACCCCGGCCTCATCGGTGTGAGCGCAGGCGGCGCCTTGGGCGCGGCCAGTTGCATCGTGCTGCTGCCCATGCTGAGCTCAGGCATGTCGGGCATGGCGGCCACCATGGTCTTCGCCTTCGCGGGTGGGGTGCTGGTCACGGCACTGGCCTGGCGCTTGTCGCGCCGACAAGGCCAGGTGCACCTGGCCAACCTGCTGCTCGTGGGCCTGGCCATCAACGCGCTGGCCATGGCCGGCCTGGGCCTGCTCACCTACCTGGCCAGCGACACCCAGCAACGCGCCCTGAACTTCTGGCTGTTGGGCAGCCTGGCGCCCAGCCAGTGGACCACGGTGCTGGCCGTGTTGCCACCCGTGCTGCTGGCCCTGATCGGCTCCCACACCCTGCAGCGCCCGCTGGATGCGCTGGCGTTGGGCGAAGCACAGGCCCGCGTGATGGGCGTGAACGTCAAGCGATTGCAGCTCATGTGCGTCGGCCTCACGGCCATGGCCGTGGGCGCTGTCACGGCCGTCATCGGCATGGTGGGCTTCATCGGCCTGCTGGCCCCCCACCTGATTCGTTTGCTGCTGGGGCCACGCCATCACGTGGTCCTGCCCGGCTCCGCCCTGATGGGAGCCTGCCTCGTGTTGCTGGCCGACACCGCCGCCCGCACCGTGGCCCCGCCGGTCGAGTTGCCCCTGGGCGTGCTGACCGGACTCATCGGTGCACCGGTGTTTCTGGTCTTGCTGCGGCAGCGCGGGCCGCGCGCCCAATGATCCACGGATCCCACCGATCCCCCTACCAGGAGACCCCATGGACCTCAGCGCCAATGACCTGTCCGTGCACCACGGCCGCCGCCGCACCCTGGCCATCCAGCATCTGAGCCTGCGCCACGGCCAGGTGCACGCCCTGCTGGGGCCCAACGGTGCGGGCAAGTCCACCCTGATGGGCTGCCTGGCGGGACTGGACCGCCGCACCTGCGCCCAGGTGCACCTGGGCCCGCACCCGCTCAGCCAATGGGACACCATGGACCTGGCCCGCCACCGGGGCCTGCTGTCGCAAGAGCACCAAGTGCCGTTTGACTTCAGCGTGCGCGACATCGTGCAGATGGGCCGCTACCCCCATGCCGACTGCCCGCACCCTCATGAAGCCAGCCTGGTGGACGACTGCCTGCAGCGCACCGGCGCCCACCACCTGCTCGACAGGCTGTACGACCAGCTCTCGGGCGGAGAGAAAGCCCGTGTGCAACTGGCGCGTGTGCTGGCGCAGATCACCGCCCACCCCGGCGACACCACACCACGCTGGCTGCTGCTGGACGAGCCCACCGCCGCGCTCGACCTGGCCCACCAGCACAGCGTCATGCGGCTGCTGCGCGAGTTGGCCGCCCGGGGCCTGGGCGTGGTCGTGGTGCTGCACGACATCAACCTGGCCAACACCTACGCGGATCAGGTGGTGGTGCTGCACGAAGGCCGCGTGGCCGCGTGCGGTCGCTGTGAAGACGTGCTGGAGCCCACGCTGATCCGGCGCATCTGGGGGGTGGCCTGCCATCGGCTGCAAGCAGCGCCCCACAGAGGATGGCTGGCGTTTTCCTGAGCCCAAGCATCCATGGCGGCGGCCGGATGACGCCACCTCACTACAATGCAGGGCCACTTTCTGGAGCCCCCATGTTCGGATCTGCGCCCGCCTGGCTTTGGGCGGCCTTCATTGCCATCGTCGTCCTGGCGCTGTTCGTTGATTTCGCCGTGCTCAAGAAGCAAGGCTCGCACGCCGTCAGCGTGCCCGAGGCCATCCGCTGGTCCATCGTGTGGGTGGCGCTCAGCCTGGCCTTCAATGTGTTCTTGTGGTGGGCCTACGTGCAAGAGTCGGGCAGCGCGGTGGCCCACACCAAGGCGCTGGAGTTCCTCACCGGCTACCTGGTCGAAAAATCATTGGCGGTGGACAACATCTTTGTCTTCCTGATGATCTTCACCTACTTCTCGGTCCCCGCCGCCTTCCAGAAGCGGGTGCTGATGATCGGCATCATCCTGGCCATGGTGCTGCGCGCCATCATGATCCTGATCGGGGGTTGGCTGATCGCCGAGTTCCACTGGATCCTGTACGTGTTCGGCGCCTTCCTGGTGATCACCGGCATCAAGATGTGGACGGCCAATGACGAAGAAGGCGATCTTGAATCCAACCCCGCCCTGAAGATGCTGCGGCGGTTCATGACCGTCTCGCCCCATTACGACGGCGAAAAGTTCTTCACCCTGCACAACGGCGCCAAAGTGGCCACGCCGCTGCTGCTGGTGTGCACCCTGGTGGGCATCACCGACGTGATCTTCGCGGTGGATTCCATCCCCGCCATCTTCGCCATCACGTCTGACCCGTTCATCGTGCTGACGTCCAACATCTTCGCCATCCTGGGGCTGCGGGCGATGTTTTTCCTGCTGGCCGCCATGGCCGCCAAGTTCCACCTGCTGAACTACGGCCTGGCCGTGGTGCTGGTGTTCATCGGCACCAAGATGCTGGTGGTGTACTGGGGCATCAAGATCCCGGCCCTGGTGTCGCTGGCCGTGGTGGTGGGCGTATTGGCCGTCACCATGGTGTGGAGCGTCAAGACGGCGCCCAAGATCGGCGGCAGCAAGACGGTGCAAGACTGAGCCAGCGCAAGCGCGCGGCAAAAACCTGGGTGGCGCGAGAATGATTCTCGTTAAAATTGGCGCACCATGCCCCTCACCGCCCCTGCCGTTGCCACGCTGAGCCATCTCGCCGACCATTGCCCGGCCACCGTGGCGGCCGTCACCCCCCCGGCACACAGCCCCGAGTGGGCTCGCTGGCTGGAAGAAATCGGCTTCATCCCCGGCGAGCGCGTGCAAATCATGAACCGCGCCAGGCCGGGCGGAGACCCGCTGGTGGTGCGCGTGGGCGACTCCACCTTTGCCCTGCGCCAAGCCGAGGCCGCCTGCATCCTGGTCACCCCTGTGTCGCCACCGGTGCGCGCATGAAAGAAGCCGTTGTTCATGTGCACCGTGGCGGCCCACTGGTGGCCCTGGTGGGCAACCCCAACTGCGGCAAAACCGCCCTGTTCAACCGCCTGACGGGCAGCCACCAGAAGGTGGCCAACTACGCCGGCGTGACGGTGGAGCGCAAAGAGGGCCGCCTGATCACCCCGGCTGGCAAAACCTTGCGCCTGCTGGACCTGCCCGGCGCCTACAGCCTGCACCCACGTTCGCTGGACGAGTCGGTGACCGTGGACGTGCTGCGCGGCCGCGCCCAGGGCGAAAAACGCCCCGACCTGGTGGTGTGCGTGGTGGACGCCACCCACCTGCGCCGCAACCTGCGGCTGGTGCTGGCCGTCAAGCGCCTGGGCCTGCCCTGCATGGTGGCCCTGAACATGGTGGACCTGGCGCAGCGCCGAGGCCTGGCAATTGATCCGGCGGCCCTGAGCCGCGAGCTGGGCGTGCCCGTGGTGAGCACCGTGGCCGTCAAGGCCCAGGGGGCAGACGCCCTGAAACAATGGCTGGACGACGCCTCGGTGTGGGGCCGGACCGCAGAGCCTGGTGCGGCCCAGGCCCCGATCGCACACCCCGAAGCCGACACCCGGGGCGATCACGAAGCCGTGCGCGGCATTTTGCAGCGCCTGGGGCTGGACACCAGCGTGCCGCACCTCATGAGTGACCGCATCGATCGGGCCGTGTTGCACCCGGTGGCGGGCCCCATGCTGCTGGCGATGGTGCTGTTCTTCGTGTTCCAGGCCGTGTTTGCTTGGGCCGAGGCCCCCATGGGCTGGATTGAAGCGGCCACGGGCTGGCTGGCCAGCACGGTGAGCGCCTGGCTACCTACCCAAGGCTGGCTGCACAGCCTGGTGGTTGACGGCCTGGTCGCAGGGGTGGGCGGGGTGCTGGTCTTCCTGCCTCAAATCGTCATCCTGTTCTTCTTCATCCTGGTGCTGGAAGAATCGGGCTACCTGCCCCGCGCCGCCTTCCTGCTGGACCGCCTCATGGGCAGCGTGGGCCTGTCAGGCCGATCGTTCATCCCGCTGCTGTCGAGCTTCGCCTGCGCCATCCCCGGCATCATGGCCGCGCGCACCATCGCCAACCCACGCGATCGGCTGGTCACCATCATGATCGCGCCGCTCATGACCTGCTCGGCCCGACTGCCGGTGTACGCCCTGCTGATCGCCGCCTTCGTGCCCGCGCGCGAGGTGGCCGGAGGGCTGTCACTGCAAGGCCTCGTGCTGTTTGGCCTGTACCTGGCGGGCATCCTGGGCGCCATGGCCGTGGCCTGGGTGCTCAAGCAGTTCACCACCCAAGGCCAGGTGCGCAGCCTGATGATGGAGCTGCCCAACTACCACTGGCCCAGCCCGCGCAACATCGCCCTGGGCCTGTGGCAACGCGTGCAGATCTTTTTGCGGCGCGTGGGCGGCATCATCCTCACGCTGACCGTGCTGCTGTGGTTCCTCTCCAGCTTCCCGGCGCCGCCCGTGGGCGCCACGGGGCCGGCCATCGAACACAGCCTGGCGGGCATGCTGGGGCGCGCACTGGCCGTGGTGTTCGAGCCCATCGGCTTCAACTGGCAGATCAGCATCGCGCTGGTGCCCGGCCTGGCCGCGCGGGAAGTGGCCGTCAGTGCCCTGGGCACGGTGTACGCGCTCTCCAACGTGACCGACGACGCCACCGACGCCCTCATCCCCATCTTGCAGCATGGCTGGAGCCTGGCCACGGCCCTGTCGCTGATGGTCTGGTATGTGTTCGCGCCCATGTGCCTGAGCACCCTGGCCACCATCAAGCGCGAGGCGGGTGGCTGGTCGATGGCCCTGATCGCAGGCGGCTACCTGTTCGTGCTGGCCTATGCCGCCTCGTTTGCAACCTATCAGCTGGCGAGGGCACTGGGCTGGGGCTGACACGGCAGGATCAACCCTGCTGCTGACAGGCCCATCGAAATGATTTGCTATTGCGAATCATTCTCGTTACTATAGCTACGCGTTTGTCGCACCAGACCCCGTCAAGACGATGTCGCCGGACACCATGCCGTCGATGTCAACGTGGGGACGCCATTGGCCCGATCGTGGGGATAGGGCCAGCGGTTGACGGGGTTGCGACAAACGCTTTTTTTTGCCCACCCCATGCCTGGGTGGTGCGTCATGGCGACACAATGCTTAACAATCGCAATACGAATCGTTATCATTGGCCACACCACGAATCAATCGCCATCCCCGAACCTGACGCGTCCGTGCCTGCCACGCGCGCCCACACCCAGCCTCAGACACCATGTCATCACACCACACCCTGGCCCAAGCCATCCGCCCGACATCCCACGACACCGCCGCCACCGACCTGCCCTGTGCGTCCAGCCTGGGCTCGCTGGGCGCCCTGGCCGCTGGCCTGGGCCTGAGCCTGCTGAGCGGCAGCGCCCTGGCCCAAACCGCCCCCGAGGCCCCTGCGGCGGCCCCGCCCGTGGCCACCGTGAGCCAGGCCACAGAGGCTGTCGAAAGCACCTTGCCCACCGTGTCGGTCAAGGGCAAGGCCGAGCGCCCCGAAGCCAAAATCAGCTACCAGGCCGTCACCACCCGCATCGGCAAGGGCAACCAAGCCCTGCGCGACATCCCCCAGTCCATCACCGTGATCACTGAAAAGCTGATGGACGACCGCAACCTCGACGACTTCAAGGAACTGTTGCGCACCACCGCCGGCGTGACCTTCCAGGCCGGCGAAACCGGTGAAGAGGACGTGCGCCTGCGCGGCTTCTCGCTCAGCCAGGCCGGAGACATCTACATCGATGGCCTGCGCGACCCCTCGCTGTACGAGCGCGACACCTTCAACCAGGAGCGCGTGGAAGTGCTCAAGGGCTCGGCATCCATGCTGTTCGGCCGGGGCTCCACCGGTGGCATCGTCAACCAGGTCAGCAAGACGCCGTTTTTGATGACGCAACACGAGGCCAACATCTCGGTGGGCACCGGCGACAACGTGCGCGCCACGGGCGATTTCAACTTCAAGACCAGCGACAGCTCGGCCCTGCGCCTGAACGTGATGGCTCAAGAAGCCGACAACGACGGCATCGAAATCTCCAAGCGCGGCATCGCCCCCACCTTCCGGTGGAACATCGGTGAGACCAACGAGTTCATGGTGAGCGCCTACCACCTGGAGTACGACAACAACCCCATCTACAACCACCCGTGGTTCATCCAGGATGGCACCATCGTGCCCAAACTGGCCAACGATGCCTTCTATGGCCTGGCCAGCGACTACAACAAGGGCTCGGCCACCTACGCCACGATCAGCCACACGCACCGCGTGCGAGGCGGGGGTGAGCTCAAAACCACCGTGCGCCAGGGGCGCTTCGAGCGTGAGTTGTGGGCCACCGTGAACCGCTTTGCCAGCGGCACCACCATCGACAACCTGAACAACGACACCGTGATCACGCGATCGGGCAAAGGCCGCATCGCCGAAACGGACGTGCTCATCGCACAAAGCGACTTCAGCAAGACCTTCAACGCCCTGGGCCTGCGCCACAACATCATCCTGGGCGTGGACTACGTCAAGGAAGACGCCAAGCGCAACAACAACATCGCCGGTCCATCGCGGCCTGCCACCACCGTGGGCACGCCCAACGATGGCGCCAGCATCGTCGACACCCGCACCGACATCCAGTACAACACCTTCGATGCGTCTTCCTTCGCCGTGTACGGCCAGAACCTGATGGAGATCACGCCCGAGATCAAACTGCTGGCGGGCCTGCGACGCGATCGCTTCCACGGCGAGTACGTCACGTCCACCGGCAACCGCACCAGCCGCATCCAGTGGCTGACCAGCCACCGCCTGGGCGCCATCTACCAGCCCACCGATTGGGCATCGTTCCACGTCGCCGGCGGCAGCTCGTTCAACACCTCGGGCGACACCTACGCCAACACGCCCAACCCCAACTCGGCCAATGCCTTGAAGGATGCCGCCACCCCGGCCGAAAAGAGCCGCAACTTCGAAGTGGGCACCAAGCTCGACTTGCTCAACAACAAGCTGTCGGTGAGTGCGTCGGCCTTCCGCACCGAGAAGTACAACGAACGCAACACCGATCCAGACTCTGCTGCCGACCAGCAGCTGCTGTCGGGCAAGCGCCACGCCATGGGCCTGGACGTGGACATTGCGGGTCGATTGGCGACAGGTTGGGAGGCCTACGTGTCGTACACCTGGATCCCGAAGGCCAGGATTGACGAGAGCAATGTGAGCACCGGCAACGCCCAACGCAAGGGCGACCGCCCTGGTCTGACCCCCAAGCGCAGCGCCAGCTTCTGGACCACCTACCAGCTCACGCCCAAGTGGCGCATCGGCGGCGGCGTGAACTACCGCAGCGAGCAAAACCCCGAGGGCAACCGCACGGTCGAGGCCTCCGCCTTCACCACCTTCGACCTGATGGCCGAGTACGCCTACAGCGAAAGCGTGTCGATCAAGCTCAATGGCACCAACGTGACCAACCGCTTGTATGCTGACTCGCTGTACCGCGGCTTCTACGCCCCGGGCGCTCCCCGCACCATCACCGCCACTATGAAGGTGCTGTTCTGACCTGACGCAGGCTTCGGCCTGCCCTGCCTGCCATGCTGCTGACCATCCCCGACGTTCTGAACCTTGAAGAGGTTCGCGCGCTGCGCGAGCTGCTGGACCAGGGCGTCTGGCGCGATGGGCGGGCCACGGCGGGCGGGCAGGCCATCCACGCCAAACAAAACGAACAACTGCGCACCGACTCCGACGCCGTCCAGGCTGCCCAGGAGCGCGTGCTGCAGGCGCTCAACCGCAGCGCGCTGTTTTTCTCGGCGGCGCTGCCCCACAAGGTCTTTCCGCCGCAGTTCAACCGCTACCGCGGCGAGACCAACACCTATGGCGACCACGTCGATGGCGCCGTGATGCACAACACACGCGCGGGCGACAAAGTGCGCTCCGACGTGAGCTGCACCCTCTTCCTCACCGACCCGGCCGATTACGACGGCGGTGAACTCGTCATCCAGGACACCTACGGCACGCGCGGCGTGAAGCTGCCCGCCGGCCACCTGGTGGTCTACCCCAGCACCAGCGTGCACCGGGTCGAGCCCGTCACGCGGGGCGCGCGGGTGTGCAGCTTTTTCTGGGTGCAAAGCATGGTGCGCAGCGATGAACAACGCCGCCTGCTTTTTGACATGGACATGAACCTGCTGCGCCTGCGCCAGCAAGGCGAAAGCCCCATCACCGTGGGCCTGACGGGCACGTACCACAACCTCCTGCGCATGTGGGCCGAGGTGTGAGCACGCCCGCCCTGCCCCCGGGTGTGGTGAGCCTGGCCGATTACGAAGGGCTGGCTCAGCAGCACCTCAGCGACGCCACCTGGGCCTGGCTGGCCGGCGGTGCCGCCGATGAACACACGGTGCGCGCCAACACCCAGGCCTGGGCCCAATGGCGGCTGTGGCCCCGCGTGATGCAGCCCCTGGCTGGCGGCCACACCAGGCGCACATTGCTGGGCCGCACCCTGGCCCACCCCCTGATGCTGGCCCCGGTGGCCCTGCACCGCGCGGTGCACGCCGATGGCGAGCTGGGCGTGGCCTGCGCTGCCAGCGCCCAGCAGGCCGGCCTGGTGCTCAGCACCCAGGCCAGCACCCCGCTGGAAAGCGTGGCCCAGGCCATCCGCAACGACGCCGATCGCGGCCCCTTGTGGATGCAGATGTACCTGCAGCACGACCGCGGCTTCAACACCGAGTTCGTGCGGCGCATCGAAGCCGCCGGCTACGAAGCCCTGGTGCTGACGGTGGACGCCCCCTGCAGCGGCGTGCGCGATCGCGAACGCCGCGCAGGGCCTGCGGCGCCACCCGGCGTGAGCGCCGTGAACCTGCAGGGCTTGCGCATGCCGGAGGCGCAAGCCCTGCCTCCCGGGGGCAGCGCGCTGTTCGACGGCCTGCTGCGCCACGCCCCCACCTGGGACGACATCGCCTGGCTGCAAGGCCTCACCCACCTGCCCATCCTGCTCAAGGGCGTGCTGCACCCCGCCGACGCCCAACAAGCCCAATCCATGGGGCTGGCCGGCGTGATCGTGTCCAACCACGGCGGGCGCACGCTGGACACGGCCGTCTCCACGGCCTGGGCGCTGCCTCAGGTGGTCGACGCGGTGGGGCCCGACTGGCCCGTGCTGGTCGATGGCGGCATCCGCCGTGGCACCGATGTGTTCAAGGCCCTGGCCCTGGGCGCGCACGCCGTGCTGATCGGGCGGCCCTACCTGCACGGCCTGGCCGTGGCCGGGGCTTTGGGTGTGGCCCATGTCATCCGCTTGCTGCGTGATGAACTGGAGATCGCCATGGCCCTCAATGGTTGCCGCACCTTGAGCGACATCCGCCGGGCCCACCTGGTGCCCGGCCCCCGCGCCTGAGCCCTCAGGTGGCGCGCAGCTTGGTGGGCTTCTTCTTGCGCCCCAGCCCCATCTGCTTGCCCATGAACTTCAAGAACACCCACAGTGCCGACTCGTTCGGCTTGGGCGCCTCGCCCTTGCCGATGCGCTTGAGCTGACCGGTGTACCAGGTCACCTCCATCAAGCCCATCTTGTCGATGAAGCCGATGCCCGTCTTGATGGGGCGCACCACCTGCGTGGGCTGCTGGCCCGCCAGCAGGCGCTTGGGCAAGTCGGGCTCCAACGCCAGCGCGCGCGCGATGCCCACAAAATCCACGGCGCCACTGGTGATGGCCTCGGCCATGCCCTCCAGCGAGCGAAAGCCACCCGTCACCACCAAGGGCACCTTCACGGCCTGGCGGGCCTTCTCGGCAAACGCCAGGAAATACGCCTCGCGTTGACGCGTGCTGTCTTTCACCGGCTCGGCCTTGTTCTTCACGCCGGTCATGGCCGGCGCCTCGTAGGTGCCGCCCGATATCTCGATCAAGTCGATGCCGGCCTCGGCCAGCGCACGGATGGTGTCCAGCGACTCCTCTTCCGTGAAGCCGCCACGTTGAAAGTCGGCCGAATTGAGCTTGATGCCAATCGGGAAGCTCGGCCCCACGGCCTCGCGCATGGCGTTGAACACCGACAGCACGAAGTGCCGACGCTTCTCGGGCGTGCCGCCCCAGTCATCGGTGCGGCGGTTGTGGTGCGGCGACAAGAACTGGCTGACCAGGTAGCCATGCGCACCATGGATCTGCACCCCACTGAAGCCGGCCTGCTTGACGATGCCCGCGGCACGGCCAAAGCGCGCCACGATCTCGCGCACCTCGGCGTCGGTCAACTCGCGCGGGGTGGGAAAGAAGGCTTGCATCTCGGGCCGAAACGGCACGGCCGAGGGCGACACGTTTTCTTTGTTCAAGCCCTTGGGCGCCTGCTTGCCCGGGTGATTGAGCTGCACCCAGCATTGGGCGCCATCGCGCGTGGCCGCTTGCGCCCAGGCCTGCAACTCCGCCATGTACGAGTCGTTTTCGATCACCACATTGCCCGGCTCACCCAGGGCACGCTTGTCGATCATCACGTTGCCCGTCACACACAAGCCAATGCCTCCATCAGCCCAGGCGCCGTACAAGCGGGCCAGCTCGGGCGTCGCAGCCCCCGCGCGCGTGCCCAGGGCCTCGCTCATGGCGGACTTGAACAGGCGGTTCTTCACCACCACGCCATTGGGCAAGGTGAAGGACTGCGCCAGCACGGCTTGAGGTGTCATCAGGGTGTCTCCGTTGTGTTGCTGGGGCGATCATGGCCGATTCACCCCGAAAAGATCAAAAAAAATCGCCGCAAATCTCGATCAGGGCGGCCACCAGCCAGATTTAACCGCATTAGGCGCTACCATGCACAACGCACGCCCCAGAGGAACGCTGGTGAACCAGCCAGTGCCCGGGCCCGCATCAGATCCGATTTCATCGATGGAGTGAATTCACATGGCAACTGCGAAGAAGGCGGCTCCCGCCAAGCGCACCCCGAACGCGGCTTTCCTGAAGCCCCTGACCCCGAGCGCCGATCTGGCCGCCATCATCGGCTCGACCCCGATGCCGCGCACCGAGGTGACCAAGAAGGTGTGGGAATACATCAAGAAGCACAACCTGCAAGACGCCGCCAACAAGCGCAACATCAACGCTGACGACAAGCTGAAGGTCATCTTCAAGAAGCCGCAAGTCACGATGTTCGAGCTGACCAAGCTGGTGAGCGAACACCTCAAGTGATGCTGCGCCTGCGGGCCTGGTGACGGACGCGTTGCCCAGAGCCCTCACCGCACCCAAGCCTGGCCGCGTGCCAGGCTTTTTTTCGGCCATGCGCGGTGGCCAGCCCATTCATCATCAGGTTTTTTCGAAGTCAACGCCTTGGACATGCGAATTTTCCAATGGGTCACAAATGTCTAGAGTGCAGGCCCATGGCATCTTCACATTGACCCATGGACACTCTGCTGATCATTCTGAACACGCCCTTCCTGGGCAAGGAAGCCTGGCTCTGGCTGAGCTTCATGGGCATCGTGGCGGCCCTGCTGGCCTTTGACCTGGGCGTGCTGCACAAAGACGATCACGTCATCGAGGTCAAGGAAAGCCTGCTGCTGTCGGGCTTCTACATCACGATGGCCCTGCTCTTCGGGGCCTGGGTGTGGTGGTACCTGGGCGCCGACAGCGGGATGAAGTACCTCACGGGCTTCATGATCGAAAAATCGCTGTCGATGGACAACGTGTTCGTCATCGCGCTGATCTTCAGCTACTTCGCCATCCCGCGCGAGTACCAGCACCGCGTGCTGTTCTGGGGCATCCTGGGCGTGATCGTGCTGCGCGCCCTCATGATCGGGCTGGGCGCCACGCTGGTCAGCCAGTTCAGCTGGGTGCTGTACCTGTTCGGCGCCTTTCTGGTGTTCACGGGCATCAAGATGTGGCTGATTGCAGACCACATGCCCGACATCCACAGCAACCCCATCCTGACGTTCCTGCGCAAGCGCATGAAGGTGACGGACGAGCTGCATGGACACCACTTCTTCGTGCACCAACCCGACCCGCAAACGGGCCGGCTGGTGCGCTGGGCCACGCCCCTGTTCCTGGCACTGTGCCTGATCGAATTCGTGGACCTGGTGTTTGCCGTGGACTCGGTGCCGGCGATCTTCGCCATCACCACCGACCCCTTCATCGTCTATACCAGCAACATCTTCGCCATCCTGGGCCTGCGTGCGCTGTACTTCGCGCTGTCGGCCATGATCCACCGCTTCGCTTACCTGAAGTACGCGCTGGCCCTGGTGCTCGTGTTCATCGGCACCAAGATCTTCCTGGTGGGGATCATCGGCAAGATCCCGCCCGCGTTCTCACTGAGTGTGACCTTCGGCCTGATCCTGGGGGGCGTGCTGTTCTCGCTGTACAAGACCCGGCACGACCCACCCGAGGTGGCTCACTCCCACCAGGGGTAAAACGGCGGCATCTCCGAGGCCTTGCCCTTGAACTGGGCAGGGCGCTTGTCCAGGAAGGCCTGCACGCCTTCCTTGCCGTCTCCGATGCTGGTGTAGAACATGGCCAGCGAATCCACCTGGTGGGCGGCCAGCGGGTGCGGTTGGGCCGCGTTGCGGTACATCATCTGGCGCGTCAACGCGATGCCCACGGCCGAACGCTCGGTGGCGATGCGCCGTGCGATCTTCAAGGCCTCGTCCAGCAACTGCTCGGGCGGCACCACACATTTGACCAGGCCACCCCGCTGGGCTTCATGGCCGTCGAAGATGTCGGCCATGTAGGTCCACTCCAGCGCTTGCGAGATGCCCACGATGCGCGGCAGGAACCAGCTCGAACACGCCTCGGGCACGATGCCGATGCGGCCGAACACAAAGCCGATGCGCGCCTTCTCGGACGCGAGGCGGATGTCCATGGGCAGGGTCATGGTGGCCCCGATGCCCACGGCCGCGCCGTTGATGGCACCGATCACGGGCTTCTTGCAATTGAAGATGCTCAGCACCACGCGCCCGCCCGTGTCACGCACACCGGCGTGGATGGCCGGGTCGTCCAGGCGCTCTTGCATGTCCTGCATGGTGGGCTGCTGGCTTTCATCCAGCCCGAACACATTGCCGCCAACGCTCAGGTCCATGCCGGCACAAAAGGCCTTGCCGGCGCCGGTCACCACGATGGCGCGCACCGCATCGTCGTCGCTGGCGCGGGTGAAGGCGTCCACCAGTTCGTTGGCCATCTCCACCGTGAAGGCATTGAGTTGCTCAGGGCGGTTCAGCGTCAGCAGCATGACGCCATCGGCGTCCACCTGGGTGCTCAGGGTCTGGTAGGTCATGGTGTCGTCCTCGGTCGTGTGAGTCTGGGGTCGTGATCAGGCCGTCGCGGGCTCGGGCGGCGTGGGCCGGTGGGTGGGCCCGGTGTGGCCACGCTCTTGCGCCAGCCACTGCAGCACGGGGATGGTACCGGGCAGCACCGGCACCATGTCCACGGGCAAGCCCTGCCAGGCCATGTGCTGGCCCTCTTTCATCTCGAAGTCGCCCACCCAGTCGTACACCTTGCAAAAGTGCAGGCGCACGCGGGCATGGGGGTAGTCCATCAACTCCACCTGCCAGGGATGGGCCTCGCCGATGGTGATGCCGATTTCTTCGTGCAGTTCGCGCCTCAGCGCCTGCTCCACCGTCTCGCCAGCCTCCAGCTTGCCGCCCGGAAATTCCCAGTAGCCCGCGTAGACCTTGCCCTGAGGCCGCGAGGTCATCAAAAACCGCGCCTCATGCCCGTCGGCATCGCGCTCGATCAGCACGCCCAC
This sequence comes from Aquabacterium sp. A3, assembly GCF_038069945.1. Taxonomy (NCBI): domain Bacteria; kingdom Pseudomonadati; phylum Pseudomonadota; class Betaproteobacteria; order Burkholderiales; family Sphaerotilaceae; genus Aquabacterium; species Aquabacterium sp. A3. Next base: position 190,094 of record NZ_JBBPEV010000002.1, on the reverse strand, counting down.
GGCCACATCCACCGGAGGCCGGTCGGTGGCGTCCATGACGTGATAGGACTTGCGCTCAGAAGAATGATCAGAAGGACGATCAGACATGTTCGCCCCCCGCCCAGTGGCGCGCAAACTGGTAGGCCACGCGGCCCGAGCGCGAGCCCCGCTCAATGGCCCACACCAGCGCCTCGGGGCGTGCCGCCTCGATGGCTGCGGCGTCCAGGCCCAGGTGCGTCAGCCACTGCGCCACCACGGCCAGGTATTCATCCTGGCTGAAGGGGTAGAAGCTGATCCACAGGCCAAAGCGCTCGGACAGCGAAATCTTTTCTTCCACCACCTCGCCGGGGTGCAGCTCGCCGTCATCACCGCGTGTGTAGCTCTTGTTGTCGGCGTGGTACTCGGGCAGCAGGTGGCGGCGGTTGGAGGTGGCCACCAAGAGCACGTTATCACCCGCCGCCGAGATGGTGCCGTCCAGCATCGATTTCAGCGCCTTGTAGCCGGGCTCGCCTTCGTCGAAGCTCAGGTCATCACAGAACACGATGAAGCGCTCGGAGCGATCGCTCACCAGCTCCACGAGGTCGGGCAGGTCCACCAGATCGGCCTTGTCCACCTCGATGAGGCGCAGGCCCTCCGCCGCGTGAGCGTGCAGGCCCGCCTTCACCAGCGACGACTTGCCCGTGCCCCGTGCGCCCGACAGCAGCACGTTGTTGGCCGTGCGGCCCGCCACGAACTGCGCCAGGTTGCGGGCAAAGCGGCCCTTCTGGGTGTCGATCTCCTGCAGATCGTCGTAACGGATCAGGCCCACATGGCGCACCGGCTCCAGCCGACCCGCCCCCCAGACCCCGGCCTGGCGCTTGCGATAGCGAAAGGCCACCGAAGCGCCCCAGTCAGGGGCCTGCAAGGGCTGGGGTAACACGGCTTCAAGCCGCGAAAGCACCTGCTCGGCGCGGGCCAGCAGGGCGGTCATGGAAGGGTCTGCAGCACTCATGCGGGCAAGTGTAGGCCAGGGCCGCGCCATGCCGAACAGACCACGGGGCCGCGCCGGCCTTCACAGCGGCGTCAAACCGGGTGGCCAAGATGGCTTTCATCCTGACCCTGTCACTTCTGGAGTTTGCTCATGTTCACCCTGCGATGCGTGGCTGCGGCCTTGCTGATGTCTTATGGTGGCCTGGCCGCCGCACAAACCTGTGTGGTGGGCTCGTCCGCGGGCGCCATCACCTTCGACACCTACACCACCCCGGTGGCCAACCGCGTGATCAGCAGCGACTGCAAAACGCTGGATGACGCCTTCAACGATGAAGCGCCCTGGGGCAGCCAGGCTGCGTTCCTGAGCCATGTCTCGCAAGTGTCGTTCGAGCTGCTCAAGACCCGCAAGCTGACGTCCATCGAGCGCGTGCGCCTGATGAGTGCGGCCAAGGCCTCGGGCGTGGGCCGCACGCTGACGGTCAAGCTGATCTCCTTCAATGACTTCCACGGCAACATCAAGGCCGGCGAGGGCTCCAGCAGCAACCCGGGCGTGGCGCGCTTTTCTACCCGCATCAAAGCCCTGAAGGCGGCCAACCCGCTGCACGCCGTGGTGTCGGCCGGCGACATGATCGGTGCCAGCCCCCTGACGTCGGCCCTGTTCAAGGACGAGCCCACCATCGAGGCCATGAACCGCATCGGCATCGACTTCAATGCCGTGGGCAACCACGAGTTCGACGAGGGCAAGACCGAACTGCTGCGCATGCAACATGGCGGCAACCACCCCACCGATGCCTTCTCGGGTCAGGGCCTGGCGCAAGACAAGCGGGACGACGGCCAGTTCGCCGGCGCCGAGTTTGACTTCCTGGCCGCCAACGTGACCGACGCCCACACGGGTGAGACCCTGCTGCCGGCCTATGGCGTCAAGGACTTCCTGGGCAACAAGCTGGCCTTCATCGGCATGACGCTGGAAGGCACGCCCACCATCGTGTCGCCCTCGGGCGTGGCTGGTTTGCAGTTCGGCGACGAGGCCGACACCGTCAATGCCCTGGTGCCGCAGCTGCAGGCCCAAGGCATCCAGGGCATCGTCGTGCTGATCCATGAAGGTGGCGTGGCCGTCAGCGGCACCGCCGGTTGCCCCAGCATCTCCGGCCCCATCGTCGACATCGTCAGCCGCTTGCACCCGGCCGTGGACCTGGTGATCTCGGGCCACACCCACCAGGCCTACAACTGCATGCTGCCCAAATCGGACGGCTCGATGGTGCGCGTGACCTCGTCTGGCCAGTACGCCCGCAACCTGGGTGACATCGACGTGGTGATCGACACCAGCAGCAAGGACGTGCTGAGCACCAACGCCACCATCCTGACCACCGGCACGGGCGCCAACACCGAAGAAGACCCGGCCCTGGTCGACCTGGTGGCCCACTACGACAGCCTGGCGGCCGTGCCCAAGGCGCGCGTGATCGGCAACATCACGGCCGCCATCAGCCGCAGCGCCAACAGCGCCGGCGAGTCGGCCCTGGGTGATGTGATCGCCGACGCGCAACTGGATGCCACCAATGACATCGGCATGGGCGAGGCCGTGGTGGCTTTCATGAACCCCGGTGGCATCCGCGCCGACCTGCCCTTCAATGCACCCCACGGTGAAGTCACCTACGGCGATGCCTTCACGGTGCAACCCTTCGGCAACTCGCTGGTGACAATGACGCTGCGCGGCGACCAGATCAAGACCTTGCTGGAGCAGCAGTTTGCCAACTGCCTGGGCCAGGGTGGCTTTGACCGCATCCTGCAGGTCTCCAGCGGCTTCAGCTACCAGTGGAGCGCAAGCGCTGCCTGCGGCAACAAGGTCAGCCACATGGCCCTGAATGGCGCTGCCATCGACCTTTCCGCCAGCTACCGCGTCACGGTCAACAGCTTCCTGGCCGATGGCGGCGACGCCTTCACTGTGCTCAAGGACGGCACCCAGCGCCTGGGTGGCGCCGTGGACGTGGACGCCTTCGAGGCCTACCTGCAGGCCAACCCCTCTGGCGTGGCCCCCGGCGCGCAAGACCGCATCACCCGCCTGCCCTGAGCGCCCAGGAGATCTTCATGATGACTCAACCTCAATCCCTGGCCTTGGCCGTCCTGGTGTCGCTGGGCGCCTTGGGCAGCGCCCAGGCCGCCCGCCTGGACCTGGTGAGCGCCGGCACCGCCGTGGACGTGATCGAGCAGTCGGCCACGGTCGATGGCGAAACCGTGAGCCGCTCGGTCAGCGATGCGCTGGCGGACGACAGCACCCCGGGCACCGTGCTGCTGAGCGACTTCCAGACCCACGGCCCGCAAGGGCACGCCGGACTGAGCGTGGAAGGCGGCCACACGCACCTGGTGTCGCTGGACGCCACCAGCCCACGCACCGCCTTGACGCTGGACGCCAGCCACGTGTGGTCGGCCACTGGCCAAGGCCTGCTGGACGCTTACAGCCTGGTGCAGAGCCTGTCGGTCGACGGGCTGACCCTGCGCGTGTCGGGCGATGCGGGCGAAACCTTTGGACAGTTGGTGCACGTGCAGTTCGATGGCACCGCCGACGCCCTGATCAACGGGCTGACCGGCGCACACGATCTGGGCTTGACGCTGGACGTGCTGCGCGGCGGTGACACGCTGGCGAGTTTCAACGGGTTTTGGACGGCCGATGCCACTGAGGCCTTCAGCCTGGGCTTTGAGGCCATGGTGGGCGATGAGCTCACCCTGGTCTTGAGCGCCTACCAGGGCTTCACCACCGAACCAGGACGCGCCCTGAGCGGGATGACCGAACTGGGTGGCCAACTGTTGCTGCAAGGTGAGTTTTCGGTGGCCGCTGTGCCCGAGCCGGGCACCTGGGGCCTAGCCCTCGCCGGACTGCTGGTGGCCAGCGCCGCCGCACGCCGTCGCGCTCGCTGAGTTCAGCGCCGAGAGGGCCTGCACCTCGTGCACCGCGCCCTCGGGCGTGACCACCCACACACCATCGCGGGCCTGCGGCCGCACGGGCCACATGCCCGTGAAGTCGCCAAAGGCCGGCAGGGTCACGCCCACCGGGCAGCCGGTGCGTTCATCGTGCCAGGCCTGCGCCCAAAAGCACGGCAGGCGCAGCCGGTCTCTGGCCAGCCCCTGTGCCTGCCAGCACGGGTGCAGGTGCCCGCCCAGGGCGGCCACCGCTCCGGCAACAGGCCGCGCCTGGTGGCTGAGCGCCAGGCCACGCTCCATCACCACGGCATCCTCGGGCAGCACCTGCCAGGCCGCGCCCAGCCGCTGCGCCACGGGCGCCCAATCGGGGGCGGCGTGGCGGTCGTGGTTGCCCCCGATCACCAACGCGGTGCCCCCCGTTTGCTCGTGCCATGCCCCCAGCATCAGGGCCAGGGCCTGCACTGCCTCGGCCACCCGAGGTCCGTGCACCAGATCACCCAGCACCACGAGCCGACGCGCGCCACTGTCGTCCAGGGCCTGGCGCAATCGCTGCAGCGTGGCCTCGGTGGTGCCCGCCACCACGGCCGCCGGCAGGGCCTGGCCCAGGGCCTGGTAACGCTGGGCCTTGCCCAGGTGCACGTCGGCCACCAGCAAGGCGTCGGGCTGACCCGCATCGTTGAGCAACAGGGCGGTGCGGTCACCACGCCACTGCAGCGCCACCGCGCCAAACGAGCAAGACCGGTGTGAGGCCGGCATCTTCAGGCCAGCAGGCTGTGCAGCGCCGCGTCCAGGTGCTCGGTGGGCTGGCGCACAAAGCCACTGCGCGCATGGCGGTGAAGGCGGCCCATGACAAAGCTCATCAGCAGGGAGGCACGCGCCTGCGCCGCCACCGTGGGACTGGGGTGTCCCTGGGCCTCGGCCAGGGCGCGCGCGGGTTGACGCAAGAGGGACTCCAGGCGGTCGATCGCCTGGTTCACCCGCTGCTGCAGGCGGACGTGCTCGTGCACCAGCGCATCACCGGCCAGCACACGCCCCATCCCCGGATTGCGCTCGGCAAACTGCAGCACCAAGGTCACCACGCGGGCCAGTTGGGCACCCGCATCGGCCTCACGCTCCAGGGCCTGGTTGGCCAGCGTGAACAGGCTGCTTTCGATGAAGTCGATCAAGCCCTCGAACATCTGGGCCTTGCTGGCAAAGTGCCGATACAGGGCCGCCTCGCTGAGTTGCAATCGGGCTGCGAGCGCGGCCGTGGTGATGCGCTCGGCCCCAGGGGCCTGCAGCATCTCTGCCAGGGCCTGCAGGATCAGCACGCGGCGTTCGCCCGGCTTGGGTCGTTTGCGGGGCGCAGCGTTGGTGTCGGGGTCGCTCATGGCGGGCTCCTGCTCAGATCCGGGTGATGGCCTGCACGGGACGCCAGGCCTTGAGCCGGCGCAGCGTGTTCACCCGCACATCCACCGCGGCTGGACGACCGTGCAGGCGTTGCGCAAAAGGATGGGCACACGGGCCCTGGCGAAGGTAGTGCTGCATCCACACCGTGTGCAGGCCCAGCTGGTGCGCACTTTTCAGGTTGGCCACGGTGTCTTCCACCAGCACGCAGCGATGCGCAGGCAGCCGATGACGTGACAGCACCACGCGCAACATGCGCAGGTCGGGCTTGGGTCGCAACTCGCCAAACACGCGCATGCCTTCGATGGCGATGATGCCCTCGAAGCACGAGGCCAGGTCCAGCGCCGTCAGCACCCGCTTGGCGTAATCGGCCGGTGCGTTGGTGAGCAAGAACTTGCGCCCCGGCAGGCGCCTCAGGGCGGCACGATCCGCAGGGGGCATGCGCAGATCGGCCTCCAGGCCAGGCAAGGTGTGGGTCTGCGCCAGAAAGTGCGCAGCACGGATGCCGTGGTGGCGCTCCAGGCCCATCAGGGTGGCGCCGTAACGACGCCAGTAGTGCACGCGCAGGCCGTCGGCCTGGGCGCGCGGCACACCCAGGTGCGTTTCGATGTAGTCCGTCATCGCCCCGTTGAGCCGGCCGAACACCGCATGCCCGGCGTCATGCAGGGTGTTGTCCAGGTCGAACAGCCAGATGGCCCTCCCGGCATGCACCTCAGTGCCCCCAGCGGTGCACGATGGCCGCCACCCACACCCCCAGACACAACAACAGGCTGAGGTGCACCGCGGCGCTGCCGTAATCCTTGGCCATCTTGGACAAGTGATGGTGCTCCATCGACACGCGGTCCACCACGGCCTCAATGCCCGAGTTCAACAGTTCGGTGATCAACACCAGCACCACCGTGATGCACAGCACCGACACCTCCAGCCACGTGGTGCCAATCCAGAACGCGGCCGGCAGCATCAGCAGTGCCAGCGTCATCTCCTGACGCAAGGCACTCTCGTGCTTCAAACCGGCATACAGGCCCTGGTAGGAATACTTGGTGGCAAACAGGATGCGCTTGAACCCGGAGTGCGCCTTGTGGGGATTGGTTTGCATGACATCCTGGGCTCAGTGGCTGCGGATCATCGTGCCGTAGGCCTGGTCGGTCAGGATCTCCAGCAGCATGGCGTGGGGCACGCGGCCATCCACGATGTGCACGGCGTTCACGCCACTCTTGGCCGCATCGATGGCGCCTTCGATCTTCGGGATCATGCCCCCGCTGATGGTGCCGTCGTCGATCAGCTCGTCGATCTGGCGGGCCGTCAGGTCGGTCAGCAAGACGCCCTGCTTGTCCAGCACGCCCTTGATGTTGGTCAGCAGCATCAGCTTTTCTGCCTTGAGCACCTGCGCCAGCTTGGAGGCCACCAGGTCGGCGTTGATGTTATAGCTCTCGTTGTGCTCACCAAAGCCGATGGGGCTGATCACGGGGATGAACTGGTCGTCCTGCAGGGCCTTGACCACGCTGGGGTCGATGGAGTCGATCTGGCCCACGTGGCCGATGTCGTGCTCTTTGCTGGGGTCGTCCTTGTCGGCCAGGCGCAGTTTGCGCGCACGGATCAGGCCGCCATCGCGGCCCGTCAGGCCCACGGCCTTGCCGCCAGCGGCATTGATCAAGCCGACGATGTCTTGCTGCACCTCACCGGCCAGCACCCACTCCACCACCTCCATGGTTTCGGCGTCGGTCACGCGCATGCCCTGGATGAACTCCCCCTTCTTGCCGATCTTGGTCAACGCCGAGTCGATCTGGGGTCCGCCGCCATGCACCACCACCGGGTTCAAGCCCACCAATTTGAGCAGCACCACGTCTTCGGCAAAATCGGCCTGCAGTTCGGGGTCGGTCATGGCATTGCCACCGTACTTGATCACGATGGTCTTGCCGTGGAACTTGCGGATGTAGGGCAAGGCCTGGGCCAGGATCTCGGCCTTGACACGGGGATCGATGCCGGCCAGGGCCTCGGGGGTCGGGGGGGTGGACATGGTGCTTGTAAACCCGGGGGTTGTTGGATGCGTTATTTTAGGGACTGACCGCAGTTCACACAGGAGACCCGATGAAGATCAGCACCCTCACCCGTTCACTGAGCGCCCTGACGCTGGGCCTGAGCCTGGGCCTGGCCGCCCACGCGCAGAGTGTGGATGGCGAAGTTCGCAAGGTCGACGCCGAGTCCGGCAAGATCACCGTGCGCCATGGCGAAATCAAGAACCTGGACATGCCCCCGATGCAGATGAGCTTTCGGGTGAGCGACCCGGCCTGGCTGCAAAGTGTGCAAGTGGGCGACAAAATCCGGTTCACGGCCGACAAGGTGAACGGACAGTACACCATCACCACGCTGGAAAAGAAGTGATCCGGCACGGTGGTCTGGCCCCCAGCCACTGAAAACCGCCGCTGAAAATGCGTCGGGCCTGGCACACACCAGGCCCGACGTCGAGAAAATGTCCCCCCTGGACGTCTCTCGCGATGACAGCATTGCTTGCCACAGGCCTGCGCGCCTGTACCGACGCGTGTGAACCATGTGTTACACACAGTTTAGGGGCCGCAGCCGCTGTTGAACATGACACGTTCACAGCCAATGGTTACAAAATGCATCCCATGAACATGGGATGGGGTCATCACGTGATCCAGATCAAGAAACCGGTGGCCATCGCATACCGCAAGAACTTGCCCACGGCCATGTAGGCCACACACGGCCAGAACGGCAGGCGCAACCAGCCGGCCACCGCACACAAGGGATCGCCGACCAGCGGCAGCCACGACAACAGGCACGCCTTGGGCCCGAAACGCTCCAGCCAGGCCAGCGCCTGCCGAGACCAACGGTCGGGCTGTTGTGCCGGGGCTGGAGCGGGCGCCGGCATGTCCGCAGGCACTTTCATGCCGTCTGCACGGGCCCGCCGCCACCGCGTGCGCAGGGCATCGGCCCCGGCCCCCATCCACCAGCTCAAGGCGCCACCCAGGGTGTTGCCAGCGGTGGCCACCAGCACGGCTGGCCAGAACATGTGCGGTTGCCAGTGCACCAGGGCATACACCGCGGGCTCAGAGCCCATGGGCAACAAGGTGGCCGACACAAAGGCCACTGCGAAGATGGCACTCAGCCCCACCTTTGGCAACGCCAGCGCCTGCAGCAGCGCGTGCACCCACGACAACAGCCATGCTTCCATGGCTGCATTGTGAGGCCGCACAGCCCGATCGCTGCGTCAGAAGCTGTAGCCCACCGTGGCCATCCACACGGTCGGGGTGAACTCGAAGGTGGCCTGGTGCTCGCCGCCGCCACCGCGCACCCGCAGCTTGGTCTCCACCACGGCCGAGGCCACCTGCGCATTGAGCGACCACTGTTTGGTGATTCGGTAGCTCATGCCCAATTGCAGCGCGGGGCCCCAGGAATCGGTCAATGAGAGGTCCATGGGCACACCCTGATAGAAGGTCCGCCCCGTGTTGGTCAGCGTGGCCTTGAGGCGGGTGTAGTTGATGCCCAGCCCCAGGTACGGGCGCCAGACGTCGCCTGCGCTGCCAAACCGGTAGTTCAGGAACAAGGTGGGGGCCACCTGCTTGACGGTCGCGATGGTGCCATCGGCAAACTGCCCGTAATAAAACGCCGCCAGGGGGCCATAAGTCCCGCCCAGCAAGGCCTCAGAAGCCCGCAGCTTGACGTCATGCTTGGGCGGCAAGCCCAAAGCCAGCTCCAGGCTGAGCTGATCGTTCAGGTGCCGCTCGATGGAGAACACCAGCGTGGACTTGGGGCTGACGTCCAGCGTCACGCCAGGCACCACAGGGCGAGGTCCGGGCAAGGTGCCCGAAAACTCACTGCTGGTGGCGCGGGGATCGATGTGGGCGCCGCCCAGCTTGACGGTGTAGCTCTGGGCCGCCACAGAGGCGCAAGACAGCCCGACTGCGATGGAGAGGAAAGCAGGAACAGCACGGTATTTCATACAGCAAAACACTCATAACGTCAGTTGATGTAATGTTGCATCATAAATGCAATGGTTACATCGGCTATGCAGCGTTTCAACATCCCGATGCGCGGCATGACCTTCGTCACGGTTCACAAACCGCTTTGCGGGGGGGTTGGAGCGGGCTATACTCTGCCTCCTTTTTAAGCAGCCCTGGGCGGCGCCTCGCCCAGGGCTGAGTCGTCTTTTGTGCCTCCCGCCGTGTCCACGTCACCCCTGCCCAAGCTGCTGACCCCACTGCATGTGGGTGGCGTCGAGCTGCCCAACCGGCTGTTCGTGGCGCCCATGGCGGGCGTCACGGACAGGCCGTTTCGCATGCTGTGCAAGCAGTTGGGCGCGGGCTACGCCGTCAGCGAGATGGTGACCTCGCGCAAAGACCTGTGGCACAGCCTGAAAACCTCGCGCCGCGCCAACCACGAAGGCGAAACCGCCCCCATCTCGGTGCAGATCGCAGGCACCGACGCGACCATGATGGCCGAGGCCGCCGCCTACAACATCGACCGCGGCGCCCAGATCATCGACATCAACATGGGATGCCCGGCCAAGAAGGTGTGCAACAAATGGGCTGGCTCGGCCCTGATGCAAAACGAAGCGCTGGCGCTGGAGATCATCGAGGCCGTGGTGGCCGCCTGTGCGCCGCACGGGGTGCCCGTGACGCTGAAGATGCGCACCGGCTGGAGCCAACATCACAAGAACGCCGAACGCATTGCACGGGCCGCTGAATCGGCCGGCATCGCCATGCTGACCGTGCACGGTCGCACGCGCGAGCAAGGCTACAAGGGCTGCGCCGAGTACGACACCATCGCTGCGGTGAAAGCGGCCGTGCAGGTGCCCGTGGTGGCCAATGGCGACATCGACAGCCCTGAAAAGGCGCAGGCGGTGCTGCGACACACCGGCGCCGACGCCGTGATGATTGGCCGCGCCGCTCAGGGGCAGCCCTGGATTTTTGGCGACATCGCCCACCACGCCCTGCATGGCGAGCGCCGCGCCCGCCCGCTGACGCGCCAGGTGAGCCACTGGCTGCTGGCCCACCTGGACGACCACCACAGCCTGTACGGTGAGTTCGCCGGCGTGCGCACGGCGCGCAAGCACATCGGCTGGGCCGTGCGCGGCCTGCCCGGCGGCGAGGCATTTCGCCAGCACATGAACACCCTGGACCGCATCGACGAACAACGGCGGGCTGTGAGTGACTTTTTTGAACAACTCAGCCAGACGCACGACCGCCTGCCCGATGCAGGCCCGCAGGCGCTGGGTGACCCAGACCCGGCCGATCAGGAGACCGCCTCCTGCATGGCCCACTGACCCCCATGAGCAAAAAAACCATCCAGGACTCCGTCAAGGACAACCTTGAAAACTACTTTCAGGACCTGCGCGGCGCAGAGCCCCACGCCGTCTATGACATGGTGGTCAACGCCGTTGAGCGCCCCATGCTGGAAGTGGTGATGCAACGCGCCGAAGGCAACCAGTCCAAGGCCGCCGAGTGGCTGGGCATCAACCGCAACACGCTGCGCCGCAAGCTGCTTGAGCACAAGCTCATCAAGTGAATAAACCGAACCAAAGGAACCCCATGGCCCTGACCGCCCTGCTGTCCGTGTCCGACAAGACCGGCATCGTTGAATTCGCACAAGCCCTGCATGCCCAGGGCGTGCGCCTGCTGTCCACCGGCGGCACCGCCAAACTGCTGGCCGACAAGGGCCTGCCGGTCACCGAGGTGGCCGAGATCACCGGCTTCCCCGAAATGCTGGACGGCCGCGTGAAAACCCTGCACCCGCGCGTGCACGGCGGCATCCTGGCCCGTCGCGACCTGCCCGAGCACATGGCCGCCCTGAAGGAACACGGCATCGACACCATCGACCTGCTGGTGGTCAACCTCTACCCCTTCGCGCAAGCCACCGCCAAGGCCGACTGCACCCTGGCCAACGCCATCGAGAACATCGACATCGGCGGGCCGACCATGCTGCGCTCGGCCGCCAAAAACTGGCAGGACGTGGCCGTGATCATCGACCCGGTCGACTACGAACAGGTGCTGACCGAGATGAAGGCCGGCCAGATCACGCGCACGACCAAGTTCATGCTGGCCAAGAAGGTGTTTGCCCACACCGCCGCCTACGACGGCATGATCACCAACTACCTGACCAGCCTGGAAGCTGGTGCGGAGCTGGCCACCGAAACCGTGCCCGCCAAGGCCGAGTACCCGGCTGTGTACAACCTGCAGCTGCACAAGGTGCAAGGCATGCGTTACGGCGAGAACCCGCACCAGAGCGCCGCCTTCTACCGCGAAGCCGCGCCCGTGGTCAGCACCCTGGCCAACTGGACGCAGATTCAAGGCAAGGAACTGAGCTTCAACAACATCGCCGACGCCGACGCCGCCTGGGAATGCGTCAAGGCCTTCGAAGCCCCGGCCTGCGTGATCATCAAGCACGCCAACCCTTGCGGCGTGGCCGTGGGCGCAGGTCCGCTGGAGGCCTACACCAAGGCCCTCAAGACCGACCCCACCAGCGCCTTCGGCGGCATCATGGCCTTCAACCGCGTGGTGGACGCTGACGTGATCGAGGCCATCAACGCCAACAAGCAGTTCGTGGAAGTGGTGATCGCACCGAAGTTCACCGACGCGGCTCGTGCCGCCTATGCATCCAAGCAGAACGTGCGCCTTCTGGAAGTGCCGCTGGATGACGCCACGCGCCAACTGGGCAACGCGCTGGACTTCAAGCGCGTGGGCGGCGGCATGTTGCTGCAATCGGCCGACAACATCGACATCGTCGGTGACGTGAAGGTGGTGAGCAAGGTGCAGCCGACGCCTGAGCAGATGAAGGACATGCTGTTTGCCTGGACCGTGGCCCGCTTCGTCAAGAGCAACGCCATCGTCTTCTGCAAGGATGGCATGACCATGGGCGTGGGCGCCGGCCAGATGAGCCGCCTGGACTCGGCCCGCATCGCCTCGATCAAGGCCGGTCACGCGGGCCTGACGCTGCAAGGCACGGCCGTGGCGTCGGACGCCTTCTTCCCGTTCCGTGACGGCCTGGATGTGGTCGTGGACGCCGGCGCCACCTGCGTCATCCACCCGGGTGGCTCCATGCGGGACGACGAAGTTATCGCTGCCGCCGACGAGCGCGGCATCGCCATGGTGTTCACGGGCACGCGCCACTTCCGTCATTGATCGCAGATCGGTGCGCCGCTGACAGAAGGCTCCTGCGGGAGCCTTTTTCACGCCCATTTACTTCACACGCGAAATAAAATGCGCTAAGCTATTTCGCGTGCGAAGCAAACCGAGATTGATCTTCCTGCTCAACAGCGCCCAGCGCCACCTGCAGCAATGGATCGCCCAGCAAACCGAAGCGGCCGGCCGGCAGGGGCAGGTCATGCCCACCCCTGCGCAGAGCGGGGTGATCTTTGCCCTGGGCCAGTCGGATGGCGCCACCATGGGCGAGCTGGCACAAACGCTGGACCTGGCGCCCTCGGCGGTGTCGGGACTCGTCCAGCGCATGGAAGCCTTGGACTGGGTGGCTCGGCACCCCTGCCCGCACGACGGCCGCACCCAGCGCGTGTGGTTGCGCCCTGCGGGGCAGCACCTCCTGCCGATGCTCAAACAGGCCACCACCCGCATCAACGCCCGCCTGACGGAGGGCTTCACCGATGAGGAATTGACGGTCGTTGCACGCTGGCTCAGCCACGTGCAAGGCATCGACGCCTCTTCCCACGAAAGCGCCTGACATGACCGAATCCGTCACCATCACCTGCCAGGATGGCACCCCACTGTCCGGCCACTTTCTACCCGCGCATGCGGGCCTCCAGGCCGCCACCGAGCAAGCGGTGCTCTTGTGCCCTGCCACGGGCGTGAAGCAACAGTTCTACATGCGCTTTGCCGCCTGGCTGGCCGAACAGGGGCATGACGTGCTGGTGTTCGACTACCGAGGCGTGGGCCTGTCCTTGAAGGGCCGGCTGCAAGACTGCCGCGCCACGCTGCCCGAATGGGGCCAGCAAGATCAGGTGGCGGCGCTGAACTGGCTGCTGCAACGCACGGGTCAGGCCCAGGTGGCCCTGATCGGCCACAGCGCGGGCGGGCAGATGATGGGCCTGCTGCCCAACCACCACCGCATCAGCCGCGTGGTGGGCGTGGCCACCTCTTCGGGCTGGTTTCGGGGCATGCGCCTGGGTTTTCGCGTGAAGGCCCATTTCGGGCTGCGCGTGGCGATTCCCCTGGGGGTTCGACTCAAAGGCTACGCGCCCACCGCCCTGCTGGGCCTGGGCGAGAACCTGCCCGCCACCGTGGGCACGCAGTGGGGTCAATGGTGCGCTGCGGGCGGCTACGCCACCAACGCCGTCAAAGGGCAAGCCCACCATGACTTCCACGCCCAGGTGCACATGCCCATCACGGTGTTCCACGCCACCGACGACGACATCGCCACCCCCACCACCGTGGCCGACCTGTTGCGCACCTTTCCTGCCGCCATCAAACAGGTGCACCACATCGCACCGCGTGACCATGGCCTCAAGCGCATCGGCCACATCGACTGGTTCAGGAGCTCTCACCAGGCCTTGTGGCCGCTGTTGGCGCAGGCGTTGAAGGCGCCCCACTGAGGGGCTCAGGGTGCTTGTGGTGCAGCAGAACCCGCACCACCCAGCGCCCCGGCTGTCCGTCAAACGACAAGGCGCCGCCCACGCGATCGAGCACCTGCTGCACAACGGTCAGCCCCAAACCGCTGCCGGCGGTGCTTCGGCTGCCATCGCCCCGCGCAAATGCCTGCAAGACGGCCTCGCGCTGATGGGCGGCAATGCCCTCGCCCGCATCCGTCACCTCGATCCAGAGGCCCTGTGCCTCATGGTCCCGCACGGTCAGCGTCACCGGAGGCCGGCCATGCTTGAATGCGTTGTCGACCAGGTTGTACAGCAGGCGGCGCACCAGGTAAGCGTTGCTGCCCGCCTGAAGCGCCTGCCTGGGCGCCTCCACCGTCAACACGCGGTCATCGCTTTGAACATCGGCAGCCACCTGCCGGGCCTGCTCAGCCACGTCCACCGTCTCATCCACGGGCAGATGGCCCGCCCGCACCACGTCCATGAAGCTCTCGATCAGTGCATCGGCCACCTGGGTGTTGCGGATGATGGATTGACGCAGGGTGACCGCGCCCTCGTCAGGCGGCAGCAACTCGGCGGCCAGCCGGATGCGACTCAGGGGCGATCGCAGGTCATGGGAGATGCCCACCAACATCAGGCTTCTGTCTTTGCGCTGCTGCTCGACCCGGGCCAGCAGTTCATCGTAGGCCTGCGCAATGTCGGCCACCTCGGGCGCGCGCGGCGCCCGCTGCTCATGCTCGGCCTCGGGGCGGCCTTCCTGGATGCGCTGGCGCAGGCGGGCCAGCGGCTGCGACAGATGCCGTGACGTGGCCCACGACAAGGCCAGCACCAGCACCGCCGACACGCCCAGGGTGATCCCGATGAAGTACAGGTTGCTCAGCTCGAACAAGGGCCCCCGCACCGCCCACCACTGCGGGGCGGGCTGGCCTGGCGCCTGGATTTCCAGCCAGACGATGGGCTCGCCATCGGTGGCTTCAGGTGTTTCAGGCACCTCAAAGGCCACACGCCGGACAGCGAGGCCCTGACGGGCCAGCGCGTCTTTCAGCGCACGGACCTGGGGCCACAAGGCACTGGCCTGCATGGCGGCGGGCGGCGGCTGCGAACGCACGGCATGAACGCCTGGCGGCAGGGCCTGCCCCGGGTGGGCGACGGCGGTCTGCAGCGCACCGGCCCACTGCCCGGCCAGGATCTTGGCCACGGTCTTGTTTCTCTCGACGTAATAAAACGAGACGGCCACCACCGACACCACGGTGGCCAGCAAGGCCTGAAGCCACAGCATGCGCGCAAAGAGGCTCATGCCGCGACCGCCACGGCCACCGGCGGGCCTCACCCCCCGCCTCCGGCCACAAAGACATAGCCCTCGCCCCGCAGGGTCTTGATCCAGTCCCGCCCTGGCGCGGCGGCGCGCAGTTTGCGACGCAAGCGCGCCACCTGCACATCCACCGTGCGCTCCTGCGGCCGGTAGCTGCCCAACTGAACCGCCTCGCACAGTTGCTCGCGCGTCAGGGCCTGCCCGGCCGAACGGGCCAGGGCCAGCAGCAATTTGAACTCGACGCTGGTCAAGGTGACGGGCTGCTCGGCGTGCTGATCCGAGCCCACCCGCACCTCGCGCTTGAGCAGGTGAATGCTCAGGCCGTTGAAGTGCAACACCGGCGTCTCCAGCCGACTGGGCGCCTGGCGGCGCAACAGGGCCCGAATCCGGGCCACCAACTCTCGCGGCTCAAACGGCTTGGCCAGGTGGTCGTCAGCCCCCACCTCCAGCCCCAGGACGCGGTCCAGCGGCTCGCCACGGGCCGTGAGCATGATCAGACCCAGGGAAGGAAACCTGGCGCGCCAATCCATGCAGGCCTCAAAGCCATTGCCGTCCGGCAGCATCACGTCCAGCAGCACCACATCGGGCTGGAGCTTGACGATCATCTGCGCGCCCTCGCCAAGGGTCAGGGCACCACGCACCAGCCAGCCTTCTTTTTTCAAAAGCTGGCACAGCAAAGCCGACAACTCGGTGTCGTCGTCCACGATGAGTATGAGCGGTGAGGCATGCATGGCCGGCGCCATTCTACTGGTTACCCCCAGAAAACCACGCCTCAATATGCAATTGCGACAGGATCGTCATATTACGTATTGCTTTGTAGTCCATGAAATAAACGAGGAAGGCTTTAATTAAAACCCCATATCAATCGGCTGAAGGAGAAATTCATGAAGTACGTCAAGAGATGGCTGGCCGCCGCCCTGGTGGCCGCGCTGCCCGCTGCAGCCATGAGCGCCTCACCCGGGTTCCTGATCTACCGCGTCTACCTGCCCAGCACGTCGCCCCAAGAGGTCAAACTGCCCACCCTCACGCTGCGTTACAACGACGGCCGCCCATCCAAAACGCTGGCGCCGTGCGCCAACCCAGTCAAAGGCCTGCTGCAGGACATGGTGACGAAGACGGCCTCCCGCTGCGCCTGGCCCGTGATCGTGGCCGGCCAAAATGGCCTCAATGTGGCCTACCCCGACACCGGGGCCACCTATTGGGTGGCACCATTCATCATCGATCCGGCCATGACCATCCAGGTGGACGGCGAGTTTCCGGACGCCCGCTACATGTCGTTCAATACCTATGACGGCACCGGCGCGTCGTTCGAAGCCAACGGCGTGAAATCCGCACTGGCCGATTACCTCATCAAACCCCATCCGGGCAGCAAGAACCCCTGGAAAACTCAGGCCCCGGCCGGAGGAACCTTCACGGTCGTCGTCACGCCCAATGCCGTGCCAGGCATGCCCAATGCATTGCCCATGCCCCCTGAGAAATCACCCCAGCTCAGCAAGTTCATCGGCATGGGACAGGTGTGCTCCAACGCCCCGTGCCCCGACACGTATGCGTTCGAGCCCTATGGCGGATCCGGCGGCGGCATGTTCCCCAACGTCGACAACGACTACGTGTCGACGCGCCAGGAGGTCACCTGGAAGGACGTGATCGTGGTTCGGGGGAAACTGCCCCGAACCCCCACAGGCGCCTCGGCCACCCACCCCGTGGTGTGGCCCAACCCGAACATGGATGTTCGCTACTGGTCCATCTGCAACAACTGGTCAATGGCCCCGTTCGTGGTGGAGGACTGCCTGTTTGACCACCAGATGGTCACCGACGACGAGGGCTACTACACCTTCGTGACCAGCAGCCAATGGAGCCGACCCAAGAATGCCAACGCAGACCACGGGGTGTCATGGCTGGCGATGTCAACCCTGTTGCCGGCCATCAAGAAACAGATCATCGTGCGCAACATGCTGCCCCATGACTTTGCCGAGGCCATCCAGAACGTGCCGGATCACGGCGGACAGGCGGGCGCCCGGGAGGTGATGAAAGCGTACTACCCGGAGGTGTGGAAGTGCTCCAAGAAGGACTTCGAAGCCGGCGGATGGCGGGCCTGTGCACAGGCCTCGGCACTGAAGCGCTGAGCGATCGTGGTGCATCCGGGGCTATGCTTGCACGCATGCGCATCCTTGGCATCGACCCCGGTCTGCAGACCACCGGCTTCGGCCTCATCGAATCCGATGGGCCGCGGCTGCACTACATCGCCAGCGGCACCATCAAGACCAAAGAGGCCGCCCAGGGCGACCTGCCCACGCGGCTCAAGCTCATCTTCGAGGGCGTGCGCGAGGTCGTGGCGCGTTACGAGCCCCACGAGGCCTCGGTCGAGATCGTCTTCGTCAACGTCAACCCGCAGTCCACCCTGCTGCTGGGGCAAGCCCGAGGGGCGGCGATCGCCGGTCTGATGTGCCTGCCCACGGCGCCCAGCGTCAGCGAGTACACCGCGCTGCAGATGAAAAAGGCGGTGGTGGGCCATGGTCATGCGGCCAAGGCCCAGATCCGGCACATGGTCATGCGCTTGCTGAACTTGCCGCGCGAGCCCAACAACGACGCCTCAGACGCCCTGGGGCTGGCGATCTGCCACGCCCATGCGGGCCACGCGATGGCACAAATGGCCAAGGCCACGGCCCTGAGCCGTCGCACCCACGCGCAGATCAAGGGCGGGCGGGTGTACTGAGCCTCATTGCCCGTCCTTGATCAAACGGGCATGGTCAGACTGGATCGGCCGCGCGTTCATGGGGTACAGCCGCGAAAAGATGGCGATCTGCTGGTGCGACAACTGCACCGGCTGTTTCATCACCATCCACAACACGCCCTCGGAGCATGGCGGCGTGGTCAAAGAGCCCATGTAGGTCACGTAGCGGCGGTCTTCTGGCAACAACTGCAGCAGGTCCAGCGGCTGCAGACCGGCTTGCTCGGTGTTTTTCTCCAGCGGCAGATCGTTCCAGATCTGCTGCACCACCGGGTGGCCAGAGCCCGCCTCCAGCAGCACGGCGATCACGGCCAGTTTGCCCTCGTGGTCCTTGTGCACCAGGTGGGCCACCATGTCGAACTGGCGGCCGTTCAGGCGCTCTTCGCTGGGGCGGTGGAAGTGAAACTGCACCAGGTCGTAGGTGCGTGCATTGACACGGATGCGGTTGCCCGAGGCCATGTTCACCTGCACGGTGTGGCCGTTGTCGATCACCTTGAAGGTGGACGGGCGGTACTCGAACTGGATGGGGTCGAGCTGCACCGGGATGCCGTCCCGGATGTCGATGGGGCTTTGGCGCTGGCCCAGACCACACTGCTTGAATTCAGGATTGAGGGTGTGCCAGTGGGCCGGCCCGTTCTCGCCCTGGTAGGCCCAGTGGGCATGGCCCTGGGCCGCGTGCTCGTCCGCCCCGTGGGCCGCGCGCTTGCCCGCATTGCGCGACGGCGCGCTGCGCGCCTTGACCTGCAAGACCGGCGGCACGTCGCGCTGAGCGCGCACCTGCGAAATCTTGTTCTCGATCATGTCTCGCAACTCGGACATGCTCACGGCGGGCTTGCCGCCCTCGGCCGCAGGCACGGGCGCGGCGGTGTCTGCGGCCGTGGCCGGCGACACCACCACCTTGGTGTGCGATGGCACGGGCTCGTGTGAGGCCGCCGACGTTGCGCCATGGGCAGCATGGGTGGGCTCAGACGCCAGGGCCGGCACGGCCACCAGGGCGCAGCACAACACCAGGGGCGCGCCCAGCAGGCGGGCGCCAGCATACTTCGGGAGGCAACAATCAGGCATCTCGGGTCTCCGCATCAGACCGTGATTTCGGCCACGATGCGAAAAACTTGAGCGGCTTGAGCGGCACCCATCAAAAGTGTGAAGTCAGCCGATAGGCCGGATTCTGTGCAGCCCCTCGCCTTGCGGCGCGAGACCGTGACCGCCATTCCTCTGGGCCGCCTGTCGCCAGAGCGGCTCGGTGCCACCTACCCGCACACAGTCCCCGGGCCAGGGGTAGAACGACACGGCATGACCATGCCGTTCAGCGTGTGCCTATTTGGTGTTGCTGCGCGTAGAGATTGCCCGTTTCACCCGAACTTAACCGGCTCGTCTCTGTTGCTCTGATCCTCACCTCGCGGTGGAGAGGTGTTACCTCCTACGCTGCCCTGTGCAGTCCGGACCTTCCTCCAGTGCGCCCTTTCGGGCCTTGCACCAGCGGCGGTCTGGCTGACTTCACGCCCGCATTATCGCTTCACAAACCTGCCTGGTCCAACACGGCCAGGAAATCGCTGGCGTTGGCAAAGCCGATCACGCGCAACGCGCCCTGCTCTTGCCCCTGGGCATTGAAGAAGATCACGCCCGGCGGGCCGAAGAGGTCAAAGCGCTTGAGCAAGGCACGGTCGTCACGGCTGTTGCGGGTGACGTCGGCCTGCAACAGCACCGCGCCGCGCAGACGGGCCTGCACCTGCGGGTCGGCGAAGGTGCGCACCTCCATCTCGATGCAGGCGGTGCACCAGTCGGCATAGAAGTCGAGCATGACCGGGCGCCCTTGCGCGGCGGCCTGGCTCAGCGCGGCGTCCAGCTCGGCCTCGGTGCGCACCACCTGGAAGGGCAGCACACTGCGGTGGGCGGGGGCCGAGGCCTCCATGCCCAGCCATTGCGTTTGCACATAAGGCCAGGCCGGTCGGCTGAACCACACGGCCACGCCCAGCATCAACACGCCAAACAGCACCTTGACGGCCGTCATCCAGGCACCGGCCCGCGGCAGCAAGGCGCCAGCCGACAAGCCCACCAGCAGCAAGGGCACGCTCATGCCCCAGGCCAGCGCATACAAGGCGCCACCACCCAGGACCACATCCCGCGACTGGCTGATGTACAGCAGCGCGCCGGCCAGCGGTGCCGACACGCAGGGGCTCACCACCAGGGCAGACACCGCGCCCATCACGAACACGCTGACAAAGCGCCCCCCCGGCAGGCGGTTGGCGCCTTCGCCCAACCAGGTCTGCAGCGCCACCGGCAGGCGCAGTTCGTACAGACCGAACATCGACAGCGCCAGCAGCACCATCAGGCCCGTCATGGTCAGCACGATCCAGGGGTGTTGCAGGTAGGCGGCCAGCCCCTGCCCCACCAGCCCGGCCGCCACGCCCAGGGCCGTGTAGACCAGGGCCATGCCTTGCGAGTAGCTCAGCGCCAGCAAAAAGCCTCGCCCGCGCCCCACGGGCGCCTGCTGCCCCAGGATGATGGACGACAGGATGGGCACCATGGGCAGCACGCATGGTGTGAGCGACAAGAGCACACCGGCCACCAGGAACGCCGAGATCACCACCCACCACTGCCCGGAGGCCAGCGCCCGCGTGACCGCATCACCCGAGGCCTGCCCGGGCACAGCGGCCAGCCCCGGCGAGGGGTCGTTGCCATCCAGGTTCAGCGACGGATCACCATCGGCCACCGGCTGGATGGACAGCAGCGCGCCCTGGCCATCCATGCGGAGCTGGAAGGCCCGCGTCTGCGGCGGGTAGCACAGGCCGGCATCGGCACAGCCCTGGTAGGTGATCAGCAGCCGCGCCTCGGCAGGCAGGCCGGGCGGCAGCGTCAGCCCCCCCATCACGTCACGGTGGTACACCTCCATCACCTTGTTGAAGGTGGGGTCGTGCTTGGCCTCGCCGGGGGGCAGGTCCCAGTTCAGGGGCTGCTCGCCCTGTCCGGGCCACTGCAGGCGGCCGGCGGTTTGCTCGCGGTACAGGTAGACGCCAGGCGCCAGGCGGAAATCCACCGCCAGGGCCCGGGGGCCGGTGGCCCGCACCTGCACCTGAAACGCCTGTTCGGCCGGCAAGAACTCGGGTTGCGGCAACTTGAACAACTGCGCCTGCGCCAGACCACTGGACAGCGTCAGCAGGCACGCCAGCCACCAAAGCATCAGCGAGGGCCTGCGCCAGGCCACCATGTTCATGCAAGGACCAAATATGCTCATGCGCACATTGTCGCGCCAGGCCGCGTATCCTGACGGCCTGGCACCGAAAACCCTGCAACGGAGACCCTGATGAAAGCCCACAGCATCCTCGACACCATTGGCCGGACGCCGCATGTGCGCCTCAACCGCCTGTTCGGTCAGGCCGAGGTCTGGATCAAGTCCGAGCGCAGCAACCCGGGCGGATCGATCAAGGACCGCATCGCCCTGGCCATGATCGAAGACGCCGAAGCCCGTGGGGTGCTTCAACCCGGCGGCACCATCATCGAGCCCACCTCGGGCAACACGGGCGTGGGCCTGGCCATGGTGGCGGCCGTCAAGGGCTACAAGCTGGTGCTGGTGATGCCCGACAGCATGTCCATCGAGCGCCGCCGCCTGATGCTGGCCTACGGCGCCAGCTTCGACCTCACCCCCCGCGAAAAGGGCATGAAGGGCGCCATCGCCCGCGCGCAGGAGCTGGTGGAACAAACCCCCGGCGCGTGGATGCCGCAGCAGTTCGAGAACGCCGCCAACATCGCCGTGCACGAGCGCACCACGGCGCAAGAAATCCTGGCCGATTTCCCTGACGGCCTGGACGCCATCATCACCGGCGTGGGCACGGGCGGCCACCTCACCGGCGTGGCCAAGGTGCTCAAGGCCCAGTGGCCCCAGCTGAAGGTGTTCGCAGTGGAGCCCAAGGCCTCGCCCGTGATCTCGGGCGGCAGCCCGGCCCCCCACCCCATCCAGGGCATTGGCGCCGGCTTCGTGCCCGCCAACCTGCACACCGCCTTGCTGGATGGCGTCATCCAGGTGGATGCCGAAGACGCCCGCGAGTACGGCCGCCGCGCCGCCCGTGAAGAGGGCATGCTGGTGGGCATCTCCTCAGGCGCCACGCTGGCCGCCATCGCGCAAAAGCTGCCCGAACTGCCGGCCGGCAGCCGCGTGCTGGGCTTCAACTACGACACGGGCGAACGCTACCTGTCGGTGGAAGGCTACCTGCCGGCCTGAGCCTCAGCGCAGCTTCCAGCGCAGCGTTTCGCCGCCGCGCAGGGGCTTGATCACGGTCTCGCCAAAGGGCAGCTCTTCCGGCACCACCCAGTCTTCACGCACCAGGGTGACGGTGTCGGTGTTGCGCGGCAGGCCGTAGTAGTCGGGGCCATGGAAGCTGGCAAAGCCTTCCAGCTTGTCCAGTGCGCCCACGGCTTCGAAGGCCTCGGCGTACAGCTCCATGGCGCTGGGGGCGCTGTAGCAGCCCGCACAACCTGACGAGTGCTCTTTCAGGTGCGAGGCGTGCGGGGCGCTGTCGGTGCCCAGGAAGAACTTCGGCGAACCACTGGTGGCCGCCTGCACCAGTGCCAGGCGGTGCTCTTCGCGCTTGAGGATGGGCAGGCAGTAGTAATGTGGGCGAATGCCACCCATGAAAATGGCATTGCGGTTGTACAGCAGGTGCTGCGGCGTGATGGTGGCGCCGACGAAGTGGTCGGCATCAAGCACGTACTGGGCCGCTTCCTTGGTGGTGATGTGCTCAAACGCCACCTTCAGCTCCGGAATATCGCGGCGCAGCGGGATGAGCTTGTCGTCGATGAAGGCCTTCTCGCGGTCGAACACGTCGATCTCGTTGTCCGTGACCTCGCCGTGCACGCAAAAAACCATGCCTTCGCGCTGCATGGCCTCCAGCACGGCGTAGGTTTTGCGCAAATCGGTCACGCCCGCGTCGCTGTTGGTGGTGGCGCCCGCCGGGTAGAGCTTGAACGCCACCACACCCGCGTCTTTGGCGCGTTTGACCTCATCAGCCGGGGTGTTGTCGGTCAGGTAGAGCACCATCAGGGGCTCAAACTTCAGGCCCTCAGGCACCGCGGCACGGATGCGGTCGCGGTAGGCCACGGCCATGGCGGCGGTGGTGACGGGCGGGCGCAGGTTGGGCATGACGATGGCCCGTGCAAACTGCTGCGCCGTGGCGGACACCACCGAGGCCATGGCCGCGCCATCGCGCAGGTGCAGGTGCCAGTCATCGGGGCGCACAAGGGTGATCTGGGTGGGGGTGGTCATGTCTACAGCCATCGGTGAAGTGAACGGCCAGCACCGTGGTACGGGCCCATAATCCAGCCGCAGATTGTCTCACTGCCCGCCGAACGTGCTCATTCACCAGGCCATTGCCACCTCTCGTGTCCCAGGCGCGCCCACCATGTCCTGGTCGGGTCGGCGATCGTGGCAACCATGGCGCTTATGGCTGGTGACCTGTTTGATGCTGCTGACGGTCACGACCGCCTGGGCCCAGGCCTCCGCCGAGGCCAGCGCACGCCGCGACGACGCATCCGGCAAGGCCCCCACCCTCGCAGAACAACAGGCATCGCAACAGTCACGGCTTCGACGGTTGGTTGAGCGCCATTCGATCACCCCTCCAGCGCAGGCACTGACCGCCACCGAGGCCGATGCAAGGTACCGGGCGCTCGATCAAGACCTGGCCCAACTGCGTGCAGACGCCGAACAGGCGCTGGACGGGCTGCACACCTCGGCCAGCGCCGACAACCACGATTCCGAGCAGCGTTATGCGATGGCCGACGAGCTCATGCGTGCGCTCAGTGCGCTGCAGGCCCAGCGCGTGGCCCTGCTGCCGCACCTGTCGGTGGCCGAACGCGCCCGGTGGACGGGCTTGAGCTGGGGTGCATGGTCTCGCATCGTCAATGAACTGAAACACGTTCAGCTGATGGCGCGCTGGTATCCGGTGCAGCGCCTGCACGCGTTCGACAGCCTGGTGATCCAGCTGCACGATGGGCTCACGGCAGGGCGCTACGGCCTGGGCGTGTTCGCGGTGCTGGGCCTTGTTGTGGGGCTGCAGGTGTTGCGCGCCCGCAGCCGTTCGGTGCTGGACCGCTGGCGGCGACGCCTCGTGAGTCAGATTCACTTCGCTGCACTGGCCCGCTGGGCAGACGGGGCCATGCGCATGGTGATCACCATCGCCCCCGAGCTGATCCTGCTGGCCACCATTTACTTGCTGTTTGACCAGTTGCTGGCCAACATCCAGGGGCTGCCCGAACTCGGTGTGCTGCGCTCGCTGGCCTACGCCTATGCCTGGTACGCACTGGCCCTGGCGTTCTCGCACCGGGTGCTGCTGACGGCGGTGTCTCGGCATCGGGTGGTCGGCCACGAACTCAACGCCAAGATTCGCAGCTCCTTGCGCCTGGTGGGGGCCGTGGTGCTGGCCATGAGTTGGTACCTGTTGCTGGCCCAGGCGGCCCTGGGCCGGGGGGCGCTGTACGGCATTGCCGCGAATCTGGCCACGGTGGCCGTGGTGCTGGTGGCATGGCGACTCATCCAGCGCTGGCGGGGCGAGGTCACGCAAGCCTATCTGGCCTTTTTTCCGACCGGTCGCCTGGCCGGGGCTGTGCGCGCCACCCAGGACCAGGGCATCGGCATCGGCGTGGCCGCCGCCGCCTTCCTGTACGTGGCGGCGCGAGGGTTGTGGATCTGGGTGCGCGACGTCACCCTGAGCTTCGAGCAGACGCGCCGGGCCCTGGCCTACATCCTGCGGCAGCAACTGCAGTATCAAAGTCGAAAACAGGTCAGTGAAGCCGGTGATGTCGAACTGCCTGATGCGCTCGTGCAGGCCTTCTCGGAAGAAGCCGCCCCACCGGCCCTGCGCATCGACCACCACCCCGGCCTGGACGAGGTGCTGGCGCGTGCCGCCACGCTGCGTGCAGGCGAACACGGCGGCATCGTGGCCCTCACGGGTGAGCGCGGCAGCGGCAAGACCTCGTGGTTGATGTCGCTGACCGATCAACTGCCCGCCGGACTGCCGGCCGTGCGCCACGAAGTTCAAGACCGCATCACCGAGCCGCAACAGCTGTACGCCCTGTTGCGCGAGGTGCTGGGCCTGAGTGCCGATGCACACAGCCACGAGCGCCTGGTCAGCGAATTGCTGCAGGCCCCAGGGCAGGTGGTGATGATCGACCTGTGCCAAAACCTCATGCTGCGCGCCGTCGGTGGCCTGCAGGCCTATGAAGCGCTGCTTCGCCTGGCCGAGGCCACCACGGGCCGCGTGTTGTGGGTGCTGGCGTTCGCGCGCTGGCCGTTCGAATACCTGCGCCGGGTGCATCCTCACCGCGATGTGTTTGACCAGGTCATCGCGCTGAGAGGCTGGCCCGAACAGGCCGTGGCAGAGATGCTGGACAAACGCCTGCAAGCGGCCGGCTACACGGCCAACTTCGACCAGTTGATCACTCAGCTGTCGCCGGTTTATTCAGCCACGCATGCCTCACCTGATCAGGCCGACCGCAACTCGGACCGCTTCTACCGACTGATCTGGGACTATGCCGACGGCAACCCCCGGGTGGCCCTGCACTTTTTCCGTCTGGCCCTCGTGCCGTCGCCGCGTGGCGACCGGCAGGTGGATGCACGTCTGTTTCCGATGCCCGACGCCAACCGGCTGGAGCGCTTCAAGGCGCACGCCCAGTTCATCCTGGCCGCACTGGTGCAACACGAAAACCTGAGCGCCGCCGAAGCCACGCGCAGCATTCGTTTTGCACCCCATGAGTGCGAGCGCGTGCTCAACATGCTGGCCCAAGACGGCGTGCTGACGCAGGAGGCCGGGCGCTATCGGGTCTCGACACACTGGAACCGCGCCGTACTGCACTTCCTGCAGCGCAAGAAGCTGCTGGTGATCTGAACCGGAACACGACCCATGCAAGACGCTGGACAAATCCTTCAGTTCCTGCGGCCAGGAGGCATCCCGACGGCCCTGCTGATCTTTCTGATGGCCTGGCTGCTGGTGCGGGTGCTGCAAAGCGTCAGCGAACAACTGGGCAACCGGCTGGTGGATCGACGCCTGACCATCAACCAGGTGGTGACCATCCTGCGGTTCGTGATCTACATCGGGGCCTTCGCTGCAGCGGTGCCCGTGATCTTCGCGCTCACAGACGAGATGCTGATCGCCCTGGGCGGCACCATCGCGGTCACGGTCGGCTTTGCATTGAAAGACCTGGCGGCGTCCATCATCGCGGGCATCACCCTGCTGGTGGACAAGCCCTTCCAGGTGGGCGATCGGGTGACTTTCGATGGCCACTACGGCGAGATCGTGTCCATCGGCCTGCGCTCGGTTCGCCTGGTCACCCTGGACGACAACCTGGTGACCATCCCGAACAACAAGTTCCTCAGTGACAGCGTGTCATGCGGCAACGCCGGCGAGCTCAACATGCTGATCCAGATGGACTTCTACATCGGCATCGACCAGGACCTGCCCCAGGCCAAACAGATCGCGCAAGAAGCCCTGACCAGCTCACCTTACGCCTACCTTGACAAGCCCTGGGCCGTGCTGGTCAACGAGGTGGTGCACGAGCAGTACTTTGCGCTGAGGCTGCGTTGCAAGGTGTACGTGATGGACGTGCGCTATGAAAAGACGCTGGAGAGCGACGTGACCGAACGCCTGGTGGCAGGCTTTGCCCAGGCCGGCATCCAGCGCCCCGCCATGCTGTACCGCAAAACCCCCGAATGAACTCAAACCAGGAGACCCCATGAAAAGCCTGAACAGCGAGCCCTCCACGGGCGCACGCATTTTCAAAGTGGTGGCCATCGTCGCTGCCGTGGTGGTGGCCTTGTCCGCCATGAACCCGGTGTCGGTCATCTCCGCTGGCGAGCGCGGTGTCAAGACCACCTTCGGCAAGCCTGACGACGAGGTCTATGGCCCAGGCATCCATTTCAAGATCCCGTTGGCGCAGCGCATGCACGTGATGGACGTGCGCATCCAGAAGGGTGAGGGTGAAGGCAACGCCGCCTCGCGCGACCTGCAGTCGGTGCACACCCGCATCGCCATCAACTACCACCTCGACCCCAGCCGGGTGGTGGACGTGTTTCGCAATATCGGGCCGACCACCGACATCGCGGCCGAGCGCATCATCCTGCCCGCCGTGCAGGAGGCCGTGAAGGCCATCACCGCGCGCTTCACCGCCGAAGAGCTGATCACCCGCCGCACCGAAGTGCGCAACGAGATCGGTGAGCTGCTGAAAGAAAAAATGCGCCGCCACGGCCTGGTGCTCGACGAGTTCGCCATCGTGGACTTTGCCTTCTCGCGGGCGTTCTCTGAGGCCATCGAGGCCAAGGTGCGCGCCGAACAGGAAAAGCTCAAGGCCGAACGCGACCTGCTGCGCATCGAGGTGGAGGCCAAACAGAAGGTGACCAGCGCCCGCGCCGAGGCCGAGGCCCTGGCCTTGCAGCGCCAACAGATCACGGCCGACCTGCTGGCCCTGCGCCGCGTCGAAAACGAGCGCGAGGCCATCCGCAAATGGGATGGCAAGCTGCCCAACGTGACCAGCGGCGCCGTGCCCTTCGTCAACGTCGACGGCACGCGCTGAAGCCGGCAGGGATCAGGGCATGACTTGGGCCCTGCACTCGGCCGGGATGGTGCTCAAGGCCGTTTGAGGCTCGGGCGGCACAGGCTCGCCGTCCGCCTCGGCACGCACCTTGGCCATGAAATGCTCGTGTTGCTGGACGCTGGCCTCCAGCCAGGCCTGGTCGGGCGTGAGGTCCGCACGTTCGCCCACGCAGGCACAGTAGGCCTCCCGCACGGCGGGCTTGATGTCGTGAGGCAGTTCTGCGCTGCACTGTTGCCTCATCATCTGCCGCAAGTGCCGGGCGGTGCATGTGGCTTGAATGCGGGCGGCCAGTTGACCGGCCTCGGCCACCGACAGCACACGCCCCTTGTCCCCCTCGGGCCGCCCCTGTGCCGCCTCGTTGATCACCTCCGGCATGCACTCGCAGGCCATGTCCACCACAGGCTTCAAGGCCGCAGCCTCGGCGTCGGATTGGGCCTTGCTGACCACCTGCGTCATCTTGGCGCACTGCCGCTCGGCGTGATGGCGCAGCCCCTTCAGCACCAGGCTTTCAGTGATCTGGTTGGACTGCGCTGGCGCCAATGAGGCCACAGAAAGCAAGAAAGCGGCGATGAGCGCGCGACGAATTCGATGAAACATACAGGGGTGCGTTGTAGGGTGGGTTGTGGGGCTTCACGCCACACCACAGCCGACTCACTCGCTTTGCTGCAGCCGCCACATCTGGGCATAACGCCCATTGGCGGCCAGCAATTGCGGGTGCGTGCCGCGCTCGATGATACGCCCCTGATCCATCACCAGGATCTCGTGCGCGTTGACGATGGTGGACAAGCGGTGCGCGATCACCAGCACCGTCTTGCCCTGCGACACCGAGGCCAGTTCGGCCTGGATGGCGCGTTCGTTGGCCGAATCGAGCGCCGAGGTGGCCTCGTCAAAAATCAGCACGGGCGGGTTCTTCAGCAGGGTGCGGGCAATGGCCACACGCTGCTTCTCGCCGCCTGACAGCTTCAGGCCCCGCTCGCCCACCACCGTGTCATAGCCCTTGGGCGTGTGGCTGATGAAGTCGTGGATGCGCGCAGCTTTCGCGGCGGCGATCACCTCGTCGTGCGTGGCCTCAGGCCGACCATAGGCGATGTTGTAGGCCACCGTGTCGTTGAAGAGCACGGTGTCTTGCGGCACGATGCCGATGTGGCGGCGCAGGCTGTCTTGTGTCAGCGCGCGCACGTCGTGCCCGTGGATGCTGATGCGGCCTGCCTGCACGTCATAGAAGCGGTACAACAGCCGCGCCAGGGTGGATTTGCCCGAGCCCGACGGCCCCACCACCGCCACGGTGTGCCCGGCCGGGATCTCGAAGCTCACGTCGTGCAGGATGGGCCGATCGGGCTCGTAGGCAAACTTCACGTGGTCAAAGCGCACGGCCGGTGGAGACTTCACCATCAAGGGTCGCGCATCGGGCGCATCGGGCACCTCGCGGTCGCGCTCCATCAGCGTGAACATCTTGTCCAGGTCGGTGACGGCCTGCTTGATTTCGCGGTAGATCACCCCCAGAAAATTCAAAGGGATGTAGAGCTGGATCATGAAGGCATTGACCATGACCAGGTCGCCCACCGTCAACTCACCGGACACCACGCCTTGTGTGGCCCGCCACAACATGGCGATCAGGCCCAGGGCGATGATGGTCTGCTGCCCTGCGTTGAGCAGGGACAGGCTTTGCTGGCTCTTCACCCCGGCGCGGCGCAGGCGCTCCAGCGCCTCGTCATAGCGGCGGGTTTCGAAGTCTTCGTTGTTGAAGTACTTGACGGTTTCGTAGTTGAGCAACGAGTCGATGGCCCGTGTGTGGGCCTTGGAGTCCAGCTCATTCATCTCGCGCCGAAAGCGCGTGCGCCACTGCGTGACGGTGACCGTGAAGGCCACATAAAACACCAGCGCCGTGAGCGTGATGACCGCGTACATGGCGTCGAACTTCACGGCCAGCAAGGTGAGCACCAGCCCCACCTCGATCAGCGTGGGGATGATGCTGTAGAGCGAATACGAAATCAGCGAATGCACGGCCCGCGTGCCGCGCTCGATGTCGCGCGTCATGCCACCGGTCTGGCGCTCGAGGTGAAAGCGCAGGCTCAGCGCATGCAGGTGCGAAAACACCTTCAGCGAGATGCTGCGCGCTGCGCCCTCGGTGGCCTTGGCAAACACCAGTTCGCGCAGCTCGGTGAACAAGGAGGTGGACAGGCGCAACAGCCCATAGCCCACCAGCAGGCCCACGGGCACGGCCAGCATGGCCTGGGCCATGGTGGGTTGCGGCGCCAGTTGATCCACCAGTTGCTTGAGCAGCACCGGCACGCCCACATTGGCCACCTTGGCGCCCACCATGAACGCCAGGGCCAGCATCACCCGCCATTTGTAGGCCCACAGGTAGGGCCACAGCCGTGCCAGGGTGTCGCGGTCAGATCGTGAGGATGTGCCTGCCGGCGTGGGGGTCTCGGCGGCGGGGGCGTGCGCAAAGCGTCGCATTGGTGGAAGAATGTCGGTCAGAAGAAATCGTCCGGTGCATTGTCGTCCGGATCACAGAAAGCCGCTGAGCATGACCGTCCACCCCAAGCCCAACACCCTGATGAGCCCGCCCGACCTGCATCCCGAGATGGAGCTGGTCATGCGGGTGATGCCCATGCCGGCCGACGCCAACGGCAATGGCGACATCTTCGGGGGCTGGATCATGGCCCAGGTCGACCTGGCCGCCTGCGTGTTGCCGGCACGCATCTCCAAAGGCCGTGTGGCCACGATCGCCGTCAACGAGTTCATCTTTCGCAATGCGGTGTCGGTGGGCGATCTGCTGTCCTTCTATGCCCGCGTCGAGAAGATCGGTAAAACCTCGATCACCGTGCACGTGGAGGTGTGGGCCGAGCGCCAGCCCGCCAACCCCATCCTGGTCAAGGTGACTGAAGCCAAGGTGACCTACGTCGCGATCGACCGTGAAGGCCGTCCCCGCCCCGCCTTGCCGGCATGATGGCGGCCATGCGCGCGCTCACCCCCCACACCATCGACCAGGTTCCATCGGCGCTGCGCGAGCAGGGCTGGGCCGTGGTCGCGCCCGACGCCCTGCTGAACTGGCTGCACCAACCGGCGTCGGCCGCCGACGAGGTGCACGCCCACTGGCATGACCTGCCGCCCGACCAGCACCTGCGCGACGGCGGCCACTACCGCTATCGCCGGCACGGCTGCTTTGTGCACGACACCCGCACCAACGTGCTGACGCAGACCCCGCACCGCGCCCACTGGCAGCCCGTGACCTACAACGCCCTGCACGGCGGCTTCGAGCGCTGGTTCGAGCCCATCGCCCCGGCGGTGGTGAGCCACCCCTTGTGGCAGGCCCTGTTGCGCCAATTGGGGGGGCTGCTGGCCACGGTCAAACCGGTGCCCGCCTGGTACATCGAGGCCCATCCTTTCCGGGTGGACACCACCGGCGGCATCGGGCGGCCCACACCTGAGGGCGCCCACCGCGATGGCGTGGACTTTGTGGCCGTGCTCATGCTGGAGCGCCAGGGCATCAAGGGCGGCGAGACCCGTGTGTTTGAAGCCGATGGCCCCTACGGCGTGCGCTTCACGCTGGACCAGCCCTGGAGTCTGCTGTTGCTGGACGACCAGCGGGTGATCCACGAGTCCACCCCCATCCAGCCGCAGGGCGACCACGGCTGGCGCGACACCCTGGTGCTCACCTACCGCCAGGGTGGCTTTCAGCAATCGGCTTGAGTTGCATCAATGAAAACCCCGGGGTGCACACCGCATCTCGGGCTTGGCGTGCACCACAGGCGGCTTCTATACTGGCGGCCGGTGTGAGGTTTTGCACACCGCCTCTTCATGTCCATGCCCCACCTTGCCATTTTTCGCCAACGCCAGGCCACCCGACGGGTGAGCCTGCTGGTGCTGCTGGCCTTGTGGTGCAACCTGCTCTTGCCCACGCTGCTGGAGCAGCTGCAAGACCGCGCTGAAGACAACCCCTTCCTGGCCGTGTGCTCCTCCACCGGGGTGCGCATGCTGGCCTTGCCGACGGCCGACCTCTGGGATGCGTCGGCGGCCGACACCCACGACCAGGGCCCGGCCACCCAGATGGCCGGCAGCATGCATTGCGTGCTGTGCCACCTGGGCACCGCCTGGCTGCCCAGCACAGACCACACCTCGTCTGTGCCTGCGGCCCCCACCGGGGCCTTGCACCGGTTCAGCCTGGTGCTGAACCCTGGGCCCACGCACTTGCCGTGGTCCACCCTGCCCGCCCGGGCACCCCCCGCTGTCGTCTGAGTCGAGTTTTCTTTTTGTTGCTCGGGCACGCCTGTTTCAGGCGTGCCTGAAGCGCGTGCGACTTTCTTTCTCAGACAAGCATGAACCACTTTCACATCCTGGGCCT
The DNA here is from genome assembly GCF_038069945.1 of Aquabacterium sp. A3. Lineage (NCBI taxonomy): Bacteria > Pseudomonadati > Pseudomonadota > Betaproteobacteria > Burkholderiales > Sphaerotilaceae > Aquabacterium > Aquabacterium sp. A3. The sequence goes on along the minus strand of NZ_JBBPEV010000002.1, from coordinate 158,320 downwards.
GAGCGCCCTGGCCGCCAGCCTGTGCGCGCCCCTCGCCGCCCACGCCCACGTCTCCTACACCAACCGCGACCTGGGCACCTTCACCGGCACCACCATCGCCACCAACACCATCAGCAACCAGACCATTTCCGGCAACTTTGGCTGGGCCGACGCGGCCGATGCCGACTGGGGCGACAGCCACAAGGTACGCTGGTTCCGCTTCACGCTGGAACAAACCGCCGACGTCACCCTGACGGCCAGCGCCAACGCCACGGCCACCGCCGCCTCGATCGGCGGCCTGATCCCGGGCTTCTCGCTGTACGGCGGTCTGGCACCCTCGGCGGCTTACGACAACGCCGCCGTCACACAGGCCTACCGCGCCACCTTGCCCTTCGCGACAGAGGGCGCCCTCAACACCCTGGGTGACTTCCAGATCGGCAACGACAGTGGCGTCATCAATACCTTGAGCTTCATCGGCCACTCGCTGGACGGTGTGGGCTATCTGGGGGATGGCACCGTGGACGGTCACACCAGCCGCACCTTCTCGCTGGCGGCAGGCACCTACTCGCTGGTGGTGGGCGGTGGCGACCATCTGGCACAACTGCCTGGCAACCCCAACCTGGCGAGCCCCTACGGCATGAGCGTGTCCATCGCCGTGACCCCGGTGCCCGAGCCCTCGGCCATCGCCATGGTGCTGGCAGGTCTGGCGTGTGCCGGCGTCGCCGTGCGCCGCCGCACCGCGCGCTGAGACACCCCGTTCACCTCGGAGCACCTCATCATGAAACTCACATACCTTTTCGCAGCACTGGGTGGCGCTGCGCTGCTGGGTCACGCCCAAGCCCACGAAGTCACCTACAACGTCAGCCTGAGCTTCAACCAGGTCGTCTATGAGGCCTCTCATCCTGACTGGGACACCCTCTTCACCGGCACCTTCAGCTTCAACGAGCACACTGGCGAAGTGAGCAAGCTGCAAGGCTCGCTCACCCAGGCCATGACGGGCAACACCGTGTCGCGCCAGTTGAGCCATCAGCTGTCGTCGGTGTATGACGCCAGCCTGGGTGGCTACGTCGTCAGCACCTTTTTTCAAGACAGCACCGATGTGTTCAGTGGCGGCGGCTTTGCCACGGGTGGCATGAACACCTTTGGCAACCAGAACGCCTACGTCAGCATCTTCGTCAACGCCAGCGACCCCACCACCGCACTCACCAGTGCCCAGATCGACAAGCTGGCCTACGGCGACTGCACCGACGGCAGCCTGATGGGCATGGGCATGTCCAAGACCATCTGCATGACGGGCTGGGTGAACCACGCCAAGGCCAACCTGGCCGGCGGCACCATGCAGGGCACCTACCCCATAATGCAAACCATCTCGGCCGTGCCTGAGCCGGGCGCCATCGCGCTGACCTTGTCGGGGCTGGTCCTGGTGGGTTTTGCCGCACGACGGCGACGGACGGTGGCAGCCCTGGCCCTGGCCAGCGCCAGCCTGGGCGCCCAGGCCGCCACCTACAACGTCACCACCATCTGGGAAGAGCCCGACACGGCTCCCCGCAACACCATCTTCGAGGGCAGCTTCGATTACGACGCCGCCACCAAGACGGTGAGCAACCTGCAAGGCCGCCTGAGCGAGTCCATGACCGGCAGCCCCAGTTCTTCGTCAGCCGACTACGACATGACCTGGCTGGACCTGGACCACCAGTTGGTGAGCTGGTACGACACCGCGCTGGGCGGCACCTTTGCGGCCACCTTCAAGAACAACAGCACCAGCACGTTCTTTGGTGGTGGGTGGACGCCCGAAGCAGGCATCGCCGTGGGGGGCATCTACGCCGGCTTCCCGGTGGCCGGCAACAACCCCGGCAATGCCTACGCATTGATCTTCGTGCCCGATGCCCCGTTGACCAGCCTGACGCAGGCCCAGATCGACCAGCTGGCCTACGCCGACTGCGCCCCTGGCGGCATGATGGGCGCCGCCTGCATGACCGGCACCAGCGCGGCGGGCTACGGCTCGGTGGGCACCATGAGCGGCTTCCCGCTGTCGCAGAGCATCACGGCGGTGACGCCGGCCGTGCCTGAGCCTGGTTCGGTGGTCCTGCTGCTCACGGGTCTGGCCGTGGTGGCTGGCGTGGCCCGCCGTCGTCAACACACCGCCTGATGAGCAGGACAGCGCGCACCATGACCAGGTCAACTGCACCACGCCGTCCAGCACCCACCACCGTGCACCGGGCGGTGTGTGTGACCTTGCTGTGCTGGGGCTCGCTGGCCCAGGGCCAGACGAGCACGCCCGTCACCACCTTGCCCGAGGTGGTGGTGCAGGGTGACGCGCTGAACGCCGCAGACGACCAGGCCATCACCCAGCGGCCTGGGCGTCAGCGCATCGACCGCCGCATCGGCAACACCGACGCGGCGACGTTGCTGGAGGGCATTCCAGGTGCCAGCGCCTACGGGGCGGGCGGGCTGTCCAGCCTGCCTGTGCTCAACGGCCTGGCCGATGAACGACTGCGGGTGCAGGTGGACGGCATGGACCTGCTGGCCGCCTGCCCCAACCACATGAACTCGCCGCTGAGCTACATGCCCGGCAGCGAGGTGCACGAGATCACCGTGCACAAGGGCGTCACGCCCGTCAGCGTCGGCGGCGACAGCCTGGGCGGCACCATCCAGGTCAAGCGCGCGCCACCGGACTTTGCCACGGCTGAAGAAGGCCTGAAGCACCAGGGCAGCGTGGGCGGCTTTGCCCGCGACAACGGCCACGCGCGTGGCGCCCACTGGCGTGCGTCGGTGGCCACCGAGCGCTTCTGGATGCAACTGGCGGGCGATACCGCCCGGGCCGACAACTTCACCGCAGCTGACGGTTTCAAGCCCGCGCAGGCCGGCACCGAAGGTGGCCGCCTCATCCCGGCTGACGAGGTGGCGTCCAGCGCCTACCGCGTCAGCAACCACGATCTGGGCATGGCCTGGCAGCACCAGCAACACCTGCTGCGACTGAACGTGGGGCAACAGAACATCGGCTTTGAAGGCTTCCCCAACCAGCGCATGGACATGACGGACAACGTCAACACCACGGTGAACCTGCGCTACCAGGGCGAGTTTGACTGGGGCGATGTGCAAGCCCGCGCGCACACCCAGCGCACGCGGCACGCCATGGACATGGGGCCTGACCGCTACAGCTACGGCACGGGCATGCCCATGCTGACGCGGGCCGATCACCGGGGCGCCGAGCTCCAGGCCACCTGGCGCGTGAATGACGACCACACCCTGCGGGCCGGCAGTGAGTTTCTGAACCAGAACCTGTACGACTGGTGGCCCGCCGTGGGCGGCACCATGGGCCCCAACGACTTCTGGAACATCGACAACGGGCGCCGCCAGCGCGTCGGTGCTTTTTTGGAGTGGGACCACCGCCTCACCGCCGCGTGGACCACCCAACTGGGTGTGCGCCACGACCGCGTGCTCAACCAGGCCGGGGCCGTGCAAGGCTATGACAATGGCCTGGGCATGTGGGGTGACGACGCCGCCGCGTTCAACGCCCGCGAGCGGCGCCGGATTGATCACCACTGGGACTGGACGGCCCTGACCACCTGGGCTGCCAGCGACCAGCAGCAATGGCGCTGGGGGCTGGCGCGCAAGACACGCTCGCCCAGCCTGTACCAGCTCTACCCCTGGTCCACCAACGCCATGGCGGCGCTGATGAACAACTTCGTGGGCGATGGCAATGGCTACATCGGCAACCCGACGCTGCGCCCCGAGGTGGCCCACACCGCCAGCGTGACCGGGCGGTGGCAAGGGCTGGAGGCGCGCGACTGGCAGGTGGAAGCCACGGCCTTCATCACCGATGTGAAGGACTTCATCGATGCCGAGCGCTGCCAGGTCAGCGCCCAATGCAGTGCCGACAACCTGACGCGGCGCGATGGCTTTGTGCTGCTGCAGTACGCCAATGCCGACGCCCGCCTGCAGGGCGTGAACCTGGGGGGCCAACTGCGCCTGCCCACCAGCGCAGGCAGCGGCGTCTGGCGCCTCAAGGGGCAACTGGACGTGCTGCGTGGCCGCAACCGCAGCACGGGCGACCGGCTGTACAACATCATGCCCACCCAGCTCGGTCTGGGCCTGAGCTGGGAGCGTGCGGGCTGGACACACGCCCTGCAATGGCAGGCCGTGAAGGCCAAGCAGCGGGTCTCGGCCGTGCGCAACGAAATCCCCACCGCCGGCTACGCCCTGCTCCACCTGGCCAGCAGCCTCAAGCTCAAGCTCAAGCACGGGCAGATCGACCTGCGTGTCGACAACCTCTTTGACCGCGTCTACACACCGCCGCTGGGCGGCGCCTACGTGGGCCAAGGCCCCTCCATGACCACCAACGGCATCCCCTGGGGCACCACGGTGCCGGGCATGGGCCGCGCCATCACGCTGGCGTTTTCAGTGACGTACTGAGATGAAAAGCTTCCATCTTTCAATGGGCACCCTCGTGGTGGCGTGCGGCCTGCTGAGCGCCTGCGGTGGTGGGGGCGGCAGCGACGCCGTCCAGGCCAATCCGCAAAGCCTGAGCCTGGCCGCGCCCATGAGCAGCATTGGTTTGGGCAGCACGATGGTGGCCGCCTCGGCCAGCTCGGGCCTGGCGCCCAGCTACACCAGCACCACCCCCACCGTGTGCACCGTGAACGCCAGCACGGGCGAGGTCACCGGGCTGACCGTGGGCACCTGCACCCTGCGCATCACGCAGCGAGGCGACACCCGCTACGCCCCCGCCGAGCCCCTGCTGCTGAGCCTGACGGTGAGCACCAACCCGGCCCAGACCATCGGCTTTGGCGCGGCCCCCAGCCTGAGTGTGGGCGGCCTGGCCACGGTCGAGGCCACGGCCAGCTCGGGGCTGGCGGTGAGCTATGCCAGCCTGAGCCCCACGGTGTGCAGCGTGAACGCCAGCAGCGGCCGGGTGGAGGGCCTGAGCGCAGGCACCTGCACCATCAGCGCCAACCAGATGGGCAATGCGTTTTACCTGACGGCAGCACAGGTGACGCAAGACCTGCCTGTGATGGCACCCATCACGCCCACCGTGCCTGGGGCCCCCACCGGTGTGCGGGTGCAACTGGGCGACGACGGTCTGAGCGTGACCGTGAACGCCCAGGGCGTGGACAGCGGTGGGCGGGCCCTGAGCAACTTCACGGTGCGCTCGGTGCCCGAAGGGGCCATCACCAGCGGCAGCGCCACCGGCAGCAGCCTGCCCTTGACGGTGAACTGCCCGGGCGGATGCGCGGGCCACGCCTTCACGCTCAGTGCCAGCAACAACCTGGGCGAAGGCGCCGCCAGCACGGCCACCGACATCATCACCCACTACACGGTGGTGACCACCTTCTACGAGCCTGATACGCAACCACGCGACAGCATCTTCATCGGGCGCTTCACGGCCAATGCCACGCAGGGCACGGTCACGGGCCTGCGCGGCGAACTGTCTGAATCGATGACGGGCAGCCCGTCGTCCACCGAGCCCTCGTATGGCATGACCTGGCTGAGCCTGACCCACCAACTGGATGCGCGCGCAGCGCCAGGGGGTGATGGCCTGCTGGTGACCACCTTCCAGAACCCGAGCACCTTGACCTTCACCACCCTGTTCGGTGGCGATGGCTGGTCGCCCGAAGCCGGGGTGGCGGCTGGTGGTGTGTACGCCGGCTTTCCCAATGCCGCCAGCAACCCGGGCAATGCCTATGTGCGCATCTTCGTGAACCCGGCCAACCCCACCGCCACGCTCACCCCGGCCCAGATCGACACCCTGGCCTATGCCGACTGCGCGCCCGGCGGCATGATGGGCGCCGTGTGCATGACGGGCACCAGCGTGGCCGGGTATGGCGCGGTCGGCACCATGAGCGGCTACCCGGTGTCACAGCTGGTCAGCCGGCTGCCGTGATCTCCAGGGGCGTGGTCAGAACTGATGTCGCCAGGTCAGTCGCACGCTGCGCGGCTCGGCCGGGTGGATCAAGCGCCCTTCGACCGGTGCCGATTCGCCCGCCATCTGCGATGAAGCCCAGTACTCGATGTCGTTGACCTCACGGTCAAACAGGTTGAACACATCCACCGTGAAGCGGTTGCGACGGTCCAGGGCGTAGCCCACCCGAAGGTTGGTCAACACCGAGGACGATGAGCGCACGCTGTTGTCTTCGATCAGCGGACGCGCGCCCAGGATGCGCCATTGCAGGCTGCCCGACCAGGGGCCCAGGTGCTTGACCGCGATGGCCAGTGAGGCCGCGCGCTCGACCGCGCCCGGGATGCGGTTGCCATCGGGCGAGGCATCGCTGAAGCGCGCATGCGTCCAGGCCAGGTCGGCATCCACCACCAGCCAGTCGGTGGGCGTCCAGCGGTTGCTCCACTCCACGCCCTGGCGGCGGCTGGGTCGGCTGGGCTCGGTGGTGCCCGCGTCGCCCACGTACAGCAGCTCCGAATCCATGTTCAGGCGCCACAAGGCCACCGAGGTCTGCAGCCCCGGCCACCACTCGCTGCGCACCCCCAGCTCCCGACTGAAACCGGGCACCAGGCCGGGCACGGCCTCCACCGGATTGCCGTCGGGGTCAAAGCGGGCCGTCACGCCGCGCGCATCATTGCTGTGAAAGCCCCGGCCCAGGTTGACGAACCATTCGGTGCGCTGCCAGGGCCCGAACACCATCGACAGCTTGGGCGACCACAGGGCATCGGTGGCCATGCCGGTGTTGCGGTCGTCGGTGCGGCTGAGCACGCTGAAGCGCTGCTGATCGCCACGCAGGCCCCACACCGTGCGCCACCAGGGCGTCCACTGCACCGCCTGCTCGGCATACAGCGACCAGGCCGTGATGCGCACCTGGTCGTCGCGCGTGGTACTCAGCCGGGTGCGCTGCACGGTGTCGTACAGCCCCACATCGGCCTCGTCCTGGCGCACGCTCAGGCCCAGGGTGCTGCGCCAGGGCTGGGCCTCGCTGCCATGCCGCCATTGTCGCGCCAGCCCGCCGCCCAGGATCAGGCGATCGTCGCTCTGCTCGAACTGGTCCCCATTGACCGGGTCGCTCTCGAAGTAGCTGAAGTTGGACCACAGGTTCAGGCGGTAGCGCACGGCGTAGGCCTGCGCCGTCCAGCCGCCCGCATCGTCCAGATCGGCCCACTGGGCCGACAGGCTGTGGCGGCTGGAGACCCCGCCGTCCGAATCGTCCAGCGAATCAAAGCGGCCCAGCGAACCCTGCTGCACGGCCCGCAGGGGGATCTGGTCGGTGGCCGTCCAGCGGGCATCGTAGGCCATGGCGTCCAGACGCCAGCCCTTGCGCGCGCTGCCATCACTCAGGCTGAGCACGGCGTTGGCGCGGCGCAGGTTCTGCGGCACCGTCCAGGGACCATCGGCCGTGTGCCATTCCAGCGCGCCCAGCACCACCGGGGCAGCAGCATCGCCCGCGCGCACGGGGGCGGAGCCGGCCAGCACCACACGCTGGTAATTCCCTTCGCCCAGGGTCAACTGCGCCAGGGGCGCCGCCAGGCGACGCACGTAGTGCATGCGCACCGAGCCGGCGGCCGAGAAGTCGCCATCGTCGGCCCGGTAGGCCCCCTTGCGGTAGTCGATGTGCTCGATCAACTCGGGCACCAGCAGGTTCAGGTCGGCATAGCCCTGGCCGTGGCCGTGCGAGCTGAGGTTGATGGGCATGCCCTGCAGGAAGAGGCCCAGGTCGGTGCCGTGGTCCAGGTTGAAGCCGCGCAGAAAGTACTGGTTGCCCTTGCCATCGCCCGAGTGCTGGGTGACGATGAGGCCGGGCACGTACTCCAGCACCTCGCCCGGTCGTTGGGGCGGGCGGGTCTCCAGCAGGCTGCGTTGAATGCGGCCCTCCGAGGCCGCCTCCGAGGTGCCAACGGCGTTGTCGTAATGCGCGGTGACACCCACCTCAGGCAGGGCCACCTCATGGGCCAGGGCAGACCCCGAACAGGCCATCCCAAGGGCCCAGCCAGCAAACAACCTCATGCGCATGAGCGGCTTCCGATGAACAAGCAGAAGCCCGCAGTATGACGTTTATAGATATCGTATGAAATACGTCGTCTGGCGTATGCCGCTGCGCCACCTGAAGCACGGCCCCGCGCTCAGGCACACTGGAGCCTCCGGAGCCTCACATGCAACGCCTGACCATCTCGATCGACGACGACCTGGCCGACCAGTTTGAACAATGGTCTGACGCCCGTGGCTATGCCAACCGTTCCGAAGCCTTTCGCGACCTGTTGCGCAAAGAGCTGGGGCAGTCCCACGTGCAAGCGCATCCAGACACCGCCTGCGTGGGCACCCTGAGCTTTGTCTACGACCACCATGAACGCACCGTGGCCTTGCGCCTGATGGACATGCAGCACGACCACCATGAGCTCACGGTGTCATCGATGCATGCTCACCTGGATCATGACCTGTGCATGGAAACCGTCATCCTGCGTGGCCCCGCCTTGGTGGTGCAGACCTTTGCCCAGAAAGTGCTGGCCGAGCGCGGCGTGCACCAGGGACACCTGCACCTGGTGCCGCTCACGCGGGCCTGACAGGCGCAGGCCTCAGCAGTTCGAGAAATCGGGCTTGCGCTTTTGCATGACGGCGTTGATGGCCTCTTTGGCCGCCGGGCCACGCAACAGCGTGCCGAATTGCTGCAACTCGGCGCTCATCACGGGGTTGAGCTGGGCCGGCAGCGACATCTTCATGAGCTGCTTGGTGGCCTTCAGCGAGGCCAGGGGCTTGGCCGCCAGCTTGGCCGCCTGGGCCTGCGCGTAGCCGTTCACCTCTTGCGGGGGCAGCACGCGGTTCACCAGGCCCATCTCCAGGGCCTCTTCGGCATAGAAGGCTTCGCCCAGCATCAGCTTCTCGGCGGCGCGGGGGTAGCCCACCAGCTGGGTCAGCAGCAGGCTGGCGCCAGCCTCGGGGCACAGGCCCAGGTTCACGAACGGCATGCTGAACGCCGCGTTGTCACCGGCGTACACCAGATCGCAATGCAGCAACAGGGTGGTGCCGATGCCCACAGCCGGGCCGGCCACGGCCGCCACCAGGGGCTTGGGCCAGGCCTTGATGGCGTTGAGAAAGCGCACCACGGGCGCGGGCTCGGCGTCGGGGCTCATGTCGGGCGGGTTGTCGAGGAAGTCGGCCAGGTCGTTGCCCGCCGTGAAGCACGACAGGTCGCCCTGGATGACGGCCACACGCACGCTGTCGTCGTTGGCGGTGGCGTCCAGGGCCGCTGCCAGGGCAGCGTACATGGCCGTGGTGATGGCGTTCTTCTTGTCCAGGCGGTTGAAGGTCAGGGTCAACACACCGCCTTCGCGGTGGCTGAGGATGTCGGTGACGGTTTCGGTGCTCAAGAGGCTCTCCTCGGGATGAAAACGGATCAAAGAATGGGGGCCTGCCCCCGCAGCCACTGCGCCACACGGGGCCACAGCGCGGCCGAAGCAGCAGGCTGAAACACACCAAAGTGACCGATGCGCCGAAGGCCAAACGCCGCCGCCTGCAAGGGCTCAAACTGCACAGGGGCCTGGGCATACAGCGCGTAGAGCTTGTGCACGCCCGCAGGCGACACCAGCTCATCGTCTTCGGCCAGCACCACCCGCATGGGCACGCGCACCTGCGCATAACGGGCCCGCAGCGCAGGCCCCTCTGAGCCCAGGTAATCAGGGTGCAAACACCAGCGCCGCCATTGCCACATGACCCCGGCAGGCAGATCGCCCACCACGCCCAGGCGGCGCCCCGGAAAATAACCGGCCAGCGCGATGCTCACCGGGGCCAGCAGCCACCACAGCCAAGGGGCCTTGCGGCGCACGCCCGGCGCATTCAAGCGCCAATGGCCATTGCCACTGGCCACCGTCACCACGCGCGCAAAACGCTCGGGCTGCGGCAACCACCCAAACAGTTGCCCGCCCAGGCTGTGGCCCAGGTAAACGTGCTCGGCCTGAGGCCAGCGCGCCAGCAGCGTGTCGACGGCGGCCGGCAGGTCGTGCTCAGCCCAGTCGCTGATCGTGGCGTCAAAGCCGCGCAAACGGGGTGGTGCCGACGCGCCCGTGCCCCGCCAGTCAAAGGTCAACACCGCCATGCCCTGCTGCGCCAGCCAGGTGGCAAACGCCTCGTAAAAGCGCTGAGGCACCCCCATGGCCGACACCAGCAGCACGGCCTGCGCGGGGTCGGTGGTGTGACTGGTGGCAGGCTCGTACGCCCGCGCCTGCAACACCACGCCATCGGCGGTGCGCAGGGTGATGGGGTGCACCTGGGCAGACATGGTGGCCGTGGTCACGCCAGGCCCAGCCAGGGCAGGCTGGCGCGCCAGCCCTGCGGGCCCGTGCGCGGGTGGAAGAAATGAAAGTGCCCCACGGCACGCGCCCCAACGTCCTTCGGGCTCAGTATCAGGTACTGCACCGGTGCCTGCGTGTAAGGGGCGTGCACTGCACGGATGCCCTCGGGGCTGGCCATGTTGTCATCGGTGAACAGCACCGCCGTGATGGGCACCGTGACAGCGGCGTAAGCCTGACGCACGGCCTCGCCCTCGCTCATCACGAAGTCCGGAGAGGCACACCAGCGCTTCCACTGGGCCACGATGCCGCGAGGCAGGTCGCCCACCGCGCGCAGGCGCTGCCCGGCGAAGTAGCCGTGGCGGGCCACACTCAAGGGCACCAGCACGTGCCAGAACACCCCCATCACATGCCGCAAGGGCCTCGCCACATAGGTCTTGTAGCCGCTGCCACTGCCCAGGGTGACCACCCGGTCGATCTGCGGATGCTGGGGCATCGCCCCCCACAAGATGCCGCCCATGCTGTGGCCAAACCAGCTGATGGGCAGCTCGGGATGGCGTTGAGCCACCAGCGCCATGATGGTGGGCGCATCGTGCAGCGCCCAGTCGATCAACTTGGCCCGGTAGTGGCGCAGGTTGGGCGGGGCCGATTCGGCCATGCCGCGCCAGTCAAAGGTGTAGACCACGCAGCCCTGCTGCACCAGCCAGGCGGCATAACGCTCATAGAACACCTGCGGCACGCCCAGCGCCGCCGCGATGACCACGGCTCGGCGCGCCACCACGCCATGTGGGCGATAGGCCTTCACCACCAGGGTGTGGCCGTCATCGGTCTGAACTTGAAACGTCTCCATGGCACTCGGATTCGAAGAAAAAGCCCGCACCAGGCGGGCAGCCTGGGCGGGCTTTTTCAGGTCTTGATCACGCGATCAGCAGATCAAAGGCTGTCCACGCGCTCGAAGATGCCAGCAGCACCTTGACCCGTGCCGATGCACATGGTCACCATGCCGTACTTGCCGCCGGTGCGACGCAGGCCGTGCACCACGGTGGCCGCACGAATGGCGCCGGTGGCACCCAGGGGGTGGCCCAGGGCGATCGCACCACCCATGGGGTTCACCTTGGCGCGGTCCAGCACATGGCCCTTGCTGTCGAGGTCCTTCAGCACGGCCAGCGACTGCGCGGCGAAGGCTTCGTTCAGCTCGATCCAGTCCAGATCAGAGGCCTTCAGGCCAGCGTACTTCAGGGCCAGGGGGATGGCCTCGATCGGGCCGATGCCCATGATCTCGGGCGGCACGCCCTTGACGGCGAAGGCCACGAACTTGGCCAGCGGCTTCAGGCCGTACTTCTCGCAGGCTTCCTTCGACGCCAGGATCAGGCAGCCAGCGCCGTCCGAGGTTTGCGACGAGTTGCCGGCCGTGACCGAACCCTTGGCCGCGAACACGGTGCGCAGCTTGGCCAGACCTTCGGGCGAGGTGTCGGGGCGGGCGCCCTCGTCGCGGGTGATGGTCTTCTTGGTGATCGTCACCTCACCCGTTTCCAGGTTGGGCGTGCGCACTTCGATTTCGATCGGCGTGGTCTCGGCGTCAAAGAAGCCAGCTTCCTGGGCGGCGATGGCGCGGCGGTGCGATTCGGTGGCGAAGGCGTCCTGCTCTTCGCGGGTCACCTGCCACTTCTCGGCCACCTTCTCGGCGGTCATGCCCATGCCGTAGGCGATGCCCACGTTCTCATCGACATTGACCACGTCCGGGTGGAAGGAGGGCTTGTTGCCGCCCATGGGCACCATGGACATCGACTCGACGCCACCGGCGATCATGACCTCGGCCTCACCCACGCGGATGCGGTCGGCGGCCATGGACACGGCGGTGATGCCGGAGGCGCAGAAGCGGTTGATCGTCACACCCGCGACGGTCTTGGGCAGACCGGCCAGCAGGTTGGCGATCTTGGCCACGTTCATGCCTTGCTCGCCTTCGGGCATGGCACAACCGATGATCGCGTCTTCAATGGCAGCCGGGTCCAGACCAGGCGCCTGCTTCAGGGCGTTCTGGATGGTGGCGACCAGCAGGGTCTCGGGGCGGGTGTTCTTGAACACGCCACGGCCCGACTTGCCGATCGGGGTGCGGGTGGCGGCGACGACGTAAACGTCACGAAGTTGCTTGGACATGTGTGTGTCTCCGATCGATCAGTTGCGGACAGGCTTGCCGGTCGACAGCATGCCCATGATGCGCTCTTGCGTCTTGGGGTTGTCCAGCAGCGAGCAGAAGTGCTTGCGCTCCAGGGCGTGCAGGTATTCCTCGCTCACCAGGGTGCCGTAGTCGACGTCGCCGCCGGTCAGCACATCGGCGATGCACGAGCTGATGTGGTAGTCGTGCTGGCTGATGAAGCCGCCATCACGCATGTTGATCAGCGAGGACTGCAGCGTGGCCTTGACGCTGCGACCCGCCACGGGGAACAGCTTCTTGGCCGGGGCGCGGTAGCCGGATTCGTACAGGGCCTTGACCTGGGCGATGGCCACGTGCAGGACTTCGTCCTTGTGCGGCACGATCACGTCGCCGTCGATCAGGTAGCCGTACTTGCGGGTCTCGATGGCCGAGGTACCCACCTTGGCCATGGCCGCAGCCTGGAAGCCTTCCTTGACGAAACCGATCAGGTCGCCACCGACCTGACCCGACACACCCTTGGAGGGCTCGAGCAGCTCGGCTGCGCGGCGGGCCAGGTAGGCCAGGCCACCACCGCCAGGGATCAGGCCCACGCCCACTTCCACCAGACCGACATAGCTTTCCATGGCAGCCACGCGGCGTGCGCAGTGCACGGCCAGCTCACAGCCGCCACCCAGGGCCAGGCCGTGCATGCCGGCCACGGTGGGCACGTTGCTGTAGCGCAGGCTCAGCATGAAGTCCTGCAGCTGCTTCTCGAACGGAGCGATGGCCTTGCCACCGCCGGCCATGAAGGCGGGCATCATGGACTGCAGGTCGGCACCGGCCGAGAACGGGCCGTCTTGCGACCAGATCACCAGACCCTTGTAGCCTTCTTCGGCCAGTTGCAGGCCCTTGCTCAGGCCGGCGGTGACTTCGGCCGAGATGGTGTGCATCTTCGACTTGATCGAGGCGATGACCACTTCGTCGTCCAGCGTCCACAGGCGGATGGCGGCGTCTTCGAACAGGGTCTTGCCCGCGGTGGCGGCGGTGGGCGCATTGGAGCCCAGCACGTTTTCGCGGAAGTACTGACGCTGGTAGACGGGCAGGTCGCGCACGGGCACGTACTTGCCAGACTTCGGCGCCCACGAGCCTTCGGCCGTGTGCACGCCATCGCGGCCGTCAAACACCCAGGCGGGCAGCGGGGCCTTCGACAGCGCCTTGCCGGCGTCGATGTCGGCCTTCACCCACTCGGCCACCTGCTTCCAGCCGGCTTCTTGCCACAGCTCGAAGGGGCCTTGCTTGGAGCCGAAGCCCCAGCGCAGCGCGAAGTCGATGTCACGGGCGGATTCGGCGATCGATTCCAGGGTAACGGCGGCGTAGTGGAAGGCGTTGCGCAGGATGGCCCACACGAACTGGGCTTGCGGGTTGCTCGACTCGCGCAGGGCCTTCAGGCGCTCTGCGGGCTTGAGGCGCAGCATGTCGGCCACTTCCTTGTCGGCCTTGCCACCAGCAGCCACGTACTCGCCGGTTTCGGCGTTGAACTGCAGGATGGTCTTGCCTTCCTTCTTGAAGTAACCGGCCTTGGTCTTGGCACCCAGGTTGCCCATCTCCAGCAGCTTGGTCAGCGAGGCGGGGGTGGCAAAGGCGTCGGCAAACACGTCGTCCTTGGCGCCGTTTTGCAGGGTCTTCATCACGTGGGCCATGGTGTCCAGGCCCACCACGTCGGCGGTGCGGAAGGTGGCCGACGAGGCGCGGCCCAGCTTCTTGCCGGTCAGGTCGTCCACCACGTCGTAGCCCAGGCCCGAGCGCTCGACCTCACGGAAGGTCAGCAGCATGCCGGCCACGCCCACGCGGTTGGCGATGAAGTTGGGGGTGTCGTAGGCGCGCAGCACGTTCTTGCCCACGGCGCTGGTGCTGAAGGCTTCCAGCTGGTCCACCACCACGGGGTCGGTGTACTCGGTGGGGATCAGCTCCAGCAGCGTCATGTAGCGCGGCGGGTTGAAGAAGTGGATGCCCAGGAAGCGCGAGCGCAGCTGCTCGGGCAGCACGTTGGCCATGGCCGTGATGGACAGGCCGGAGGTGTTGGTGGCCAGGATGGCCTTGTCGTTCACGAAGGGAGCGATCTTCTTGTACAGATCTTCCTTCCAGTCCAGACGTTCTGCGATCGCTTCAATGATCAGGTCGCAGCCGCGCAGCTCTTCGAGGTGCTCTTCGTAGTTGGCCTGCTGGATCAGCACGGCGTCCTCGACGATGCCCAGCGGTGCGGGCTTCATCTTCTTGAGGTTCTCGACGGCCTTGGTGACGATGCCGTTCTTGGGGCCTTCCTTGGCGGGCAGGTCGAACAGCACGACCGGCACCTTGCAGTTGACCATGTGGGCCGCGATCTGGGCGCCCATCACGCCGGCGCCGAGCACGGCGACCTTGCGGACATTGAATCGACTCATGTTCTCTCCTAGCAGAACTCTGGTTGGGATGGAGATGGCAAAAAAGTAGAAACGGGAGGCAGCCCCTGAGAACTGCCTCCCTTGACCTGTCTTTGTATCAGAACAGGGCTTCTTCCATTTCCATCAGAGGCTTCAGACCAGCCTTGGCGGTGATCATGGCGGTTTCAACTTCAGGCACCAGCTTCGCGAAGTAGAAGCGGGCGGTGGCCAGCTTGGCCTTGTAGAAGGTGTCGCCGGAGTCCAGCTTGGCCAGAGCGATCTTGGCCGATTGGGCGAAGAAGTAGGCGTAGACCAGGTGGCCCACCACACGCAGGTAATCCACGGCGGCCGCACCGACTTCGTCGGGGTTCTGCATGCCCTTCATGCCGATTTCCATGGTGAAGGCTTGCACCTTCTGACCCAGGTCGGCCAGGGGCTTGGTGAACTCCTGCATGGCTTCGTTGTCGGCGTTTTCCTTGACGAAGCGGCCGATCTTCTTGCCGAAGGCGGTCAGCTTGGCGCCACCGTCACCCAGCACCTTGCGGCCCAGCAGGTCCAGCGATTGCACGGTGTTCGTGCCTTCGTAGATCATGTTGATGCGAGCGTCGCGCACGAACTGCTCCATGCCCCACTCGTGGATGAAGCCGTGGCCGCCATAGACCTGCTGGCAGTGGCGGGTGGCTTCCCAGGCGTTGTCGGTGATGAAGGCCTTGACGATCGGGGTCAGCAGTGCCACGGTGTCAGAGGCTTCCTTGCGGACGGCCTCGTCGGGGTGGTTGTGCTCCTTGTCCAGCTCGATGGCGGTGTAGTACACCAGGGCGCGGGCGCCTTCGGCGTAAGCACGGGCGATCAGCAGCATCTTGCGCACATCGGGGTGCACGATGATGGGGTCGGCGGCCAGGTCAGGACGCTTCGGGCCCGACAGCGAGCGCATTTGCACGCGGTCCTTGGCGTAGTTCACGGCGTTTTCGTAAGCCACCTGGGTCAGGCCCAGCGACTGGTTGCCCACGCCCAGGCGGGCGCCGTTCATCATCACGAACATGGCAGGCAGACCGCGGTGAGGCTGGCCCACCAGGGTGCCCACGGCGTCTTCCAGCACCATCTGGCAGGTGGCGTTGCCGTGGATGCCCATCTTGTGCTCCAGGCCACCACAGTAGATGCCATTGCGCTCGCCCAGCGAACCGTCGGCGTTCACCTTGAACTTGGGCACCACGAACAGCGAGATGCCCTTGGAGCCAGCAGGCGCGTCCGGCAGACGGGCCAGCACCAGGTGGACGATGTTGGCGGCCATGTCGTGCTCACCGGCCGAGATGAAGATCTTGGCGCCGGTCAGCTTGTAGGTGCCGTCGCCCTGGGGCTCGGCCTTGGTGCGCAGCAGGCCCAGGTCGGTGCCGCAGTGCGGTTCGGTCAGGCACATGGTGCCGGTCCACTCGCCGCTGGTCAGCTTGGGCAGGTACATGGCCTTTTGCTCGGGCGAGCCGTGCTCTTCCAGGCAGGCGTGGGCACCGTGGCTCAGGCCGGGGTACATGGTCCAGGCCTGGTTGGCCGAGTTCATCATCTCGTACACGGCCTGGTTGACCAACTGAGGCATGCCCTGGCCGCCCCACTCCGGATCGGCCGACAGGGCCGACCAGCCGTTTTCGGTGTACTGCTTGTAGGCGTCCTTGAAACCATCGGGGGTCTTGACCTCGTGGGTTTCCTTGTTCAGCACGCAGCCTTGCACGTCACCCACCAGGTTCAGCGGGGCCAGCACCTTGGATGCGAACTTGCCGCCCTCTTCCAGCACGGCATTGACGGTGTCGGCGTCCAGATCCGCGTACTTGGGGATCTGCTTGAGTTCATCGACAGCGCCCAGCAGTTCGTGCATCACGAATTGCATGTCGCGCAACGGGGGGGTGTAAGAAGGCATCGTGAGCTCCTCGGTCAGAAAGGCACGTTAGTGGAAGGAAACACCTGATCAGGCCAGGCCTTGGGGGGTCGTAACAGGCGCGCCGGGGCCAGAGGCCCGCGTCACGTCGGCCGCGCCGGGGGGCACGGCCTCTCCAGGTGATGGCTTCTCGCCGTGCGTCGCATAAAACGCGATCACGCGCTCGAAGGCCACCCGGGCCCGATCCACCGCCCCTGCCGAACGCAAAAAGCGCGCATCGTGGTGCAGGGACAGGATCAGACCATGGATCTCGAACAACATCTGCATCGGGTCGGTCTCGGGGCGCAGGTGCCCCAGGTCGACCGCCATGCGGATGGCACGGTCAAGGGCCCCGTGCCACAACAACACCATGCCGGCCAGCGCGTCGCGCACCGGGCCCGGACGGTCATCGAACTCCACCGCGCCACTGATGTAGATGCAGCCGGAGTCGATTTCAGTGGCCACCTTGGCCACCCAGCCATCGAACAGCGCGCGCAAGCGCGGCAGGCCGCGAGGCTGCTGGATGGCGGGCCGGAAAACCTCTTCTTCGAACCGCTCGTGGTACTCGCGGATCACGGAGATCTGCAACTCTTCCCGCGATCCGAAATGCGCAAACACCCCCGACTTGCTCATGCCGGTGACCTCGGCCAGGGCGCCGATGGACAAGCCCTCGATGCCCATCTGCGAGGCCAGGTTCAAGGCCGCCTCCAGGATGGTGGCCCGGGTTTGCTGGCCTTTGTGCGCACCGCTGCGGCCACGCTCGCGCACCACCTCGGCGGCGGGTTTGGCGTCATGGGGCAGGAGGGCAGACACGGTATGGGCTTCCGAATAAAACGAACGGTCGTGCTATTTTGCAGAAAATGAAGGCGTCTGTGTGAATCCCCAGAAGTTTTTTTTGAGACATCTGCCCGTCACGCCGCCGGGGGGTTCGGCGCCCCCGGCCATGTTCTGTGGCAAGAACACCGCGTTCAAGTGGGGTCGGCCAGGGGATGATGCTTGAGACTGTCACACAAGGTGATCTATCCTGTATGCATTCCGTTACCCGAATGAGGAGGGTGCATGGACGTGCTGCAGCTCGACGTGTCAGGCCGTCCGCAGGCTTGGCTGTCGGCCAAGGAAGCGGCGGTCCTGTATGCCACCGACAGCGTCGCCTGGACGCTGGGGGATGCCTGCATGGTGCTGCGTGGCGGCATCCAGCGGCGCACGGGCCTGCCCTCGCGGCTGGAGCTGCACCCCATCATCGCGGTCAATGGCGCCATCCCCAGCCGCGCCTGGCGTCAATCGCCCAGCCTGTCCAACAGCAAGCTGTTCACCCGTGATCGCCAGGTGTGCGCGTACTGCGGTGGCCGCTTCCCGCTGGACGACCTCACCCGCGAGCACATCGTGCCCACGTCCCGAGGCGGGGTCGACTCATGGACCAACTGCATCACGGCCTGCCGCAACTGCAATGGCCGCAAAGGCAATCGCACCCTGGACGAGCTGGGCTGGCAGCTGTACTACCTGCCCTACGTGCCCAGCCTGCATGAAGACATGATCTTGCGGGGGCGCCGCATCCTGGCCGATCAGATGGATTTTTTGCTGGCCAGCGTGCCGGCCCACAGCCGGCTTCACGGTCGCCAGGACAAGGGCTGAACAAAGGCCGAAGCCCCCGCGCCACCGGCCCGGGACCAATGCAGGTCAGCGTTGCACCAAGCCGTCAAAGGTGGTGGCCAGCACCCAGTCGATGATCTGGGCATCGGGGTGGCCGCCGGCTTTGAGCACGCCCAGCACGGGGTCACAGGCCCGGGCAAACAGGGTGTAGAGCACCACCTCGGCCGGCACGGCGGTGCTGAGCCCACCTGCCGACTGCGCCTCGGTGATCCAGGTGCCCAGGCGTTCGCTGACAGCGATCAACTGGCCCATGTAGTCCATGTCGGCCACCAGGGCCGCACGCAGGCTGGAGTTCTGCGCGGGCAAGGAGGGCATCTCGCCGGCCAGTTGCACCTCCATGGTCCAGCGGGCCACGGCCTTCAGGCGCGCCAGGGCGTCCAGCCCCGGTTGGGCGGCGATGTCTTCCAGCTGCGCCAGCGCGCGCGCCAGCAGGCGCTTCATGGCCGCGGCCGCCAGCGACTCTTTGGAGTCGAAGTGCTTGTACAGGCTGGCCTTGGCGATGCCCACCTCGTGGGCCACCTCGTCCACCGTCATCAGGTCAAAACCTTTTTCGGCCAGCAGGCGATTGACCGCGTCGACGATCGCGTCTTCGCGGGCTTTGAGAACCTGTTGTTTGAACGGTAGGCGGGCCATGGCCTCATTGTACTGACTGGTATGGCGCACGCACACGCCAGTCACGCGTCAGACCTTGACCGGACCGGGGCGCCCCCGCGCGATCTCGTAGCGGGCCTGCACGTGAAAACGCGCATCGGCCTGCACCGGGTGGGCCGTGGCCCGGAACTCGCAGCGCAGGCGCTCGGGCGTGAGGTCCAGCAGCGCGTAGCCCCGCTGGTCGCTGCGGCAGTGCAGGATGTCGGGCTGCCGGCGCCTGATGGCGCTGGTCAACCACTCACTGAGCCCCCGGCTGGTGACCGACGAGGCCACCAGCTCACTGGCCACGATGGGCGAGGTGGCGTCCAGCGGGTTCAGTCGGAGGTTGGCGGCCACATGGCGGTGCACGTCACCGCCCAGAAACACCACATCGCGTACGCGCGGCTGGGCGATGGCCTCCATCAGCCGGCGGCGGGCGGCCGGAAAGGCGTCCCAGCCGTCGGCGTACTGCAACAGCTCGTGGGTGCCCGGCACCGGCAGCGGCGCGGGCGATATCTGCGTGGTTTGCAGCACCAGCTTCCAGTCGGCCAGGCTGCCCGCCAGGCCTTCGGCCAGCCAGTACTCCTGCGGCATGCCCAGCATGGTGCGCGATGCGTCATCGGTTTCGTCGCAGCGCCACAGCACCTTGCGGGTCAGCGGCGCGATCCGGTCCAGACACGGCGGCGCATCACGAAACTGTCGGGTGTCCAGCGTCCAGAGATCGGCCAGGCGGCCCCAGGCATAGCGGTCATGCATGGGCATGCCCGTGGCCGACGGTGCACGACGTGGCGACACGGGCAGGTGTTCGAAATACGCCCGGTACGCGGCGGTGCGCACCGCCAGAAAGGCTTGCGCGTCCTCCACCTCGGGGGCGCGCTGCGCCGAGTGGTCCGACATCACCTCGTGGTCGTCCCAGACCAGGAGCCACGGATGGGCTGCATGGCAGGCCCGCAAGTCGGCGTCCAGCTTGTAGCTGGCGTGGTGGATGCGGTAGTCGGCCAGGGTGCGGGCGGCCGGCATGTCGTGCAGGTGATCGCGCACGCGCTGGTAGCCCGGCTTGTGGTTGGTGTAGATGTAATCACCGGCGAAGAGCACGAGGTCAACATCGGCGCGGGCGATCTCTCGGTGGGCGGTGAAGTGCCCTTGCTCGTAGTGCTGGCACGAGGCCAGGGCCAGCCTCAGGCGCGAGGGCTGTGCGTCACCGGGCGGCGCAGTGCGGGTGCGGCCCACGGTGCTGCGCTGTCCGCCGGTCTCGAACCGGTAGTGGTATTCGCGCTCGGGGGCCAGGCCCTGCACCAGCACGTGCACGCTGTGGGCCGCCTCGGGCGAGGCCATGACCTCACCTTGCTGCACGATGCGCTGAAAGCGGTCGTCGTGCGCCACGGCCCAGCGCACCAGCACGGCACGGGCGGGCATGCCGCCATCGGGCTGCAGGGGTTGAGGGGCCAGGCGGGTCCAGAGCACCACGCTGTCGGCGCGCGGCTCGCCGCTGGCCACCCCCAGAGAAAAGACCTCGGCCGGGGCTGGCCAGGGCTGGGCGTCCAGGGTCTGGGCCAGCGCCCGCGCTGACAACCACTGCTGCCAGGCGCCCAGGGCCGCGACCCGGCTGAGTTGTCGAAAAAAGGCACGTCGTTGCATGAAGGCGCCGATTATGCGTTGCCTGCACACCTTGGCGCACAATGGACACACCGCACAGGAGTTCGCCATGAGCAGCCGTTCTTCGCAAGCCGACCCGCAACAAGCCGCCGCACAAGCCTCCGAGGCCTTCGCCAACATGGGGGCCGCCGGCATGGACCTCTTCCAGGAGTGGCTGAAAGCCGCGGGCAACGCCATGCCGAGCATGGGCGGCCAGGCCGCGGCGGCGGCTGGTCAGGCGGCGTCCGGCAAGCCGCTGGGCAACCTGGGCACCATGGGGGGCTGGAGCCTGCCCACCATGGACCCGCAGGAGCTGGACAAGCGCATCCAGGATCTGCGCACGGTGCAGTTCTGGCTGGAGCAGAACGCACGCATGATCGCCATGACGATCCAGGGGCTGGAGGTGCAAAAGATGACCTTGAGCACCCTGCAGGGCATGAACGTGTCGATGGATGCCTTGCGCGACGCCTTGAAGGCGCGCAACACGGCGGCGGCAGCGCCTGCCCAGCCAACGCCGGAGGCTCCCGCCGAGCAGGCCGAGGACGCTGGCCCCGGTGAGGCTGACCAGAGCGCCCAGGCGGCACAGGCTGCACAGAGCGACCTCATCAACCCCATGCGCTGGTGGGACACGCTGACCCAGCAATTCACCCACCTGGCCGCTCAGGCCGCCCAGGCACCCCAGGTGATGCCGATGAGCCCGCCCAAGGGCGTCCGCCGCGCGGGCTCATCCAGTAGCGCACGCAAGACCTCGTCTGCCGGGGCCACCCGTGCGGCGCCCAAAACCACCGCCAAGCCCCGCGCCAAAGGGGCCTCGTCACCGCGCACCACCCGGGGGGGCAAGGCCTCGGGCGGCGCCTCGGACTGACCGCACGCATGGTCATGGGCGCCCCCTCTCACGCCATCGGCCTGCGGTTTCTGCAGGCCCACGGCACCCATCCGCACCCCGAGCTGGCGCTGGAGCTGGTCTGGGCGCAGCTGGCCTCGCAGGGGGCCGAGCACATGGGGGCCACGCTGGGCTGGTGTTATGTGACCGATGAGCTGGCCGATGGCCTGGAGCACATCGTGCACGGGCTGCGCACCCGCCTGCCCCAGGTGGCCTGGGTGGGTGCGGTGGGTGCCGGCGTGCTGGCCACGGGGGTGGAGTACCTCGAAGAGCCCGCGCTGGCCGTGATGCTGTGCAACCTGCCTGCCGGCGACTTTCGGGTGTTCCATGGCCGCCAACCCCTGCCCCGGCTGAGCGGCTTCATGCCCCAGGCGGTTCAGGTGCACGCCGACGGGCAAACCCCCGACCTGCAAGACTTGCTGCACGAGCTGGCGCAACGCACCGCCACCGGGCAGTTGTTCGGCGGCCTGAGTGTGGGCGATCCCGCGCGCTGGCACGTCGCCACCGACGGTGGGCCACCACCGCCGTCGCCAGCCCCCGAGGGCGCCGACCACAGCGGGCTGTGGCACGGCGGCGTGTCGGGCGTGGCCTTCGATGCCCGGGTGCGGCTGGTGTCCAGGGTGACCCAGGGCTGCACCCCGGTGGGGCCACCCCGCACGATCACCGGCTGTGACCGCCACGTGGTCTACGAGCTGGACGGCCGCCCGGCCCTGCGCTGCCTGCTCAACGACCTGGGGCTGCCGGGCCCCGAACAAGCCGATTGGCACCTCGAAGCCCTGCCCAAGGTGCGGGCCACGCTGGCGGGCTTGAGCGACGCCGACACCGAACTGATGAGCCACGGACGGCACTTTGGCGACGACACCCGCATGCGCCACCTCATCGGCCTGGATCCGCAACGCCATGGCATCGCCCTGGCCGACCAGGTGGAGACGGGCATGCGCCTGGCCTTCGGACAACGGCATGTGGCCGCCGCCCGTCAGGACCTGGTGCGCATCTGTGCCGAGATCAGGGAAGAGTTTGATCCGCAAGAGCACCCCGGCAGTGCGCCGGTGGGGGCGGTCTACATCAGCTGCGCAGGCCGAGGTGGCCGCTACTTTGGCGCGCCCCATGCCGAGATGGAAATCCTCAGCCACGCGCTGGGCGACATCCCCCTGGTGGGCTTTTTTGCCGGCGGCGAAATCGCCCGGCATCACCTGTATGGCTACACGGGCGTGCTGACGGTGTTCGGGGCTTGAGCCCCGCCCGCCAGCGGCTCCCAGCGGCTCCCAGCGGCTCAGGCCTGGCTGCTCGCGATGCGCTGACGGGCCTGGTACAGCGTGTCGATGGTGATGTGGCGCACCTCGAGCTTGCTTTGTTCGATGTGGGCGCGCAGCAGGCGCTGGGCCTCGTCAGTGCGTCGGCGTGTGATCGCGCGCAGGATGCGGGCGTGTTCGTCGTAGGTGGCCTCCACGCGGGCCACCTTGGTGAAGTCCAGGCGCCGGATGATGCGGATGCGCTCTGTGATGTCCTCATGCACGCGCACCATCTCCTGGTTGCCTGTGGCACGCACCAGCGCGGTATGGAAGGCCTCGTCCAGCCGGTCGACGGCCACGAACGCGGTCTGGCGCTCATGGGCAGGCACCAGCCAGGTGTCGGCCAGGTCTTGCAGGCCGGGACGTTGCTCCATCTCGCACAGCCGGGCCACCGCGTGCGCCTCCAGCAGCACGCGCAGGTCGTAGAGCTGATCGAAGGTGTCGAAATCCAGCGGCGCCACCTGCCAGCCGCTCTTGGGAAAGACCAGCAAGAAGCCCTCGCGCTGCAGGCGCTGCAGGGCCTGGCGCAAGGGCGTGCGGCTGACCTGCACCCGGTTGGCCAGATCGCTTTCAGAGAAGCGCTCGCCTGGCAGCAGCTGAAAGTCAAAGATCAGCTGCTTGATCTGGGCGTAAACGCGCTCGGCCAGGGTGGCGGCTGGCAAGGCGGTGGCGGGGGCAGGCGAGACCAGTTTCATGGTGACTCAGGGCGAGCAAGAAGAAGGCCAGGGCAGCATGCTGACATGGGCAGACACGATTTTCCATCCTGTCGGCAAGCGAACCCAGGTTTGGGTCTGGAAACCACGCAAGGCCGTGTCGCTGCGGGTGAATTCACACATCGCCACGGCCATATCGGCGCCGAAGGTGGTGATGCGCACCTCATGCAGTTCACGCGTGAAGTCCGGTGGCGGCACGCTGGCCCGGTAGGCCACCAACTCATCATGCCCCCATTGCCGATCGGCGATGCCGTAACGCGTGACCTGCGGACTGCACCAGAAAAAGTCATTGAGCGCCTGCACGTCGTTGGCCATGAGGGCGGCTTCATAGTCGTCGAACAGGGCGCGCAGTTCGGCCACCACCTCGGGGCGCTGGATCTGGTCGGGGGTGATGCTCATGCGGCGCTTCCTTGCAGGCGGTGGCGCATGTAGGCACGCCATCCACCGAAATGACTGATGTCTTCGGCCCCGGCCAGGCCAGCGGGCTCACAGATGAAGCCCTTGACCCAGCGGCCGTCGGCCAGCTCGACCGAGCCCAGGCCCAGGGGCGGCGGGATCAGGGCCAGGAACGAGCCCACCTGGGAGGCGGGCACGGCATAGACCTCCAGCGCAATGGCGTGGCCCAGGGCGGGGTCGTCATCGGGCGACAGGCGCGCCAGGCCCGGCTTGGGCGGCACGGTGCCCGGCAAGGCGAACAGGCGGTAGTGGGGCGCCGTGGCCGTGGCCATCAGCAGGCGGGCGCGGCGCTCCACCAGTTGCCCATGCAAGGGCATGCCCTCCAGGTGGGCCCCCACCACGGCCAGGGCCAGGGTGGGCTCGGCGTTGAGCGTCAGGTCGGCAGGCCAGGCCAGTTCGTCGGGCGTTGCCGCCCCCAGACGACCGCCCAAGGCGCTCAGGTGGCCCGCCGCTTGTTGCCAGGCCACACCCAGGTTCAGCAAGGCCACATCGTGGCCCGCCGGCGCGATGAAGGTGACACCAAACGGCAGGGATGCACTGCCCTCGCTGCGGGTGAAACCCGCCGGCATGGCCAGCGCGCTCAGACCCAACAGGTTGACGAAGTTGGTGTACGTGCCCAGCAGGGCGTTGCGCTGCACCGGCTCGGCCAGCACGCTGTCCACCGTGGGGTGAGTGGGTGCAGTGGGCACCATCAGCACATCGATGTCGTGCCACACGGCGGCCAGTTGGCTGGCCAGGGCGCGCAGCCGGTACTGGGCCTGGAAGGTGTCGACGGCGCTGTAGCGTGAAGCCTGCTCGATGATGCCGCGCACCACCGGGTGCAACGCCTCGGGTTGACGGCGAATGAACGCATCGATGGCGGCGTGGCGCTCGGCCACCCAGGGGCCCTCGTACAACAGGCGGGCCACCTCGAAGAAGGGCGCCAGGTCGATGGGCACGATGGTGGCCGGCCAGGGCTGGCCCTGTGCATCGCGCAGGGTGTCGAGCGACTGACAGGCTGCAGCGAAAGCCGCCGGGTAGCCCAGCCCGGTGCCTTGATCGTCCCACACGGGCTGTGCAGGCACGCCCACGCGCAGGCGCGCCGGCAGCTGGGCAGGGCCCGGGCTGTGGGGGTTGAACGCGGGCTCGTCGGCGCGCAGGCCGTCGATCACGGCCAGCACCCGCGCGGCGTCGCCCGCCGTCAGGGCAAACACGCTGACGCAATCCAGGCTGCGGCAGGCGGGCAGCACCCCGTGGGTGGACACCCGGCTGGGCGTGGGCTTGAGGCCGACCAGGTTGTTGAAGCCCGCCGGCACCCGGCCTGATCCGGCCGTGTCGGTGCCCAGCGCAAAAGGCACCTCGCCGCGCGCCACGACCACGGCGGAACCCGAGCTGGAGCCGCCACTGACGTGCTCATCGCTGAACACGCTGCGCGGTGCACCATGAGGCGAACGCACGCCCACCAGGCCCGTGGCGAATTGATCGAGGTTGGTCTTGCCCACCAGGATGGCGCCCGCACGCTGCAGGCGCTGCACCACCTCGGCCGTGTCGGTGGCGGTGTAGGCAAAGTCGGGACAGGCGGCGGTGGTGACCCAGCCCGCCACATCGATGTTGTCCTTCACCGCAAACGGGATGCCGTACAGCGGCAGGGTCTCGGGCGACTGCCCTTCCAGGGTCTGTAGCTGCGCCTGCAGTTGGGCCTCGGTGGCACGGGCCAGCCACGCCGCATCATCGGCGGGCAAGGCCTGCCATTCACGCTGCAGCCTGGCCAGCACCTGGGCGGGTGTGAGGCCGGCGCGGTAGGCGGCACGCAGGCCTTCAATGGTGCGCGGCAGCGCAGGTGCATCCGAAACTGTCAAAGAGGTGTCCGTCATGGTGTGGGGGCAGGCAGAGCCTGCAGCAACAAGGCACTGGGCGCCGTCCAGCCCACGATGGCGCCCTGGGCGCGGATCATGGCCAGCGTGGCCGCCTTGAACTCGGGAAAGTAACTGTCGGTGCCATCTTCCACCAAAAGGCACTCGTAGCCACGGTCGTTGGCCTCGCGCATCGAGGTCTGCACACACACTTCGGTGGTCACCCCCATCACGATCAAGTGGGTGATGCCCAGTTCTTGCAAGGTCTCGTGCAGACCGGTGGCATAGAAGGCGCCTTTGCCAGGCTTGTCGATGACGATCTCGCCCTCGACGGGCGCCAGGGCGGGCACGATGGCGTGACCGGGCTCACCCCGGATGAGCACACGCCCCATGGGGCCCACATCGCCGATGCGCAGGCTGGGCTGGCCACGCTCGCGCTTGGCGGGCGGGCAGTCCGACAGGTCGGGCAGGTGGGCCTCGCGCGTGTGCACCACCAGGCCGCCCAGGGCGCGCCACGCCAGCAGCACGCGCTGCACCGTGGGGATGATGGCCTGCAGCAGCGACACATCGTTGCCCAGCGACGCCCCGAAGCCGCCAGGCTCCACAAAGTCACGCTGCATGTCGATGATGAGCAGCGCGGTGTGCGCCGGATCGAAGCGGTAATCAAACGGCTGTGCCGCCACGGTGCAGGTCATGCGGCCTCCCGCTGGGGTTCGTCGTGGTGGTGTCCGCCCATGAAGGTGCCCAGCACGTGTCGGTCGGCCTCGTCGGCCATGCACTCGTGCACGATGCGGCCCTCGCTCATCACCACGATGCGGTCGGCCAGCTTGAGCAACTCGTCGAGGTCTTCACTGAGCAACAGCACCGCGCCGCCCGCATTGCGCACGGCCATGATGCGGCTGTGGATCTCGGCCACAGCGGCAAAGTCCAGGCCAAAGACGGGGTTGGACACCAGCAGCACGTCCACCTGGCCATCGAGCTCGCGGGCCAGCACCGCCCGCTGCACATTGCCGCCCGACAGGGATCGGATGGGCGCATTCTCGCCCTGGGTCTTGACCTTGTAGGCCGCGATCAGCTCGCGGGCCTGCGCCCGCAGCACCCCACCACGCAGCCAGCCGGCACGCGCCGCCGGAGGCTGGTCAAAGCGGCGCAGCCCGATGTTCATGGCCACGCTCAGGTCGCCCACGCAGGCGTTGCGCAAGGGCTCCTCGGGCAGGCTGCGCACGTTCAGGCGCTGGTTCTGCGCGCGGCGGGCCTGGTAGCGCTCGTCGGCGATCCAGACCTCGCCGGCGGCACGATCGCGTTGGCCGACCAAGGCCTCCATCAGCTCGCGCTGACCATTGCCAGACACGCCGGCCACGCCCACGATCTCGCCGCCACGCACTTGAACCGACAGCCCCTGCACGGCCATCTCGCCCCGGTCGCCGGCCACCTCCAGCTGCTCAATGCGCAAACGCACCGGCGCGCTGGGAAAAGGCTCTCGCGGCATGCGGCCGGCCGGGCTGGCCACCTGTTGTTGCGCCCCCTGCCCCATCATCTCGGCGCCCAGCATGGTGGGGTTGGTGTCGGCCACGCGGTGGCTGCCCATCAAGGCGCCCCGGCGCAGCACGCTCACGTCGTCGGCCACCTCCATCACCTCGCGGAACTTGTGCGAAATCATGATGACGCTGACATCGCCCGCGTGAGCACGGTCGCGCAAGGCCCCCAGCACCTCGTCGGCCTCTTGCGGCGTCAGCACCGAGGTGGGCTCGTCCAGGATCAGCAGGCGGGGCTTGAGGTAGAGCTGCTTGAGGATCTCGAGCTTCTGCTTCTCGCCGGCCGACAGGTCCACGGGACGGGCATCGAGGTCCAGCCTGAAGGGGGTGGTGGCCAGGAAGGCCTCCAGCTCGGCGCGCACCTGCTTCCAGGGGATGACGGCCGGCAAGGTGCCCTTGGCCAGCAGCAGGTTCTCGGCCACCGTCATGCCCGGCACCACGGTGAAGTGCTGGTAGACCATGCCGATGCCCAGTTGCCGCGCCACCACCGGGGAGGTGATGGCCTGCTCGCGCCCGTCGATCAGCACCGCACCATCGTCCGGCAGGTGGTAGCCCACGATGGCCTTGACCAGGGTGCTCTTGCCCGCGCCGTTTTCGCCCAGCAGGGCGTGCACGGTGCCTGGCCGCACGTCGATGGACACGCCATCCAGCGCCGTGAAGCTGCCAAAGCGCTTGGTCAGGTTGTAGGTGGACAGGGCCAGGGCCCCGGTTTTGCGGGGGGGCTGCAGGGCGGGGTCGAGCGGTGCGGTCATGGTCCAGGGCTCCGGTCAGGCTTTCATCTCGCGGCGGAAGACCTCCAGCGTGCGGCTCTTGACCCGCACGAACTCCGGATCGGCCATCGTCTCGGGGATGCGCGGGCGCGGCAGGTTGAAGGGCACGATCTCGGCGATGCGTGTGGGCCGGCGCGTGAGCAAGAGGATCTCGTCGGCCAGGAACACGGCGTCTTCCAGGTCATGCGAGACGATGACCATGGTGGTGCCCGTGGCCACATGCGCCTCTTGCAGCTTCTCGCGGATGAACAGCGTCATCTCGAAATCGAGCGCCGAGAAGGGCTCATCCAGGAACATGATCTCGGGACGCGGGGCCAGCGAGCGCATGATGCACACGGTTTGCTGCTGGCCGCCCGAGAGTTCATACGGGTAGCGACTGAGGTCGAAGCGGATCTCGAAGAGCTGGATGAGCTCGTCCACCCGGGCCTGCACCTCGGCTTCTTTCATGCCCTGGCGGCGCAGGGGATAGGCGATGTTGTCGCGCGCGGTGATCCACGGAAACAGGGCGTCGCGGTAGTTCTGAAACACGTAACCGATCTTCGTGTCCTTGAGCGTTTTGCCGTCAAAGAGGATCTCGCCTTGGTCCAGCGGGATGAGGCCGGCGATCATGTTCATCAGGGTGGACTTGCCACAGCCATTGGGGCCGAAGATGGAGACGATCTTGCCGCGCGGCAGATCGAGGTTGAAGTCGGTGTACAGCGGTGCGCCGGCGAAGGATTTGTGCAGGCCGCGCACGGTGACGTGGGGGCGCTTGTGGGCGCTGGCGGCGGTGTGGTCTGTGGTGGGGGTGAGGACGGCGTTCATGGCTTTGTCTTTCAGGTGTTCGACGCTTTGGGCGCCTTGGGCCGGCTCAGGCGGGTGGGGTACACGACTGCGCTCATGTCCCCCGTCACGCGCGGTGCGCGTGCCTCCTCCTTTACTTCGCTCCGCCGTGCACCCCACCCACCTGATCCTCCTAGGGTGGCGTGCACCGGTTCCCCACTCACCCCCCCACCCAGCTTCCAGAGCGGTGCAGGCTTGGCAGCGCGGGTGCCCAACGCAGCGAAGTAAAGGAGGAGGTCGGGCGCAGCCCGGCCGGGGGACATGAGCGAAGTTGGGCACCCGCGCTGCCAAGCGCGAGACACACTTCTGAAAGCAATATCCACACTCATGCTTTGCCACTCCAGTGCACGATGCGCTTCTCGATCAGCAAGAACATCAGGTTCAGCAGGTAACCCAGGGCGCCCGTGATCAGGATCGAGGTGTACATGTCCTTGACGTTGAACACCTGCTGCGCATCGATGATGCGGTGGCCCAGGCCGTTCTCGGAGCCGATGAACATCTCGGCCACGATCACGATCACCAGCGCCATGGACACCCCGGTGCGCAAGCCCACGAAGGTTTGTGCCAGGCTCTCCATCAGCATCACGTCCTTGAACACATGCCACTTGCTCACCCCCATGATCTGGGCGGCCATCACGCGGGTCTTCTTGGCGTTCATCACCCCATAGGCGCTGTTGAACAACACCAGCAACACCGCCGCAAACGCCGCAATCGCAATCTTGTTGCTGTCCGAGATGCCAAAGATCAGCATGAACAAGGGAATCAGCGCCGACGACGGCGTGGAGCGGAAGAAGTCCACCAGGAACTCGACGCTGCGGTAGGCGTTGACCGACGAGCCCAGCATCACGCCCACCGGCACCCCGATGGCCACTGCGATGCCGAAGGACACCAGCGTGCGGTACACCGTGGCCAGGAAGTCTTCGGCGATGTCGCCGCTGACCATCACGCTCCACAGGTGGGCCAGCGTTTCGGCTGGCGGGGGCAACAACACCGGGCGGATGAGCTTGGTGGTGATCACCAGCTCCCAGATGCCGAACAACAAGAGGGGCCCCACCAAGGGCAGCAGGCGGGGGTCGAACAGGCGGTCCAGGAGCTTGTTCATGGCGTTCCTCAGGCCGTGTAGAGCAGCGGCTTGACGGGCACCGTGCGCGAGAAGATCTTGCGCTCGGTGAACACATCAAAGAACTTCTGGAAGTAGCCGATGTCGGCCTCGGTGAACTCGTTGTACAGCGTGAAGCCCGCCAGCGGCACCTCTTTCACCAGGCTGGGATCGATGGACGTGAACCCGTCCAGATGCTGGCGCACCTGCGTGGGGTTCTTGCGCACGAAGTCCACCGAGCGCGCATAAGCCGCGATGTACTTTTTGGCCAACTCGGGCTGCTCTTTCAGGAAGGTGCTCGTGACGCTGGCCGAGCCGCCGAACCAGGGCGCATCGGCGTTGCCCAGGATGTACTTGCTGATGACGCCGTTTTCCAGCACCCGCGTCAGGCCACGCAGCCGGCCGGCCGTGCCGGTGGGCTCAAGCGTGTACACCGCGTCCAGTTGCCCGGCCGCCAGCGAAGGCACATGCTGGCCGATGGGCAACTCGATGACGCGGGCATCGGTCACGCCGTTCTTCTCCAGGATCATCTTGGCCAATGTCAGGTTCTGGATGCCGGGGCCGGAGGCCACCGTCTTGCCCTTGAGCTCGGCAATCGACTTGATCGGGCTGCCAATGGGCACCACGAACTGGTCGAGCACCAGCTTGTGGTTGGAGGGGTTGGAGCAGATGATCTTGAACAGGCCCGGCGAAGTGATCTCGGCCAGGGCCAACACGGCCGACGCGGTGCCGTTGGCCGACCCGTGGATGCGGCCCGAGATCATGGCCTCGGCCACCTGCTGTGCGCTCTGGAACTTCACGCCTTCCACGTTCAGGCCGGCCTCTTTGAAGAAGCCACGCTCCAGGCCTGCGTACAAGGGCAGGCCCGAGGCGATGGGCCAGTAGCCAATGAGGATCTTGTCACTCTGCGCACGCACCGTGGGCAAGGCCCCCAAGGCGGCAGCAGCGGCGGTGGCCTGCAACAGTTGTCGGCGGTGGCGGCGGAAGGACGACTCGGACATGGATGAAACCTTTACAGAAGAGGGCTGATGACGGACGCGGGGATCGGCATGTCGGCACACACTTGTTTGAATACCTTCTTGTATACAAGCAATCTGCATACCCGCCCCTCACGCGCTCAGGATCACTCCTGTGCCCTGCCCTGGTGCCTGTTCAGAAGGCCTGCAAGGCCTTGATCACCGCCTTGGAATCCGACACCGCACCAAACACGCCCCCTTGCATCTTGATCATCTGGAAGGCCGCCGCGTGGTTGCCCGGATCGGTGGCGCCCGTGCAGTCCGTCAGCATCACGCACTCAAAGCCGCGGTCGTTGGCATCGCGCATGGTGGTGTGCACACACACGTCGGTGGTGATGCCCGTCAGGATGATGTTCTGAACGCCCAGCG
Organism: Aquabacterium sp. A3; assembly: GCF_038069945.1. Lineage (NCBI taxonomy): Bacteria > Pseudomonadati > Pseudomonadota > Betaproteobacteria > Burkholderiales > Sphaerotilaceae > Aquabacterium > Aquabacterium sp. A3. The sequence goes on along the minus strand of NZ_JBBPEV010000002.1, from coordinate 126,955 downwards.
TGTGCAGGATCAGTTCCAGGTCGGTCGCGTAAAAGCTGCCCTTGCCGGGTTTGTCGATGATGGGCTCGCCGTCGATCGGGTACAGCTCGGGGATGATGTCCCAGCCCGGCTCGCCGCGCACCAGGATGCGACCGCACGGCCCCACATCGCCGATGCCCACGCCATTCGTGCCGATCTGGCGCGAGCGCCAGCGCTTGTTGGCCGGCAGGTCGCTCAGGTCGGGTCGATGGCCCTCGCGCGTGTGGATCACGTGCATGCCCACGCGCCGCGCCTCGGCCAGCAAGGCCTTGATGGGCTCAATGGGTGCGCGGGTGGCCGAGATGTCGTAGCCCATCTTGTCCACATAGCCCCCCACGCCGCAGAAATCGGTCTGCATGTCGATGATGATCAGCGCCGTGTTGGCGGGGCGCAGATCGCCGTTGTAGGGCCAGGCATAGGGCTGCGCATCGACGTAGGTGGTGGTGCTCATGCCGCATCCTTCAAGGTGGTCGTGGAAACAGACAGCAGGTTGGGCTCTTCGCCCTTGAACGCGCGCGTGGGCGGCGCAAAGCCGCACGAGCTGCCATCGGTGTGCACCACCTCGCCCTCCCAGGGCAGGCGGGCCGTGCCGGCCACCATGTCGCGCATGAAGGTGTAGGGGCAGTCTTGCGCCCCACCCTTCACAGCCACGTAGGCCCGATGGAAGAACTGGTAGATGTTGTTCTCCACGCCCCAGTGCACCCGCGCCTCGCGCACCAGATCAGCCCGCACTTCGGCACAGACGATCTCGTCGGCGCGACCGCCGCCTTGCGCCATCACGGTGCCATCGAAGTTGCACACCATGGCTTCGCCCATGGAATCGAAGGTGCCGTCGCTGCCGCACAGGCACACACTGGCCGTCACCATCAGGTTCTGGAACGCGTTGGCCTGGTTGGTGATCTGCCAGGCATGCCGGATGGGGGCGGTGTAGCCCGCCGTGCGGATCATCAACTCAGCCCCCTGGTAGGCGCATTCGCGCGCCATCTCGGGGAACATGCCGTCGTGGCAGATGATGAGCGCGAGCTTCACGCCCTTGGGGCCCGTGATGACGGGGATGCCCATGTTGCCGGGCTCCCAGGGCTCCACCGGCACCCAGGGGTGGTACTTGCGGTAGTACAGCTGCAGCGCACCCTGGTCGTCGATGATGAGGCCCGTGTTGTAAGGCATGCCACCGGGGTTTTTCTCCATGATCGAGAAGCAGCCCCAGATCTTGTGCTGCACACAGGCCGCCTTGAAGGCCGCCACCTCGGGGCCGTCCAGCGTCACCATCAACTCGTCGGCCGTGCTCATGCTCAGGCCATGCAGCGAATACTCCGGGAACACCAGCAGGTCCATGCCCGGGTAACTGCGGCGGGCCTTACCCACCATGTCCACGATGCGCTGGGTTTGCGCCGCCAGCTGCGCCGGGGTCTCCACCACGGGCAACTGCAGTTGCACCATGCCCAGCACCATGCCCGATGGGGTCTTGTTCAAACCACCCAAGCCACTCATGTCAGAACTCCTGTCGATCGCCTCACCTCATCACGCCTCATCAACCGATCAGCGCGTGACACCCAATTCCAACGGCGCGCCTTGCAGTGAGCGCTTGGGGCTGCAGGTCCAGATCAGGATGAGCAGCGTCAGCGCATAGGGCATGGCGTTGAAGAGGTGGTAGCCCCAGCCGATGCCCACCGATTGCAAGGCTGGCCCCAGGGCCCCGGCCCCACCAAACAACAGCGCGGCCCACAGGCAGGCCACCGGGCGCCAGCGCGCAAAGATCACCAAGGCCACGGCGATCAGCCCCTGCCCGCTGGACAGGCCTTCGTTCCAGCTGCCCGGGTAGTACAGCGACAGCGAGGCGCCCCCCAAACCAGCGATGAAGCCGCCCACGGTGGTGGCCAGCACCCGCACGGTGTTGACCGAGTAGCCCAAGGCCCTTGCTGCATCGCTGCTGTCGCCGGCCATGCGCACGATCAGGCCCCAGCGGGTGTTGGCGAACGCCCAGGCCATGAACAAGGCCAGCAGCACCCCGATCGGAAACAGCGCATTGATGCGCAAAGCCGCCTGCACCTGGGCCGAATCACTCCAGGCTCCCAAGGCCAGCGAGGGAATCTGCGGCGCCTGTGGCTGGATCAAAGGCTTGCCCAGGTAGAAGGCCAGGCCGGCGCCCAGCAGCATCAGCGCGATGCCCGTGGCGATGTCGTTCACCCGCGGCAAAGAGCACAACAGACCATGCAGCATGGCCAACAAGGCGCCCGCGCAGGCGCCCAGCAACAGCCCGATCCAGGGCGAGCCCGTCAGGTAGGCTGCGCCGAAGGCCGACATGGCCGACAGCACCAGCACGCCTTCCAGCCCCAGGTTGATGCGGCCCGACTTCTCGGTAAGGCACTCACCCAGGCTCACGAACAAGAAGGGCGTGCCCACGCGGATGGCGCCGCCCAGCACGGCCAGGGCCACATCCCCGAAGCTGGAAAAAAATCCGGGATCGCTCATGCCACGCCCTCCGTCTTTGCCACCACCGGGGCCGCAGGCGGCCGCGACGCCGCGCCCCGCACCAGCCACCATTCGCCCAGCTTGCCGCGCATCGCGTCGCTGGCCAGGATGAGCACGAACGCAAAACCCTGCAGCACCAGCACCGACGCATCGGGCAGGTCCAGCCGGCGCTGCAGCAGGCTGCCCGCCGCACCAAAGCCCCCGAAGAGGATGGCCACCGGCACCACCGCCAAGGGGTTGTGCCGCGCCACGAACGACACCAGGATGCCCGTGTAGCCCAGGCCCACGATCAACGAGGCATTGGCCGAGGTGTGCACGGCCGCCACCTCGATGGCGCCAGCCAATCCGGCCGCCGCACCACCCAGCGCACACGCGGTGATGACCAGGCGGTGGCTGGGCAAGCCCACCAGACGGGCGGCACGGGCATTGCCGCCCACCACGCGGGTGGCAAATCCATGGGTGCTGCCGTACAGCCAGATGCCGGCCAGCACGCACAGCACCGCGCCCCACACCAGGCCCCAATGCACGTCGTACTCGCCGATCAGGCCCAACTGAATGTCAACCGGCAAGGGCAAGGTCGAGGGCTTGTTGAGGCTCTCGGGGTCGCGCATGGGCCCTTCCACGAAGTGCTTGAACAGGCCGATGGCCAGGTAGCTCATCAACAGCGATGCGATGGTTTCATTCACGCCCCGGTACTGGCGCAAAGCCCCCGCCAGCGCAATCCACACGCCGCCGGCCAGCGCCCCGGCCGCCAGCACCAGGGCCGTGCCCAGCCAGCCATCCGGCGGGGCAAACAGATAAGGCAAGGCCGCGCACGCCAGACCACCCAGCACCAGGGCGCCCTCGCCGCCAATCACCATCAGGCCGGCGCGGTAAGGAATGGCCACACACAAGGCCGTGAGCATCAGTGGCGCGGCCCGCTGCAGGGTGTTCTGCCACGAAAAGGCGTCCCCGAAGGCCCCCTTGAACAACAGGATCCAGGCCTGCACCGGATCGGTGCCGCCCAGCCACACAAAGCCACCGAAGAGCAGCACCGCACCGGCCAGGGCCAGCACGGGCAGCACCACGGCGTCGAAGACCGAGGTCAAGGGGTTCATGGGGTCGCCCCTGTGCTCAGATCTTGCCGATGACGCCTTCGACCAGGTAGTTCATCCCTTCCAGGGCGATGTCGGTCTGCTTCATGACCGTGCCCTTCGGGATCACCACCTTGCCCGTGTTGTCCTTCAACTCGCCCTTGAAGATCTCGAACTGGTCTTTGAGCATCAGCGCCTTGATGGCGTCGGCGTTCTTGCGCGCACCCTCAGGCACCATGGCGCCATAGGGCGAGGTTTTCACATAGCCTTCTTTCAGACCACCGCGCAAGAAGTTGGGGTGCGGCTTGCCGGTGCGTGCGGCCTCCACGATCTGCTTGTACGGCGTCACCCAGTTCCACTCGGCCCCGGTGAGGTAGGCATTGGGCGCCAGCTTGGCCTGCGAGGCGTGGTAGCCGCACACGAACTTGCCGCGACGGGCGGCGGTCTCGACGACCACCTTCGGGCCATCGACGTGCATCGTGAACACGTCCACGCCCTGGTCGGCCAGGCTGTTGGTGGCCTCAGCCTCTTTGACCGGCATGGACCAGTCGCCCGTGAAAATCACCGAACAGGTGATCTTGGGGTTGACCGACTGGGCGCCCAGCGTGAAGGCGTTGATGTTGCGCAGCACCTGCGGGATGGGCTTGGCCGCGATGAAGCCGATCTTGCCGGACTTGCTCATGTGGCCGGCGATCACGCCATTGAGGTACTGGCACTCGTCGATGTAGCCAAAGAAGCTGCCCACGCTCTTGGGGTGCTTGGCGGCGTCCCACAGACCACCGCAGTGCGAGAAGCGCACGTCGGGGTTCTTCTTGGCCACCTCCAGGATGTGCGGGTTGAAGTAACCGAACGACGTGGGAAACAGCAAGGTGGCGCCGTCTTGCGAGATCATGCCCTGCATGGTCTTTTGCACGGCCTGGGTCTCGGGCACGTTTTCTTCGCCCACCATCTCGATGCCGGGCATGGCCTTGATGGCCATGGCCGCTTCATAGTGCGACTGGTTGTAGCCGAAGTCGTCCTTCGGCCCCACATAGATCATGCCGATCGTCAGCGTCTTTTGTGCCCAGGCGGGCAAGCCCAGGCCGCCCAGCGCCAGACCGGCGCCGGCGCCCCCGACGTTCTTCATCCAAGACCGACGATTCCATTGATCCATTGACATGCGCATCTCCTTGCACCAGCATGTGACACCATCGTCTCGACCAAGGCACCAGGCACCCACCTAGTGCACCGAGAGATGTACAGACTGGTATACAAGCAATGCGCGTGCCCGCTCCGAGCGGGCATCCCGGTCACTGACCAGGGTTCAGGCGGGCGGCCTCCTGGCGCACCATCTCGGCCCTCAACTGCTCGTCGGGCTGCACGATGGCCAACCATTGGGCTTGCAGCCCCAGGGCTTCTGTGCGGCCGATGTTGCCTTGCTGCACGTGCGTGGGCAACTCGCTCAACAAGGCATTGGCCAACAACTGGCGCTGCGCAGCCGCATCCTGAGGCAGCGCGTCCAGCACGTCCCTCAAGCGCATGAAACGCAAAAAGTTAACCAGGCGCGTCAGTTCGGCATCGGGATCGGCGTGTTGTTGTGCGGCCGATTTCAAGGCCATCCACTCGATGAGCGAGACGTAAGACGGACGCTCGGTGACCACGCCCTGAATGGGCGGTGCAGGCACCATGCCACCGGCGCCACCCACCACCGCCTGCTCGGCCTGCTGGGCCTGCTGGCGCCATGCCTGGGCATCCACCGGCGGGCCGTCGGCCCCCAGGGCCTCAGAAGGCGCCACAGAGACCACCGCTGGCGCCGTGACCGCGCTGTCGCGGACGGCAGGCGCCTCCTCGGTCATGAGATCGTCAGGTTGCCACGACCAGGCCCACCAGCCGGCACCCACCAGCGCCAGCAACACGGCAAGGATCACACCCCGGAGCACCCAGGGGCTTTGTTTGCGCTCAATCATTACCACCACGGTTTGCCATCCTCCAGTTCAGCAAAAACACAGGTATCACACGGAAAAAAGCCGGCGCAAGCGCCGGCTTTCATCATGCCTCAGACCAGGATCAGTTGGCCGTCGGAGCCGGCGGGGCCACCTGGAAGCTGTAGCCTTGGCCCGAACCCGACATCAGGGTGGACAACACGGCCGAGAAGAAGCAGCCGCTCAGCGTCGGGAAGGTGGTGGTGCCCGAGAACTTCAGACCGCCACTGCCCAGTGCCGAGACAGGGCCCTTGAAGTTCAGCGGGAACTCCACAGGGGCCGTGGTCTTGCACTCGCCCAGGTTGATGCCCAGCAGCGAGGTCACGCTGATGAAGGCCTTGGCCGTGCCGTTGATGCTCAGCTGACCTTCGGTGTCCAGCTCGGCAGTGCCGGTGGTGTCACCTGCGGGGGTGATGCGCAGACCCACCTTGGCCGGGATGCCGAACAGGGTGATGGTGGTCTCGAAGTCAGGCACCGCCAGTTGGCCCTTCAGGGTCTTGTCCGTGATGTCGGCATCGGCCGTGAAGCTCGAAGCTGCAGGCAAGGTGACGGTCTGGGCCAGGGTCTTGAGGTTGACGCTGGCGGTCAGCGGCCACTTGTCCAGGGTCACGACAAAGTTGCCGCCACCCGGGTTGGCGGTCGGGGCAGGCACCGTGGTGTTCGAGCAGGTGTTGGGCACCGTGCGGCCAGCGATGCGGTCGGCAATGAACGACAGCGCGGCAGGCGCGGCCTGGAACTGCGTGGAGATGTGCTCGCTGGGGTACAGGTCGAACTTGACCTTGGTGCCCTGGCTGCAATACATCTGCTTCAAGGCAAAGGCCTGTGCCAGCGGGATGAACTGGTCAGCCTGACCATGGTACTGATACAGAGGAGCGTTGATCTTGCTCTTGCCCAGGTCTTGCTCGGTCAGCACGGCCGCGATGTTGGGCACGGCCAGCAGGTCGGTCAGCGTGATGCCACCCACCGTGTAGTCGCTGATGCGCTTGTTCTGGTACTCGGGCAGGGCTTCGAACACGCACTTGGTGCTCAGCTTGGCCAGTTCGGCCTTGCCGGCGGCGCTGGCGATCAGGTCGATGGGCAGCTTGTTGGGGTACTGGTTGCCCAGACCCACCACGCCCGAGGCCAGGAAGGCGGCGCCCAGGTTGCCGTCCAGGTTCAGCGCAGAGCTGATGAAGTCACCAGGGATGCCACCAGCGGCCACGCCCACCAGCTTCATCGTCGGTGCGTAGGTGGGTTGCAGCTGACCCGCCCAGGCTGCCGATTGGCCACCTTGCGAGAAGCCCCAGATGGCGACCTTGGTGTTGGCCTTCAGGCCAACGTTGGGAACGGCGACAGCAGCCTTGAAGATGTCCAGCACGGCGTTGCCTTGCGACATGCCGGCCAGGTAGGTGGACTTGTCACCGGCCACGTAGCCTTGGTAGTCGGTCACCAGCACGGCATAGCCTTCGGCCAGCGCGGCGGCGATGTTGGCGTTTTCGTAGTCAGTGCCCTTGGCCATCTGGCGCGAAGGCGCGCACTCGGTGGCCAGACCATGGGTGCCCACCGCGTACAGCACGACGGGGCGCGAACCCTTCCACCAAGGCCACGAGGTGTTGGGCACCAGCACGGTGCCGGAGACCACATTGCTCTGGCCGACCGAGTCGGTCGACTTGTACAACACGTTCCACGCCTTGGGCGCGGGCACGTTGTCGCCCAGGTTCACCGTGGTCTCGCGGTAGCTGACCAGGGTGCCTGCCGAACCGGCCGGCACCGACGAGGGCAGCGTGAAGAAGGTGTCATCGGCGGGGCCGACGGTGGCGGCCACGGCCGAGGTGGCCATGGTGGTGGCGGCGGCTGCGGCCACGGCCGTCAGGGCCAGGGAGGCCAGCGAGCGGCTCATGAAGGAAGAACGTTGCGACATGTGGGTCTCCTGCGGTTGCATGAAGGTTGTGCGGTAGTACGTGGTGGATTGTTGGCAGCACCGAACGGAAAACGTTATGGGGATTACGTTCTAGACCGATTGGGTTAGACCCCTCTCACGCCCCAGAGAACAGCGCGGTAATCGCGTCCCACAGCGCCCCACCCCCCGTGGATTGGGGGGCGGGTTCGGCCTCATAGGCCTTGATGAGCGCCCCACGGCGACTGATGAGGTTGTCCAGAAACACCTCGACCGAGCGGAAACGTTGGGGCGAGCGGATCTCGGTGCCATCAAAGCCCAGGATGGTCAGGCAATGCGAGCCGATGAAATTGCGCTCATGAGGAACGTAGTAGCCGATGTTGGCGTAGGGCTTCATGGCGTCCGTCCAGGCCTTGACCTCGGGCTTCCATTTGGCCAGCAGCAGGGCCGTGCGCTCGGCGGCTGGGGCGGCAGCGATCTCGGGGTAGAAATCGCGGTACGAGAAATCCGAATAGATGGTGTCTTGCTGGAACACGGCGTAACCGAAGCGGTCTTGTGGATAGACCTCGGCCATGGCGGTGGTGAGCGAGCCCAGGTTATTGGGGTCGCCAACGCCCGGATAGCGGGCCATCAGCTTGTTCACGAGTCCCTCAGGACCGTCCAGCCCCCAGGCTGAGCGGATCTTTTCGTGCAAACGCAGGGACGGCGCCTGCTCGGCGGTGGCGCCGCGCGGGGCCTGCATCAAAGGCCCTGAATCGGCCAGCAAGGTGGCTGCGCGCGGCTTGACGATGTCGCGCAACACGCCGTAGTTGCTGGTCGATCCCGCGCCGCCTGCAGAAAAGCCGGTCACCAGCAGGTGCTCTGGGCGCTTCATGTTTTGCGCCATCCACTGGGCCAGGGCCTCGGCATTGCGGGCCCCTCGGTGGTAGTAGGTGAGTGCAGGCTGGGCAGGGTCCGGATCGGGGTACACCGCCACCTTGTTGCCGGTGTGCACGTCACCCGTGCAGTAAGGCACGTAGATGATGTTCCAGCTTTGCGTCTGGATCTGATTGAACGGGTGCAGTCGCGCCGTGAATGGCGTGATCAACCCGAAGGCGGCCATCGATGCCGATGTCATGTAGTTGGCCGGCACCCCGTTGGGGTTGGATGCCCCCAGGAGCCCGCCCTCGCCCAGGCAATTGCCCTTGGCCCAGCACGCGCCGCCGCCCTCGAACATCACCACGGTTTTGGTGGTGAATGGCGTGCGGTTCACAAAAAATCGGTACGGCGTGCCGTTGCCGCACGAGGCTCCGGTGGCCGCAGGGGCCTCCACCGCCTCCCATTTGTAATAGCTTTGCGCCACGGCGGCACCACTGGCCAGCATCGCCAGTCCTGTCAGGACCAGACTGCGAATCGACAAGGACTTCATGGGGATGTCTCACTCAGGTGTTGATGTCCCCGAAATTGTCAACAACCCACGGATGCCCGTCATTGCCTGACTTCCATTAAATACCGAGGATTACCCTTCGCTCATTCGAGGGATCGGGCCCCGCCCAGGCCAGCCTGCCCAATCGGGCGCCACCCCCCAGGGTGAGGGGCGGAAACGAGACAAACCCGCAAATCCCGGAGCCCAACCCGGGAATGGCGTGCACAAGCGCCCGCCCATGGGGTATAAACGCGTCCTGATTCGAACGACCGTTTGAAATGAACGATCGTTCGAAATTGATCCATCATCCATCCCGTCGGCCTCTGGCCGAGGCAACCACACACCGAGGTGACCCATGCCGCAGTACAAGGCCCCGTTGCGCGACATGCGCTTTTTGCTCAACGAAGTGTTCGATTACCCCGCGCACTACGCGTCGCTGCCCAATGGTGAAGACGCCACCCCCGACATGGTGGACGCCATCCTGGAAGGCTGCGCCACGTTCTGCGAAGAAGTGCTGAGCCCCCTGTACCTGACTGGCGACCAGGAAGGCTGCACCATCAACGACGGTGAAGTGACCACGCCCAAGGGCTACAAGGAAGCCTATGCCGAGTACGCCGCCGGCGGCTGGCAAGGCCTGGCCCACCCCAAGGTGTACGGCGGGCAGGAGCTGCCCATGTCGCTGAACCTGCTGAAGTCGGAAATGATGGGCACGGCCAACTGGCCCTTCACCATGTACCCCGGCCTGAGCCTGGGCTGCATGAACACCATCTACCTGCACGGCAACGACAAGCAGAAAGAAACCTACCTGCCGCCGCTGATCGAAGGCCGCTGGGCCGGCACCATGTGCCTGACCGAGCCCCAGTGCGGCACCGACCTGGGTCAGGTCAAGACCAAGGCCGAGCCTCAAGCCGATGGCAGCTACAAGCTGACCGGCACCAAGATCTTCATCTCCTCGGGTGAACACGACCTGACCGAGAACATCATCCACATCGTGCTGGCCCGCCTGCCCGATGCGCCCAAGGGCACCCGTGGCATCTCCTTGTTCATCGTGCCCAAGTTCATCGTGAACGCCGATGGCTCGCTGGGCGAGCGCAACACGGTCAAGGCCGGTGCGCTGGAGCACAAGATGGGCATCCGCGCCTCGGCCACCTGCGTGATGAACTTCGATGACGCCACCGGCTACATGATCTCCCAGCCCAACAAGGGCCTGGAAGCCATGTTCACCTTCATGAACAGCGCCCGCATCGGCACCGCGCTGCAAGGCCTGGCCCACGCCGAGCTGTCGTACCAGGGCTCGCTGCCCTACGCCAAAGAGCGTCGCTCGATGCGCGCCCTGAGCGGCAAGAAAGATGCCGAGCACACCGCCGACGCGCTGATCTGGCACGCCGACGTGCGCCGCATGCTGCTGACGCAAAAGGCCGTGGCCGAAGGCGCCCGCGCCATGATCTACAGCTCGGCCAAGCTGGCCGACCTGATGGTGGCCGGTGCCGCCAAGGGCGACATGAAGGAATACGAGCGCTACGACGACAAGCTCGGCTTCTACACCCCCATCCTCAAGGGCTTCATCACCGAGCTGGGCCTGGAGTGCGCCAACATCGGCATGCAGGTCTTCGGTGGCCACGGCTACATCAAAGAGCACGGCATGGAGCTGATCGCCCGTGACGCCCGCATCGCCACGCTGTACGAAGGCACCACCGGCATCCAGGCGCTTGACCTGCTGGGCCGCAAGGTGCTGCTGCAAAGCCGTGGCAAGGTGGTCAGCGAGTTCACCGGCATCATGACCGCCCAGGCCAAGCCCCACCTGCTGGACGGCGGGCCCATCGGTTCGATGGCCCGCGCCTGCTTCAAGCGTGCCCTGCAATGGAAGGGCTTGACGCTGCGCATCATGCTGCGTGCTGCCAAAGACCGCGACATCGTCAGCTCGGCCTGCGCCGACTACCTGATGTACGCCGGCTACGTGATGATGGGTCACTTCTGGCTGCAACAGGCCCTGGTCGCTCAAGAGAAGCTGAAGACCGGTGGCAAGGAATCGCCCGAGTTCTACAAGGCCAAGATCCAGACGGCCGAGTTCTACTTCGAGCGCCTGCTGCCCCGCGCCGATGCCCACAAGAAGTCCATGCTGGCGCCCACCTCCAGCGTCATGCAAATGGACAACGAACATTTCATGTTCAGCTGATGTCAATGGCCACGGGTTCGCCCGTGGCTTGTTGACAGCCCAACCTTCACCACCATGAACATCACCGCAGACCTGACGTCGGGCCAACGCCGCTACGGCGGCGCCTCGGCCGACGAGCGGCGCGATGAACGCCGCGATCGCCTGATCGCCGCAGGCATGCAGGTGTTCGGTGAGGTGGGCTATCAACAAGCCACCAAACGCCTGATCTGCGCCCAGGCACGCCTGGCCGATCGCTATTTTCATGAGCACTTTGACAGCGTGCATGCCTGTTACCGGGCGGTGCATGACGTGGCCTGCTGCGAGGCGGCCGCCATCGTGCAAGAGGCCATCCTCAATCAGCCCAGCGACCTGATGCTGCGCGCCAAGGCCGGCTTGCGGGCGTTTTTCGAACACATCCGCGACGACACGCGCCGCGCCAACATCCTGATCAAGGATTTCTCACGCGCCGGCTTGACCGCCGAACACCGCGTGTCACAGCAATACGGTCACATCGTGGACCTGCTGCGCCTGCGCTTTCGCCAGCGCTGCGGCGACCAGGCCGACCGCATTGACATCGACCTGGTCATCACCGGCAGCATCGGCATGGTGGGGCATGTGGCGATGCTGTGGATGGAGCGCGACTTCCAGACCCCCATCGACCAAGTGGTCGACCACACGCTGTATTCATGGCGTGGGCTGAACCAGTGGCTGACCGAGTTGGCGCCGCCATCTGTCTAACAAGACATTCAGATGAACCATCCGATTCATCTTGAGGGCAATCACGCCTTACGTTAAACGTTTTACTGACTGATGATGCTTTGGCTAGCACACACTTTCATCAACCTAAGCTGAGACAAGCATCATGCAAACTCTGAATCAACAAGAAATCAAGGAAGTCAGCGGCGCCGCTCTGGACCCTGAACTGGGTCTGTTCAAGCGCACCGGCATTCCCCTGATCGATGCCATCCACAAGAACGAGTGGAACACCTACGGCCGCCCGCTGTACAACACCTTTGCGGTGCTGCTGGGTTTCCCCAAGGCGCCCTGATCGGCCTGCTTGACATGCCCTGAATGGGCGCATGTCTTGATGCCCGCAACACCCCGTGTTGCGGGCATTTCGCTTGTATTGACCATGACTTTGTGTTGTTTGCGTGTGGGGTGCCTGCGTGTGGGGGCCTTGCGCGCGGTGGCCCTGGCGCTGCTGTCCACCTGCGGGGGGCTGGCCCACAGCCAACCAGCACCGGCTGGTTGGCGCATGAGCCTGCACCTGGCCTCGCCGCCGCAGGTGAGCGCCGCGCTGCCCGCCGCCACCGACTGGCCCACGCTGCTGACCGCCGCCCGGCAGGCGGCCAGCAACCGGCGCGAACAAGCGGCTGTGGAGGCCGCGCAAGCCAGCCATGACCAGGCCCGGATCAGCGCCTGGCGCCCGCGGGTGGACGCCACCGCCACCAACACCCAGCGCTGGCAGCGCTACAACGAACAACCCATCCGGTCACCCAACGCCAGTGCCGGCCTGACGCTGACGCAACCCCTGTGGCGCGCCGCCGAACGCACGGTGGCCGACAGCCTGCAATCGCAAGCCGAACAGACCGCCTGGCAAGCGCGCGAACAAGCGCAGCAAGTGGCGCTGGAGGTGAGCCTGGCCTGGCTGGACGCGGTTGAAGCCGCCGAAACGCTCAAGCTCAACCAGGCCCGCATCGACGCCCTGCGCCTGCAAGCGCAACTCAATGAGCGACGCGTGCAGGCTGGCGTGGGCACCGTGGTGGATCAACTGGAAACCCGCGGCCTGCTGGAGCAGGCCCAAGGCGAACGCGCCGTGTGGCAACACCGCCTGAACACCGCACGCCTGCAGGTGGAGCGGCTGGTGGGGCAGGCCGTGCCCGGGCCCCTGCAGGTGCCGGACGGGCTGCACCCGATGGCGGCAGGCGATGCCGACCCCATCGTGGTGCCCCCCCTGGCCGAAGGCCTGCACCTGGCGCCCGGCGCCAACGCCGCGCAACAGGCCCGCGAACGTCAGCTGCAGGGGGCCCGCCTGCAACTCAGCGCCCGGCAAGCCGAGCGCTGGCAACCCACCATCGACCTGGTGGCCGAGCTGTCGCGCACCCGCCAGAGCCAGCAGTTCGACGGCCTGAGCGAACGGCAAGACATCCGCAACCGCGCCGTGGGCGTGCAGCTGAACTGGCCGTTGTTCACCAGCGGCTACCAGCAGGCCCGCACGCGCGAGGCCCTGGCCTTGCTGCAACAGGCCGAGGCCGCGCGCGACGAAGAACGCGCCGCCCTGGACACCCGCTTGCGCGAGGCCTACGACACCCTGCAGCACAGCCAGCGTCTGCTGGCGGTGCAACACCAGCTGGTGCGCACCGCCCAGACCACGCACGCAGCGGTGCACAAGGCCTACCTGGCCGGCCTGCGCACCCACCAGGACCTGCTCACCGCGCGCCAGCGCATCGACGACAGCCAACAGGCCCTGGTGGGCACGCGCATCCAGTCCCTCAAAGCCCAGGTGCGCATCCTGAGCCTGCTGGAGCAGCTCCACGCCGAGCGCATCGCCCCCCTGGCCCAGGTGTTTGCGCGCGAGGCCCTGGCCCCAACCCACCCACTGCCCGACGACGCCCCATGAGCACGCCCCAGTCATCCCTGTTCAGGCAAGAAGCGCTGGCCGCTCAATCGGACAGCAGCGCCGGCGCCCCCATCCACATCCGGCCCGTGGGTGCCGGCTGGCTCACGCTGTTTTTTGCGGTGCTGTGCGCCGCCGTGCTCCTGCTGCTGGTGCTGGGCTCTTACACGCGCAAAGAGCGTGTGCAAGGCGTGGTGCAGGCCCGGGGTGGCGTGGCTGCCCTGGTCGTGCCCGACGCGGCGGTGGTGCGCCAGGTGCGCGTTGCCGAGGGGCAGCGCGTCAAGGCGGGCGATGTGATTGCCGAGCTGGGCCAGGAGCGCTTCAGCGACGAGGGCAACACCGGCAGCCTGGTGGACGCCAACCTGGCCAGCCAGCGCGACAGCCTGCAGGCGCAACAATCCCACCGTGCCGAAGCGCAGCGGGCCGAACGCGCCGCCCAGGCCCAGCGCGCCGCCCAGGCGCGCCGCGACCTGGCCGCGCTGGACGAAGAAGCCCGCCTGCTGGCACGCCAGATCGAATCGTCCCAGCGGGTGCTGCAGCAGCTCACCCCCTTGCTGGACGAGCGCATCGTGTCGGGCCTGCAGGTGGAGCAGCAGCGTCAGACCGTGCTGGAGCAGGAAGCCCGCCGGCAGGCCCTCAAGCGCCAGCGCAGCGCGGCCGAAGCGGCGCTGGCCCAGGCCCGCGACGACGAACAACGCCTGCAGGCCCAGCACGAGGCCGAAGGCGCCGGGCTGAAGCGCGAACTGCTGAGCCTGCAGCAAGCCCAGGTGCAGCAACGTGGCCAGCACGTGATGGTGTTGCGGGCCCCCAAGGACGGCATCGTCTCGGGCCTGATGGCCTTGCCGGGTCAGGCCTTGCCCGCTGGCCACACCCTGGCCTCGGTGGTGCCCGAGCCCTCGGCCATGGACGCGGTGCTGTATGTGCCCAGCACCGCCATCGGCTTCATCCGCGAGGGCCAGGCCGTGCGCGTGAGCTACGACGCCTTTCCTTACCAGCGCTTCGGCCAGTACGCCGGCACGGTGCACAGCGTCTCGCGCAACGAGGTGCGCCCGGCCCAGCCCGATGCGCAAGACCGGCGCGCGTATTTCCTGGTGCGCGTGACGCTGGAGCGGCCGTCGGTCGAGGCCTATGGCACCGAGATCGCACTCAAGCCCGGCCAGACCTTGAGTGCCGACATCGCCATCGACCGCCGCCGCCTGATCCGGTGGATGCTGGACCCGCTGTACGCCTTCACGGGCCGACTCTGACGCCTGACGCGCCCTTGCCATGCCCACCAACCTGCTGACCCTGTGGCCACGCCACCGTGCGCCCCTCATCCTGCAATCCGAAGCCACCGAGTGCGGTCTGGCCTGCCTGGCCATGGTGGCCTCGGCCCATGGACACGACACCGACCTGCTGACCCTGCGCCGGCGTTTCGAGGTGTCGTCGCGCGGCGCCACGCTGGCCCGCCTCATGGAGATGGCCCACGAGATGGGCCTGTCCACCCGCGCCCTGCGCCTGGAGCTGGACGAGATGCCCCAGCTGCAGGTGCCCTGCATCCTGCACTGGGACATGAACCACTTCGTGGTGCTGGTGAAGGCCGATGCGCGCCAGATCACCATCCACGACCCGGCCGTGGGCGAGCGCACACTCAGCATGAAGGAAGCCAGCCCGCACTTCACCGGCGTGGCGCTGGAGCTGGCGCCCAGCACGGGCTTTCAGCGCAAGCAAGACAGAACCCCGTTCGATCTGCGCGTGCTGTTCGCGGGCCAGACCGGACTGGGTCGCGCCTTCGCGCAGATGGCCGTGCTGTCGGTCGTGCTGGAGGTGTTCGGCATCCTCATGCCCATGCTCAGCCAGTGGATCATCGACGACGTGATCGTCACGCGCGATGCGCCCCTGCTGGTGGTGCTCACCGTGGCCATCGCCCTGCTGGCCCTGATGTCGCTGGGCACGCGCTTGCTGCGTGGATGGATCGTGCTGGGGGCCGGCCTGCGCTGGCGCCTGTCGTCCAGCACCAATGTGTTTCGCTACCTGCTCAAGCTGCCGCTGTCGTACTTTGACAAGCGCCACACGGGCGATGTGCTGTCGCGCTTCGGCTCGGTCAACACCATCCAGGACACGGTCACCACCCACCTGGTCGAAGCCGTGCTGGATGGCGTGGTCAGCCTCGTCACGCTGGGCCTGATGTTCATGTACAGCCCGCAACTGGCCCTGATCGTGCTGATCGTGGCCCTCATCTACGCCGCCGTGCGCTTTGCCGTGTTCAAGCCCTACCGGCAAGCCGCTGAAGAGCTCATCGTGCGCGAGGCCCATGCCCAGAGCTTCCTGCTGGAAACCCTGCGGGGCATGGCGGCCATCAAGTTCTTTGCGCAACCCGGCTGGCGCGTGGGGGGCTGGATGAACCAGCAGGCCCAGATGGTCAATGCCCGCGTGCGGCAAGAGCGCGTGTCCATGCTGCATCAGGGCATCAATGGCGTGGTGGGCGCTGTCGAGCAGGGGCTGGTGCTCTTCCTGGCCGCGCAGATGATCATCCAGGAGCAGTTCACCATCGGCATGCTGGTGGCCTTCCTGGCCTACAAGGGGCAGTTTCTGCAGCGCATCACCGACCTGCTGGAGCGCCTGATCAACCTGCGCCTGCTCAAACTGCAGGGCGAGCGTCTGGCCGACATCGTGCTGAGCGAACCCGAGGCCGCCGCGCCCGGCCCTGCGCCCGACTGGCCAGCCCACGAACCCATGACCTTGGAGTTGCGCGACGTCACCTTCCGATATGGCGAGGGCGAAGCGCCCGTGCTGGACCGGGTGAACCTGCGCCTGCAGACCGGCGAGGCGGTGGCCATCGTGGGCCCCTCGGGCTGCGGCAAATCCACGCTGATGAAGCTGCTGTGCGGGCAACTGCAGCCTCAATCGGGCGAGGTGCTGCTCAACGGGGTGCCCATGGAGCGACTGGGCGCCGAGGCCTTCCGCTCGGCCCTGGGGGTGGTGCTGCAAGACGACCAGCTGTTCACCTGCTCGCTGTACGACAACATCGCCATGAACGACGTGCGGGCCACCCCTGAGCGCGTGGAGGCCGCCGCCCGCCTGGCCTGCATCCACGACGACATCGCCCGCATGCCCATGGGCTACCAAACCCTGGTGGGCAGCATGGGCAGCTCGCTGTCGGGCGGGCAAAAGCAGCGCGTGCTGCTGGCCCGGGCCCTGTACAAACAGCCCCGCTTCCTGCTGCTGGACGAATACACCAGCCACCTCGACACCGAGACCGAGCAGCGCGTGCAGGCGGCGATCCAGGGCCTGGGTTGTGGCCGCTTCATCATCACCCACCGGCTGCACAGCCTGACCGAGGGCGACCAGGTGTATGCCCTGTGGCAGGGCGCGCTCCTCTCGCGCGAGGAGGTGCAGGCGCAGGCGGAGGCGCCACCCGGCTCGCGGGGTTAACAGCGTCCCCCGGCTTCGGGCACAATGACACCCGTTGTTGTCAGATTAACCGTTACCCGGACTGGATGTGCTCATGGCCCTGGACAAGCCCTGGTTGAATCAATACGGTGCCGGCGTGCCCGCCACCATCAACCCCGACACCTACCCTTCGCTGATGGAGCTGCTGGAAGACGCCTTCCGCACCCACGCCAGCCAGGACATGATGGCCTACATGGGCTCGCGCTGGACCTTTGCCAACATCGAGGCCCAGTCCAAGCACTTGGCCGCCTGGCTGCAGGCCCAGCGCCTGTCCAAGGGCGCCCGCGTGGCGGTGATGATGCCCAACGTGCCGCACTACGCGGTGGCCATTGCCGGCATCTTGCGCGCCGGCCACGTGGTGGTGAACGTGAACCCCATGTACACCCCGCGCGAGCTGGAGCACCAGCTCAACGACTCGGGCGCCGAGGCCATCATCGTGCTGGAGTACTTTGGCCCCACCGTGCAGGAAGTGATCGACCGCACCCCCGTCAAGCACATCGTGCTGGCCTCGCTGGGTGATGTGTTCGGCCCGCTCAAGGGCCCGTGGATGACCTACAAGTCGCGCAAGGTGGACCGCCATGTGATCGACTTCCAGCTGCCCGACGACGGCCGCCGCGTGCTCACACCCATGAAGCGCGCCCTGACCGAAGGCAAGCGCCTGAGCTACACCCGCCCCACCCTGAAGGGCAGCGACGTGGCCTTCTTGCAGTACACCGGCGGCACCACCGGCGTGTCCAAGGGCGCCACGCTCACCCACCGCAACCTGGTGGCCAACATCCTGCAATGCGAGGCCTGGTTCAAGCCCGAGCTGGACAAGGTCGAAGGCCAGTTGATCAACGTGGTGGCCTTGCCGCTGTACCACGTGTTCGCGCTGACGGTGTGCTACTTCCTGAGCGCGCGCATGGGCACCATGAACGTGATGATCGACAACGCCCGCAACATCGGCAAGCTGATCGAAACGCTCAAGAAGTTCAAGATCACGCAGTTCCCTGCCGTCAACACCCTGTACAACGCGCTGGTGGAAGAGCCTGATTTTGAGCAGCTCGACTTCTCACGCCTGAAGGTGTGCAACGGCGGCGGCATGGCCGTGCAGCAAGCCACCGCCGAAGCCTGGCAGCGCATCACGGGTGTGCCCATCGTCGAGGGCTACGGCCTGTCAGAGACCTCGCCCGTGGTCACGGTGAACCGCCTGGACAACCGCGAGTACAACGGCGCCATCGGCTACCCCCTGCCCTCCACCGAAGTGGCGCTGCTCGATGAGCAAGGCCAGCCCGTGCCCCAGGGTGAGGCCGGCGAGATCGCCGTGCGTGGCCCGCAGGTGATGGCCGGCTACTGGCAACGTCCTGAAGAAACCGCCAAGGTGATGACGCCCGACGGCTTCTTCCGCACCGGCGACATCGGCGTGATGGCCGCCGACGGCCTGATCAAGATCGTGGACCGCAAGAAGGACATGATCCTGGTGTCGGGCTTCAACGTCTACCCCAACGAAATCGAGCAGGTGGTCAACCTGCACCCCGGCGTGACCGAGTGCTGCGCCATCGGCGTGCCCGACGAGCGCTCGGGCGAAGCCGTCAAGCTGTTCGTGGTGCGCAAGGACTACAGCCTCAGCGAAGAAGACATCGCCAACTACTGCAAAGAGCAGCTCACCGGCTACAAGCGGCCCAAGTACGTGGAGTTTCGCGAAGACCTGCCCATGAGCAACGTGGGCAAGATCTTGCGCAAAGACCTGCGCGACGAAGAACTGGCCGCCATGGCGCGCAAGAAGAAAGCCGCCTGAGCCCGCTCAGTGGGCGGCCAGCTTGAAGGCGGCCACGGCCTCCACCAGTTGGGCGGCCTGCTGCTTCAGGCTCTCGGCCGCTGCGGCGCCCTGCTCCACCAGCGCGGCGTTTTGCTGCGTGGCCTGGTCCAGGTGAGTCACGGCCTGGCCCACCTGGCCCACGCCGTGGCTTTGCTCCTGGCTGGCCGCGCTGATGCCGGCCACCATGGTGCTGACCTGGCGGATGCCCGCCACCACCTGCTCCATGGTCTGCCCCGCCTGCTCCACCAGGTTGCTGCCCAGTGCCACCTTGTCGGTGCTGGTGCCGATCAGGGCCTTGATCTGCCGGGCGGCGTCGGCGCTGCGCTGCGCCAGCAAACGAACCTCACCGGCCACCACGGCGAAGCCGCGCCCTTGCTCGCCCGCGCGTGCGGCCTCCACCGCTGCATTCAGCGCCAGGATGTTGGTCTGAAAGGCAATGCCGTCGATGGTGCCGATGATGTCGCCGATGCGCCGGCTGCTGTCGTGGATCTCGCGCATGGTGTCCACCACCTGGCGCACCACCTCACCGCCACGCACGGCCACTTCCGAGGCGCCCACGCCCAACTGGTTGGCTTGCAAGGCACTGTCGGCGTTGTTGCGCACAGTGCCGCTGAGCTGCTCCATCGTGGCGGCGGTCTCTTGCAATGACGAGGCTTGTTGCTCGGTGCGCTGGCTCAGGTCCGTGTTGCCTTGGGCGATTTCGCTGCTGGCGGTCAGCACGCTCTCGGCGTTTTCTCTGACGCGCGACACCACCTGCACCAGGCGCACGCGCATGTCCTCAAGCGCGCGCAGCAGGTCTCCCGTCTCATCCTGACGCTGGCTGTGCAGCGGTGTGGTCAGGTCGCCGGCGGCCACACGTTGCGCCGCCTGGGCCGCATCACGCAAAGGCTGGCCGATGCGCCGCGTGATGAACCACGACACCCCGGCGCCCAGGGCCACAGCGCACGCGGTCAGCGCCCACAGCACCATGCTGCCTGCCCGGTTGGTGGCCTCCAGGCTCGCCGCCCGGGCGTCCAGGTCTTGGCGCTGAAGCTTGACCAGGTCGGTCATGCCACCCAGATAGGCGGCCGCCACGGGCTGAAAGTCCTGCTCCAGCAGTTTCAGTGCCTCGTCGTCGCGCCCCTCTCGCTTGAGCTGCATGATGGCGTCGCGGGCGCGAATGAAGTTCTTGCGGTGCTCGCCAATGGCGGCAAACAAGGCTTTTTCGGCAGGGCTGCTCAGCAAGGCTTCGATGGATTTTTGCAGCTCGGTCGAGCGGGCACTGCTGCTCTTGGCGTCATCGGCAAAAAAGCTGGCCAAAGAAGGGTCTGCGCTGCGCGCCACAGCCACCGTGCGTCGGGTGCCCGCGTTGACGATGGCAAACCAGTCGCTCACCAGGCGCTCTTTGTTCAAAGGCGCCGCCAGCATCGCCCGGGTTTCGGTCTCGCTGGCATGCATGCGGCCCAGCCCGACCCCGGCGATGGCCACCAACAACACCAGCACCACGGCGAAGCCCAGGGCCAGTTGGCGCCCGATCGAAAGTCGAGAAAGTCGAACAGGCATGGCGCCTCCTGAATGGTCGGTGTATGGCCCCCACGGCCTTCTACCCCGGCTATTTCGAACCAGCGAACGCAGAACTTGAGCCCAACCATTGCACAACATGGGCCTGGAAGCCATTGCACATCGGCCTCAAGTTCATCGCAAATCAGCCGATACGAAAAAAGTGTCGAACATTCGATTGCGACACAGATTGGACAAACATCATGTTCACCACCCTACAGTCCAAACTGGCCGGGGCCTTTGGCGTGTTAGCGGCGCTTCTTCTGGTCCTGGCAGGTTTCTCCTACCGTTCGATCTCAGCCATGCACCTGCAGTTCGATGAGGCGGTCAATGGCAACGCCGTGCATGTACTGCAGTCCAACCTGGTGCTGGACGGCGTGAACGGTCGGGCCAATGAAGCACGCAACCTCATCCTGGCCTCCACGTCAGCCCAGCGAGAACGCGCCCAAGCTGCACTGCAGCAGCACTCTGCCAAGCTGGATGCCGCCCTGGCTGCTTTGCAAGACACCGCCAAGATCAAGCCGTCGCCAGAAGAACAGGCCCTGATCCAGAAGATTGCCGACGTGGAGCGGCGCTACCACCCGGTGGCCGCAGCGATCGTCGCCAAAGCCATGGCTGGCGACAACGACGGCGCCACACAACAGCTCAACGCCGAGTGCATTCCACTGCTCGACGAACTTCAGGGCGCGGTTCAGGCCCATTTGGAGCACCTGCAACATCACCGCCAACTGGCCGCACAAGATGAAGCCACCGTGTACACCGCCACCGTGTGGATGTTGCTGGTGGGCGCCAGCCTGGCCTTGGCCGTGGCCTTGGGCATGACGGTGATGATTCCCCGCGGCATCAAGGCGCAACTGGGCGCCGAGCCCGCTGTCCTGAACCAGGTGGTGTTGCGCATGGCCGCGGGCGACCTGGCCCCGGTGCCTGGCGCTGCCGCCGCGCCGCCCCACAGCGTGCTGGCCGCCATGGCGCAGATGCAAAGCGACTTGTCGCAGATCGTCTCGCAGGTGCGGCACACCAGCGACTCGATCGCCACCGGCAGCAGCCAGATCGCCAGCGGCAACGCCGACCTGTCGCAACGCACGGAAGAGCAAGCCAGCAACCTGCAGCAAACGTCGGCGTCGATGAGCGAGATCCGCTCTACCGTGGACCGCAACGCCGACACCGCCCGCCAGGCCGCCCAGATGGCCCAGAGCGCCAGCCAGGCAGCCCAGCAAGGCGGCGAGGTGATGCAGCAGGTGGTGGGCACCATGCAAGACATTGCCACCAGCGCCCAAAAGGTGAATGACATCATCGGCACCATCGACAGCATCGCGTTTCAGACCAACATCCTGGCGCTGAACGCGGCGGTGGAAGCCGCCCGCGCGGGCGAGCAGGGCCGCGGCTTTGCCGTGGTGGCCGGCGAGGTGCGCACCCTGGCGCAGCGCAGCGCCGAAGCCGCCCGCGAGATCAAGCGCCTGATCGGCGCCAGCGCCGAGAAGGTGGACACCGGGCAGGCCCTGGTCAGCAACGCCGGCACCACCATCACCGACATCGTGCAGCAGGTGCAGCGCATGAGCGCTGTGATCAACGAGATCACCACCTCGGCCCATGAACAAACCACCACCATCGGCCAGATGTCAGACGCCGTGGGCCAGCTGGACCAGGTGACCCAGCAAAACGCCGCCCTGGTGGAAGAAAGCGCCGCCGCCGCCGAAAGCCTGAAGCACCAGGCGGCGCAGTTGTCGCAACTGGTGGGGAAGTTCAGGGTGGCGTGAAGCGCTGACTCGGATCGGCCGCACCCGCCAGGGGTCTGTGCCCCCAGCGGCTTCACGGGGGTGGTCCTGCCTGGACAGGCAGGACGCCCCTGCGATGCTCGCCACGGGCCGGTGCCGTGGAACTCGCTGCGCGGCGTGCGCCATGCGCCCGCCACTGCGCTCACACAGCCACGGCAAGCCAGATGATGAAAGCGCGACTTCGCCCGCGAAGCCGCGCCCGGCCCATGCCTGCGCTTCTCGGCCCCCCCGAGGCGCCACTGGGGGCACAGACCCCTGGCGGGTGCTCGTGTGGGGCGTTAGGCGGGTGCTGCCTGGCGGGAACGCAGGCCCCGCATACGATGCCCGGTTGTGAGGCCAGGGCACCCGACCGGTGACGGCATTTGCCCGGCACGCCTCAGGCAGCGGTTTGGAGTGTAGGCAAGGCTGGGGGCAAGATGGGTTGTCAGCACAACCCGGTGAAAGCGCTCAGCCACGACGCTCTTGAAGTGCGGCCAAAGCCTGGCCGGCTTCTCGGGTGCGACCCGCAAGCACGTCTTCCAAGCCGCGCCGGGCATCGTCGATCAACAGCCGATGAATGCGCTCGCGCTCAGGTCGGTGGCAGCAGCCCCTCTGGTCGCCTGGCTCAGACAGCCTGGGGCGCGCCGGGGTAGACGGCAGCTCATCATGGTCAGAGGTGGGCATGCGTGGCTCCATGTGGCTGACAGAATTCTGCGCAGTTTGCCGCATTGGCCTTTCGTCCTGCACAGAGTCAAACAGCGGCACGCCACATGGCCACCCCAAGCCATCAGCCCAGGGTGGGCCCCGTGGCGCCTGAGTGGGTGCCGAGGCGCGCAAGCCCCGGGCAGGGGCGTTCTGCCGCAGGCAGAACCACCCACTTGAAGCCACGCGGCCCGCCCTGGGCTGGTGGCTTGCGCGCTCAACCCGGCATGAAGCCGAGGCTCACACCCCCCACTGCTGCTTCATGAACGCCGCCTGGCGCTCCAGCGCCTTGGTGGCGCTCGGCATGATGCCGGCGTGAATCTGGAACACGTGCCAGCGGCCCTTGTAGACCTCCAGCTCCACGTGGCGATCAAAGCGCTTGGCCGCGTGCAGCAGCCAGACCGAATCGTCGTGCAGCACCTCGATCTCGCCCACCTGCACCAGCGTGGGCGGCAGGGTGCTCAGGTCTTGCCGCTTGGGGAAGGCCAGCGGGTGGTCGTGGCGCGGGCGGTACCAGGCAAAGCCCTGCATGCCCCACTCGATGTTGATCATCGGGTCGAGCTTCTTGTACTTCTTCACGCTGTCGCTGTTGAGCTTGGCGTCAAACGCGGGCGACATCATCACCAGGCACTTGGGCGTGGGCAGGCCTTCCAGCTCCAGCGCCTTGAACAGCAGCAGCGTCAGCGTGCCACCGGCCGAATCCCCGCCCACGGCGATGTGCTCGGGCTGGTAGCCCCGCTTGAGCAGCTCTTTGTAGCCGGCCAGCGAGTCTTCGATCTGCGCCGGAAACGGGTGCTCGGGCACGCGGCGGTAATGAACGGCCAGCACCTCGCAGTTGGCCATGCGGCTCAGGCGCGTGGTGATGCTGCGGTGGCTGCGCGGGCTGCCGGCACAAAACGCACCGCCGTGCAGGTACAGCATGGCGTGCTTGGGCTGCGGCGTGGCCTTGGGCGTGATGCGCTCGGCCGCCAGCTTGCCAATCATCACCTTCTCCACCTTCACACCACCACCCGGCGGCATCGACACCGACAGCGTGTGCAGCACGGCGCGCTGCAAGCCCACGGGCATGGGTGGCTTGATCACCGGCTTGAACAAAAAGCGCAGGCTGCTGCGCATCAGGGCCGAGGTGATGCTTTCGCGGGCGCCGGGCACCGGCTCGTAAATGCGCTGAATGGGGGCGGCGGACATGGGCAGAAGTCTTTCAGGTACGGCAGTGGAAACGAATCAACCCAGCATGGTCTTCTTGGCAAAGAAGGTGGTCATGGGCTGGTACCACGAGCCAAAGAAGCGCACCACCTTGTCCAGGAACTTGGCATCAGGCCCCACCAGCACGCGGCGCTGGTTGCCCTCCACCGCACGCAAGATCTGGCGAGCAGCGCTCTCGGCCGTGGTGGTGTTGAGCAGCTTGTCGAACTTGGCCTTGGCCGTCTCGGGATTGGCGCCCGTCTTGGCGCTGATGCTGTTGTCCATCTTGGCGTCGCGGGCGATGTTGGTGCGGATGCCACCCGGGTGCACGCAGGTGGCGCTCACGCCGCACTTCTCCAGGTCCAGCTCCTGGCGCAGGGCCTCGGTGAAGCCGCGCACCGCGAACTTGCTGCTGTTGTAGGTGCCTTGCGTGGGCAGCGACAGCAGGCCGAACAGGCTGGAGGTGTTGACGATGTGGCCATCGCCCGAGGCCTTCAAGTGCGGCAAGAAGGCCTGGGTGCCCCACACCACGCCCCAGAAGTTGATGCCCATGATCCACTGGAAGTCTTCGGGCTTGACCGTTTCCAGGAAGGCGCCCAGCGCCACACCGGCGTTGTTGAACACCAGGTTGACCTCGCCATGCTCGCTGGCCACGCGGTCTGCCCAGGCGAAGACCTCGTCACGGTCAGCCACGTTCACCCTGGCGGTCGTGACCTTCACGCCCAGCTTGCTGGCCATCTCGGCCGTCTCGATCAAGCCCTTTTCATTGACATCGCTCAGTGCCAGATGGCAGCCACGGCGGGCCAGCTCCAGCGCCAGCGTGCGGCCCATGCCCGATGCGGCGCCCGTGATGGCGGCCACCTTGTTCTTGAAGTCTTTCATGGCGATCCGTGAAGGGGGGGAAGAATGCGTACACCCAGGGCCTGCACAGGCCATCGTGCGATGCCACAATCGGCAAGTGCAGGCGCTGATTGCGTGCAGGTGTGAATTTGACAATCGTCAATTTCAAATATCGTATTTGACAATGTCTGTTTCCAAAAATAGGGTTAACCCTGAATCCCCCGCGTCCCCGGGGCCGTCCGGCCGACGCTACGGCGGGGTGGACTCGCAAGAGCGCCAGCGGCAACGCAAGGCCCGCCTGATCGAGGCCGGCCTGGCCGTGTTCGGCGAGCAGGGCTACCACGCGTCCACCGTGCGTGATGTGTGCGGCAAGGCACAACTCACCTCGCGCTACTTCTACGAGTCGTTTGACAGCATGGAGGCCTTGTTCAAGGCCGTGTACGTCACCATCAACCGCGAACTGATGCAGCACACGGTGATGGCCCTGGCCCGCTGCGAGCCCGAGCCCGAAAAGCTGGCCGAAGCCGCGCTGCGCACCTTCTTCGAGTTCATCCGCGACGATCCACGACGCGCCCGCGTGGGCCTGATCGACGCCTTGAACGTGGGGCAGAGCATGAGCGACCTGACGGGCAAGGCCACGCAGGATTTTGCGCACCTGATCGCCAGCTTCATCCGACAGATGTTTCCCCGGCTCGAAGAGCTGGGCCTGAGCCACCAGATGATCGCCGACGGCCTGGTGGGCTCGAACACGCGCATTGCCACGCAATGGGTGGCCGAGCGCTGCAAGACCCCGCTGGAAGACGTGCTGCGCAACGCACAGGCCATCTTCGAGGCCTGCATCGCGTATGCGCGGGCGCAAGAGGCCACGCTCAAGCCGCCCGCAGCGGCCTGAGGGGCCGAGGGTCACACGCGGCGCCCTTCGGCGTCGATCACCACCTCACCATCTTCTTTGGTGAAGGGCCCCTGCTGGGGCTGGTGCAAGATGTCGAGCACCTTCTCGGACGGGCGGCACAGCGCCGTGCCCTTGGGCGTGACCACGATGGGCCGGTTGATCAGGATGGGGTGGGCCACCATGAAGTCCAGCAGTTGGTCGTCCGTCCAGTGGGGCGCCGACAGGCCCAGTTCATCGTAGACATCGCCCTTGGCGCGCAGCACCTCGCGCACGCTCAGGCCGCAGTCGCGGATGAGTTGCGCCAAGTGCTCGCGGCTGGGTGGCGTCTCCAGGTAGTGGATGACCTGCGGCTCGATGCCCGCATTGCGGATCAGCGCCAGGGTGTTGCGCGAGGTGCCGCACTGGGGGTTGTGGAAGATGATGGTGTCGCTCATGCGGCTCGGGGGTGGTTGGCAGGAGGAATGTCGGGGGCGGACTGGGTCACTGGGCGGTCGCCACCCAGCGCGCGGTGCAGCAACCAGCCTACCAGGGCACCTGCCACCTGGGCCAGCATGAAGGCGGGCACGCTGGCCGGCTGGATGCCGGCAAAGCTGTCACTGAACATGCGTCCGAACGCCGCCGCCGGGTTGGCAAACGAGGTGGACGCGGTGAAGAAGTAGGCCGCCCCAATGTAGGCCGCCACCATGGCCGCCACACGGGCCGCCGGCGCGCGCAGGATGACCAGCAGCAAGCCTGCCGTGGCCACACCCTCGGCCAGCCACAGGGCCGGGCCGCTGCGCACCTTGGTGGCCCACTGCCACACCGGCACGTCAAACATGGCGTGCGTCAGCCAGGCCCCACAGGCCGCCCCGGCCAGTTGCACCACCACGTACAGGCCCAGCAGTGACCATGGCATGTAGCCACGCAGCGTCATCACCAGGCTGACGGCCGGGTTGAAGTGAGCGCCGCCCACGGGCCCGAACACCTCGATGAGGATGTACAGCCCGCCCACGGTGGCCAGGGTGTTGCACAGCAGGGCCAGGGCCACATTGCCCTGGGCCAGGCCTTCAGCCATGATGCCCGAGCCGATCACCACGGCCAGCAGCAAGGCCGTGCCCAGAAACTCACTCAACAGCTTTTGAAGCAAGGTGGGGGTCATGACTCAGCTCCGGGCGATGCGCTCAAGCGCCGCCTGCAGTTCATCGCGCGGCAGGGTGGACAGCGGCAGGGCCAGCAACTGCAGCATCTTGTAGCCGATGGCCTGGCGCGTGAGCTCGAAGGCCCGGCGCTTGCCCTCGTCACCGCCCTCGGCGTTGGATGGATCGGGGTAGCCCCAGTGCACCTTCACCGGCTGGCCGTGACCGCCAAAGAACACCGGGCAGGCCTCGGACGCTGCGCTGTCGCACACCGTGATCACGATGGACAGCGGCGGTGCCTCGGGCGTGGTGAACTCGTCCCAGCTTTTGCTGCGGTAGGCGGCCGTGTCGATGCCGGCGTGGTTCAGCGCCTCCAGCGCAAAGGGGTTGAGCCGTCCGCTGGGCGCGCTGCCCGCGCTGTGGGCCTTCACATCCAGGCCCTGCTGCGCGGCCAGGTGGTTGAGCATGCCTTCCGACAACACGCTGCGCGCAGAGTTGTGGGTGCACAAAATCAGAACATGGGTGGTCATGGGGTCAGCAGCAAGATGAACCAGAGGATTTGACGGGGATGCCCACCGGCTTGCCGCGCGGGGGGCAGCACGACGCGCTGGCAGCCTCAACGCTGGCGGCAGCAGGCTCGCCCGCGCTGAAGGTGGGCACGCTGCCCAGGGTGGTGAAGTGCTCCCAGGCGATGCCCTGGGGGTCAACCAGCCAGTGCTTGTCGCTGCGGGCGTAGCAGCAGGTGGTCTCGCCTTCGTCGAGCAGGCTCAGGTCGGCGGCTTCGGCGCGCTGCTTGAGCGCGGCCAGCTCGCTGGCGTCGTCCGTCTGGATGCCGAGGTGGTCGATGCCGGGCTCGGCCCCACGCTGCGAGATCGCAAAGTTGACGGCCGGATCGTCCAGCATCCACTTGGCGTAATCGGCCTCTTGCCGGCTGGGTTGCTGGCCGAACAGCTTGCTGTAAAAGCCGATGCTTTGGGCCAGATCGGCCACGTGCAGGTGAACGTGAAAGCGCTTCATGGAGGACTCCTAGCAGCAAACAGTGGGGTTGGTGGCCACCGCATCACAGGGGGTGCCCTGGCAGCAGTGCGCCGTGAGGTAGGCCATGACGCCATTCATGCGGGCAAAATCGGCGCGGTAGATGAGGCGCCGCCCATCGCGCTCTTGCGTGACCAGGCCGGCGTGCAGCAGCTCTTTGAGGTGAAACGACAGGCTGGAGGCGGGCACGGCCAGGTCATCGGCCAGGGCCGTGGGGATGGCCCCTTGGGGGCCCGCGCCCACCAGCGCGCGGAACACGCGAAGGCGCACCGGCTGGGCCAGGGCAGACAGGGCTTGAACAACGTCTTTTTCTTCCATTATTCTATTTTCATGGAAATATCGAAGAAGTCAAGTATTCGATCACGGGCACAATTTGCATTTGCACAAATACATGAAAGGCTTGCCCATGCGTCTGCGTCACCTCACCGCTACCCTGCCCGCCCTGGCCCTGGTGGCCACCCCGGCCCTGGCCGACGCCCCCAAAAAAGACGGCCAATGGCGTGGCCTGGCGGGCGCATCGTTGTCGATCTCGGGGGGCAACACCGAGTCGGCCGCGCTGCTGGCCAATGTGAACGTGGCGCGGCAGGTGGACGGCAGCAAGACCACGCTGCAGGGCTACATCAACCAGGCCCGCAGCAAGGTGGACGGCGAGAAAAATACCACGGCCAACAAGTGGGGTGTGTCGGGCCAACAAGACGTGGACCTGACCCCGCAGTGGTACGGCTTTGGCAAGCTGGGCGTGGACGCCGACCGGGTGATCGAGCTCAAGCACCGCAGCACCGTGGCCGGCGGTCTGGGCTATCACCTGATCCAGACCGAGGCCCACACGCTGGACGTGTTCGGCGGTGTGAGCCACACCCGCTCGGTGTACCGCGAGGCGCAGACGATTGGCGACACCACCGGCACGCGCTTTTCGAACACCGGTTTGCTGATCGGTGAAGAATCCAGCCACCAGCTCAACGACACCGTCAGCCTCAAGCAGCGGCTGGAATACACGCAGGCACTCACGGGCGACAAGCTCAACCTGATGCGCTTCAATGGCTCACTGAACGTGGCCATGACCAAGGCCACCTCGCTGTCGGTGGGCCTGATCAGCACCTACAACAGCAAGGTACCGCCCGGCGTGAAGAAGGTGGACACCTCCTTGTTCACGGGCCTGAACGTCAAGCTGGGGCAGTGAGCCCCACACCAACCACTCGCTCACCAACCGCTCATTCACCACACGGAGGCTTCCATGAGCTTTTTCAGCAAGATCTTGAACAAACTGGGCTTTGGCAAAGACGAGGAAGCCGCGCCTGCGGCAGCCCCGACGGTGACCGCCGCAACAACCACCCCGGTCACACCCGCCGCCCCGGTCACCCCGGCGGCCGCCCTGGCGCCTGCCACCCCTGAGCCCGCCGCACCCCAGGCGGTGGCCGTGGTGGACGTGGTGGCCCAACTGGAGGCCAAGGCGCAAGCCAACCCCCAGAAGCTGAACTGGCGCACCTCGATCGTCGACCTGCTCAAGCTGCTGGAGCTGGACAGCTCGCTGGGCGCGCGCAAAGAGCTGGCCACCGAGCTGGGGTGCCCGGCCGACAAGATGGGCGACTCGGCCCAGATGAACATGTGGCTGCACAAGACCGTGCTGCAGAAACTGGCCGACAATGGGGGCAACATCCCCGCTGATCTGCTGGACTGATCAGCACCGCCACACCCCAACCAACGGAGGCCCTCATGGGTTTGCTCGATCAACTGGCCGGCCAGGTGCTGGGCTCACTGACCACCGGCCAGGACGGCGGCGCCTCGCAGGCCTCGCCCCTGATCACGCTGGCCACGCAACTGCTGCAGAACCCTGAACTGGGCGGCCTCAGCGGCCTGGTGAAGGCCTTTGAAGACAAAGGGCTGGGTTCGTTGGTGGCCTCGTGGATCGGCAAGGGCGAGAACCTGCCCATCTCGGCCGACCAGATCATGGCGGTGCTGGGCCCGGCGCTGCTGCAAAAACTGGCCGACACCAACGGCAGCACGCCAGAACAAGAGGCGGCGGTGGTGAGCGAGGCCCTGCCCCAGTTGGTGGACAAGCTCACGCCCGATGGTCAGTTGCCCGCGCAGCTGGACCTGGGCGGCCTGGGCTCCATCCTGGGTGGACTGGCCCAGGGCTTTCTCAAGCCCTGAGCACCAACCTGGCCTCAGGCGGCCAGGCGCTTGTGCCCATCGGCGGTCAGACCCGCCACATGGGGCTTGCGGAACGACATCACGCCATCTTCCAGCTTGCCTTCGCGCAGCTGTTTTTTGTCCATGGCGTAGTTCTGAAACAGCTTCCAGGGCGCGCGGTCCGCGCCCTTGGGCAGGTAAGCCTCGGCGCGGGCCACGTAGCCTGAGGTCATGTCCAGCAGCGGCGCGGGCTGCACATCGGGGGTGCGCACCGGCACGGCAATGCGCGTGCCGGTTTTGTCCATGTGCTTGATCAGGCGGCACACGTACTCGGCGATCAGATCGGCCTTCAGCGTCCACGAGGCGTTGGTGTAGCCCAGCGTGTTCGAGAAGTTGGGGATGTCGCTGAACATCAGGCCCTTGTACGAGATGTGCTGGTTCATCTGGATGGCCTTGCCGTCCACCGAGATCGCCATGCCGCCAAACAGCCGCAGGTTCAGGCCCGTGGCCGTGACGATGACGTCGGCCTCCAGCACCTGGCCCGACTTGAGCTTGATGCCGTTGCTCACGAACGCATCGATCTGGTCGGTCACCACACCGGCCTTGCCCTTGCGGATGGCCCTGAACAGATCGCCATTGGGCACGGCACACAGGCGCTGGTCCCAGGGGTTGTACGGCGGCGTGAAGTGCTTCATGTCGAAGTTGGGCCCCACCTGGGCCTTGACCTGCTTGAGCAGCAGCCAGCGCATGAAGTTGGGGAAGGCGCGCGAGAGCTTGAAGATGCCCTGCGTGATGAAGTTGTTGCGCGCCCGGCTGATGTTGTAGACCGTCATGGGCGAGAGGAACTTCAACAGGAAGCGCACCATGGGGTCGAACTGCGGCACCGAGACCACGTAGCTGGGCGTGCGCTGCAGCATCGTCACCATCTTGGCCTTGTCCGTCATCGAGGGGATGAGCGTGATGGCGGTGGCGCCAGAGCCGATCACCACCACGCGCTTGCCGCTGTAGTCGAAGTTCTGCGGCCAGAACTGCGGGTGGATGACCTGGCCCTTGAAGTCTTCGCGGCCCTTGAACTCGGGCGTGAAGCCTTCTTCGTAGTTGTAATAGCCCGAGCACATCATCAGCCAGCCACAGGTCATCTGCACCGTCTCGCCGGCGCCTTGATCACCCCCTTTTTGCACCGTCACGGTCCACGTGGCGGTGTCGCTGTGCCAGTCGGCCGCCACCACCTTGTGGCCATAGCGAACGTGGCTGTCCAGTCCGTTCTCGCGCGAGGTTTCGGCGATGTAGTTGCGGATGCGGTGGCCGTCGGCAATCACCTGCTTTTCGGTCCAGGGCTTGAAGTTGTAGCCCAGGGTGTACATGTCCGAATCGGACCGGATGCCTGGGTAGCGGAACAGGTCCCAGGTGCCGCCCATGGTGTCACGGCCTTCCAGGATGGCAAACGATTTGTCGGGGCAATGTGTTTTGAGGTGGCGCGCAGCACCGATGCCGGACAGGCCGGCGCCCACGATCAGCACGTCAAAATGGTTGGCCATGAGGTCTCCACGGGGGACAAACAAAGGTAAAACAGCGCCGTCACCTTGCGACAGATTAAGTGACGACCGATGTTTTCACTTTATATTTGAAATGCGGCATTGTCAAATGCGCAGCATCCGCGTTAACCCTCAATTACTGGCCGTGGCCCCTTGGATGAGGTGGACGTGGGCGTGCATACCGCACACCCCGCCGTTCAGTGCAAGGCGTCCACGTCGGTGCGCGGCCGGATCTCGAAATCCAGACCATACACCAGGGCTTCCAGCATCTCGCGGTCTTCGGCGGGCAGGGGCCAGGCGCCCAGCAGGCGGCGCAGCAGCCGCGCCTCGCCAGGGTCGACAAAACCATCGGCGCTCACCACGGCGGCACACATCTGCGCCACGCGCCGCTGCAGGTCGGGGTCGTCCACCGTGTTGAGCCAGTACTGCACGGGCAGCAGGTCGGCCAGGGTGGTGCGTGGCCGCTTGCGCGCGTGCAGGAAGGCGTCGTGCAACTCGGCCAGCAGCCCTTGCCAGCACTCGCGGCTCAAGCCCAGCTGATGGCAGACCTGCACGCGGTGCAAGGCAAACAGCTCGGCGTCGTTGATCTCGTCATTGGCAAACAGGGCCAGGCCCACGATGCGGCCGGCGGTCAGCGGACTGTTGGGGGGCATGCGCAACTCCTGGGGCACTTGAACATGCACCCAATCTAGACGCGCCACCCGGCCGCGTCCATTCGGATCTTGCGTGGCGATGCTTCGAAAAAACCGAGGTCATGGCGCCCCATCGGCGGGCTTTGCCCACCAGCGGGCATCGCGCGCGCGGGTGAGCTCGTACAGGCCGTACTGGCGGCTCAGTCGGGCGCCGCCGTCGCGGATCAGGGGGGCGTACACCAGGGCTGCCGTGGACGAGCTGGAGCGGGGCAGCATCACGTCAAAGGGGATGGTGACGTAGATGCCCTTGTCGAACGAGCCTTCGCCAAACTGCTCGGCCGACACATTCGTCTTGGTGGCGTAGGCGCCCAGGCTCACGCCGTTGTCGAACACGCGGGACATGTCCAGCGTGGCCCCCACATCGCCCGCCAGATAACGCCCGGCGCTGAGCTTGATCAGCAGGTCTTGCCAGCCGGTGTCCCAATAGGCCGTGAGGTGGCCGGTGTTGACGCGGTAGTCGCGCAAGGACAAGCCTTGCGTGAAGGCGCGCTGCTGCACGGCGTTGACGTCCACCCCCAGCGCGAGGCGGCTGTCCACCGGGCGGTAGAGCAGCTCGCCGCCCACACCGGCGTACATGGTCTCCAGCAGGCCGGCGTAGCCCATGGCGAACAGGTCGTCGCCCAGGGCCTGGGCGTGCGTGATCTGCAGCTGGGGCACCGTGAAGCGGCGGGTGGTGAGGTACTCGCGGATGAGGGTGCGCACCCGGGGCAATTGGCTGGAGCCGTTGAACTTGAAGTTGTCGTAGTTGTCGAGCACGCGCACGCGGGCGGTGCCGCTCACCCAGGTGCTCTGGGCCAGGCGCCATTCGGCCGACCAGTCCACCCCGAGCTGGTACAGCCAGAAGCCGTCGGGGCCACCCAGGTTCTGACGGTAGTGCAGGCCCACGCCCTGCTTCCAGGCGCTGGACTCAGGGGCTTGCCAGGTGGTGGTGGCGGTGGCTGTGGCGGGGTCGGCCTGAGCGACAGACGCTGCCGGGGCGGCAGCCACAGGGCGGCGCTGCACGGCCAGCGGTGGCGCGTCATCAGCGGGCAGCGGCTGCCACTCGGTGCGGGCCTGCACCCAGGGCTGGCGCGCCTGGGTGGCCGACACCACGGGCAGGCCCTGGCGGTGCACGTCCACCACCACCTCGCGCACGGCGGCGGGTTGGCTGGCGTGCACCACCGCCGTGACGCGGTCCATCCAGCCCGATGCGGCGTGCCCCACCGGATCATGCAAGCGCAGCGACAAGCGCTCGCCACGGCGCTGCACCAGGCTGACGCGCCCGCCGGTTTGCACCTCAATGGCCTTGGCCATCTCGGCCAGCGGCACGGCCTGCGCAGGGGCGCGGTCTACCACCGCCGGCATGGGCGGGTCCAGCCGCTTGGGTGTGTTCAGCTCGGGCAGGGCCGCATGGGCCGACACGCTCAGGGTCACGCGCTGTCCCCGCTCCAGGCCCAGCGACAGGTCCAGCCAGGGCCACACGCGGTGCACCAGCGCCACGTTGACGCGGGCCGACTGCTCCACAGACCGCCCCCCTGTGAGCTCGCTGGCGTAATCGATGGGGTCGAGCTCGGCCTTGAGCCACCAGTTGTCCATCGGCATCGCCCACTGGATACCCAGGAAGGGCGACACCGGCCCGGTGAAGAAGGTGCGCCAGTCCAGCGTGCCGCCCAGGCCCACATCGGGCCGCTGACGGCGCTTGAAGCGCTCAGAGACCACCCCCAGGGGGTTGCGCCACTCGCCTCGGCTGCCCAGGTAGCCGAAGGCCAGGCCCGCCGTCAGGTCCACATCGCCCCAGGCCTTGGTGGCCACGATGTACTCGCTGGCAAACAGACCCGTGCCCAGGACGTCGCGCCAGCCCACGGCCACCTCGGGCGCCCAGGCCACGCCCTGCCCTTCGGACCACAGGCGCAGCTTCACGTCGGCGGTTTTGTCTTTGTAGGACTGGTCGCCGGCCACCTCTTGCGGGCCGTAGCGCCGCCCGCTGATGCTGAGGTAGCCAAAATCGACCGACAGCCAGCTGAACGGCTGCAGCCGGGCCTTGAGCTCGGTGTAGGGCAGCGCGCTGGTGACGGTGAGGGCCGCAGTGCCCACGGGCTCCATGCGGGCCGACGGCATCTGCAGCAGGCCGATGCCACCCCAGTCGTTGCTGAGCGGGGGCATGGCGCGCGGCGGCGGTGCGGCAACGACATCGGCACTCAGCGCACGGGGCAGCGCCCAAGGCTCATCGGTGGCCGACGGCGGCTGGGTGGCCAGGAAGGCCACCAGGCGGGCCGACACCTCAGGCGGCGGGGCATCGCCCGCAGCCGGGGCCCACACCCAGGCCCCCGGCGAGACGGTGCGCGCCAGATCGGCACGCTGGTCGGCCGCCAGGCCCATGACCTGCACCTGCCCATCGGCCTGGGCCACCCAGGCCCGCGCGGCGCCCTGCACACCACAGGCCTGCACATAAGCCGGCAGGCGGGCCTGGGCATCGTGCGGCACGCGACACACATGGCCAGAAGGCAAGAGCACCGAGACGACGTCGGTGGCGGGCCAGGCCTGCAGGCGATCACCGGGCTGCAGCCAGGGGTCCAGCTCGGGGCGGGCCTCCAGCAGGCGGGCGTCCAGGCTGGGCAAGGGCACGCGCCCGGTCACGGGCATGCGCCTGACCATGCTGGCCAGGGGTGACCATGAGGGGCCCAGCGCCTGCACCAGGGCGGCCTGCTCGGCGACTTGCGCCTCCTGGCGCGCCCGAGACCACCAGTGCAGCGCGCCAGGGCGAAGCACCACCCCATGGGTGGCCAGCCAGGTGCTCAGGCGCTGGCGCTCGGTGATGGGATGGGTGGACGAGGCCTGGGCTGCGGTCGCTGCCAACAGGCCGGTGGCCAGCGCCATGCCCCACGCCAGGGACCGGCTCAGGGCGGAGTGGGCACGGCGCCCTGGGCGGACCAGCGCTGCCACGTGAGGCAAAAATCGGGTTGCAGGCATTGCTCGCCGTAGATGGGTTCAGGCTGGCCAGGCGCCCACGCATAACGCGCAGGCGGCAGGCGACCGGCCTCGTCTTGTTCTTGAGCCCACCGCAAGGCTTGAGGCAACCAGCCATGGACCTGGCTGTTGGCCGGGGCCTCGATGGGGCGCACGACCAGGCGGTCACGCACCCCCCAACGATAACCCGGCATCTGGTCGATTTCTCGCACCCAGGCTTGGGGCGACGCGTTGGGGGCATCGTCGGGCGCGGTGATCGGTGCGCCGGCCAGCCCGCGCACGTGCAACCAGGCCACCGGGGTGCCTGCCAGGCCAGCCAAACGCCCGTGCTGCAGACGCAACACCTCGCGATCGGCCGAATACCACACGGTGACAGGGCCACCGTTGTTGGCCGTGTCGGCCGTGTCGGCCGTGTCGGTATACCCCCGCGCCAAGTACAGCACCTGACCAGACACCACCAGACGAAGGTAATCAAAATCGGGGTTCAGGCGCGGCGCCTGGCCAGACCCTGCCCCCTGCGCATCCGCCCAGGGCCACAAGGCCTGGGCCGATTGCTGCACGGCCGGGTCGAGGGCCACGCACCCCGACATCAGGCCACCCGCCCCCCAGGCGAGCAGCACGCGCCGACCCCAAACCGACAGGGCCCCGAAGGGCCCTGGTGACAACTGGCCACGCCAGCGCATGCGCAACAACCAGGAACTCAGTCGCCGGTGCTGACAGAACCGCCCGTGGCGGTGGGGCCGTTGTTGCTGTTATTGGATGCCACTGCCACGGCAACACCAACCGCAGCCGCCGCCGCAACCCCCACGGCCAGGGTGCCAGCGGTGATGCCACCGACGGCAGAGGCGCCTGCTGCGCCAGCGCCAGCGGCCGCACCTGCGCCAGAGGCACCAGCGCCAGAGGTGCTGCCTGCACCCGCCCCGCTGGCGGCCTGCGCGAACGCCGACACAGCAAACATGGACACCACAACAGAGACAAGCAGACGTTTCATGAGGCGACTCCCTTAGGTCAAGGAATGGACAAGCCTTCATCATGCATGCTGCAGGTGCACATTGCAATTGCCACATGCCGGAAACAAGCCGGTTTTTGAGGCACAAATGCAGCGTTCGGCGGCATTCAGCCCACCGTCAGTGGCGCCCGAACGACAGGGGCCGACCAGGCCGGCCCGCTCAACCCGCCCGGTGCTGCCCTGGCCTCGATCTGCTCGGCCAGGTACAGCGCGTCGCGCGCCACGCCCGAGAAGCGCCCCGAGCCCCAAGTGTGCAACCACGGCAGGCCCAGAAAGTACAGCCCCGGCTGCGGCGTGACGCCCCGCTGGTGCACCGGCTGCCCCCGCCCGTTGAACACCGGGGCGTCCACCCAACCAAAGTCGGGCTTGAACCCGATGCACCAGATCACCGCCGTGATGCCGGCGGCCGCCAGATCCAACTGCGTGTGCGCCGTGCCACCTTCGGGGTGCCACACCGGCGTGTACACCGACGCAGGCGGCGCATTCAGGCCCCGATCTGCAATGTGTTTGTCGATGGCGGCGTTGATGCCGTTGTAGGTCTTGTCGGCCTGGTCCAGCGCGTCTTGAAGTGTGTTTTGGAAGCTCATCACGCCATCGTTCAAGCCGTCAAGCAAGCCGTACAGCTTCATGCCCTGCAGGGCAAAGGCGCGCAGGTCGATGTCGCGCCCACCGTCACGGCCGGTGACGTAATGGTTGGTGTTGTCGCGCACGCCTTCGCGCAGCGGGTGCTGGTCCACCGGCATGTCGTAGTAGCCCATGTCGGCCAGCCAGTCGACCACGTCGCGGCCTCGGTAAAAGCGTGCGCAACGCGGCGCATCGCCCACGGCCAGGTGAACCTGCTTGCCGGCCAGGTGCAGGTCTTCGGCGATCTGCGCGCCCGACTGGCCCGAGCCCACCACCAGCACGCCGCCTTCAGGCAGGGCCTGCGGGTTGCGGTACTGCTCGGAGTGCAGCTGCACGATGTGCGCGGGCAGGCGCTCCGCCAGACGGGGCACCACGGGCTCGTGATAACCGCCCGAGCACACCACCACCTGGCGCGCGCTGAACGCGCCGGCCGAGGTCTGGATGGCATACAGACCATCGGCCTGCCGCTTGACATGGCGCACCGTGACCCCCGTCATCAGCGGTGGTCTGACCTTGGCCAGGAAGGCGTCCAGGTACTCGATGATCTCGGCCTTTTTCATGAAGCCGTGGGGCTCGGGGCCGGCGTAGTCGTGGCCAGGCAGCTTGCATTGCCAGTTCGGCGTGACCAGGCAGAAGGCATCCCAGCGCTGATGGCGCCAGGCGTGCATGGGGGTGTGCTTTTCCAGCAGCAGGTGGTCGATGCCGCGCTGCTGCAGGTAATGACTCAGCGACAAGCCGGCCTGGCCGGCGCCCACGATGATGACGTCATGGTGTTGGGGCATGGTGTGATCTTTGAAGTTCAGCGTTGATCGGGCTCAGAGGTCAAAGCGCAGCACTTCGACCTGGGCATCGGGTTGGGCCTTGAAGGCCTCGGCCTGCGTGGCGATGGCCGCCCACTGGTCCATGGCGCGGGAGCAGGCGAATCCGTACTTGGCCGCCACGCGCTCGCTGGCGATCGACAGGGCCTGGTGGGTGCGGTGCAGGAAGTCAGGCAATGGGTAGCGCTGGCCAGGCACCAAAAAATCCTGGACCACGAGTGAGGGGGAGTAGCAGTGCGCTTCGCAGCCATCGGGCCAGCGGACGGTGAAATGCATTTCAGGCATGGCAGGGGTGCTCGGTTGAAACAAAACGATGTGAACGGCTGGCCTGGCCGGCGTAGATCGCCAGGTGCTGCTGCGCACAGGCGCGCCAGTCAAAGCGGGACGCCACCTGGCGGGCCTGTAGGGCGTGTGCTGCGCGCTCGTCGGGCTGTTGGCGCAGCCGCCAGGTTGCACGCAGCGCCAAAGCGATGTCGTGCACGCTCAACGGGTCGGCCCAGAAGACCTCGTGCGGCTGCAGGTGCTCGGTGAAGGGCGCGATGCGCGAGACGATGGCCGGTGTGCCGCAGGCCATGGCCTCGATGGCCACCAGCCCGAAGCCTTCTTTGACCGAGGGCATGGCCAAGGCGATGGCCTGGCGATACAGCGCAGGCAACACCCCCTCGGGCACAGGGCCGGTGAGCAACACGCTGTCTTGATGAGGCTGACCGAGCGCCATGCCCTGGGTGCGGCGCACAGCATCGAACTCGGCTTGTGCCTGGGCGTGTTCGAGCACGCTCGCGCCGCCGACGACGACCAGGCGCGCCTCAGGCACCTCCTGGCGCACCATGGCGAAGGCGTGCAGCAGGCGTGCGGTGTTCTTGCGGGCCTCGACGCCGCCCACGGCCAGCCAGTAGGGCGTGCCCGGCCTCAGGCCCCACGCGCGCAACACCAGCGCATCGGCGGCTTGCTGGGCTTCACTGGCATCGGCCTGATGGCGCTGCAGGTTCACGCCATTGCCAACGCGGTGTGCGGGGCGGCCCCAGTCGCGGGCGAGCACGCCTTGCCAGAGGCCGCTCACGCACATCAGGTGCTGAGCGGAGTGAACACCCCGTGCCTGCCACGCGGTGAGCTGGGGCTCATCGAAGGTGTCCAGGTGGTGCACCGTGCGCACAAAGCCACCGATGCGCCCCTCGGCCTGCAGGTCGGCCAGGGCGTTGGCGGTGATGCTGTCTTGCGAATGCACCACGTCGAACGCAGCCAGGTCCAGGCTGCGCAAATGGGCGGCCACGGCCAGCATGCGAGCCCCCACCATGGGCACCAGCGCGGAGGGCAGCTCGCCCAGGGGCGCCACCGACAGGCGGGCCAAGGTGGGCCGAAACAGCCCCTGATCGGGCCGACCGGCGGCGATCACCGTCACCTCGTGCCCCAACTGCACCAGCGCATCGGCCAGCTCCAGGGTGTGCACCACGCCGCCGCGTGGGTTGAGCGAGTGCATCAGCAAGGCGATGCGCAAAGGCGTTTTCATCATGCGTGCGGCTCCTTCGGGTGGGCCGACGGCGCGCCGGCGATGAAGGGCTCGCGTTGCCAGTCCCACAACAGGGCCAGGTCTTTCGAGGCATCACCCTGCAGGCCGCCTCGCTGCAACCACACCCCGCTGCCCGCCTCCACGGTGCCGATGGGCGAGCAGGCCAGGCCCCGACTGATGAAGCGCGCCTGCACGGCCGCCACGTGGCCGGGCGCCACACTCAAGAGGTAGCCATAGCTGGGAAAGGCCTGCAACCAGCGCAGGAAGGCCTCTGGCTCGTCATCATGGGCATGCCCGGGGGGATGGGGCAAGGCACTCACGTCGATGCGCAAGCCCACGCGCGAGCACTCGGCCAACATCAGCGCCGTCCCCAGCACGCCGGCCATGCTGATGTCTTTGGCGGCGCCGCACAGGCCGGCCTCTGCCACTTCAGGCAGCAAGGCCAGGTCGTCACGCAGGCGATCCGCAGGGGCGCGGGTCGATGCGTTCCAGAAGGGGTAGGCGGCCTCCCACTGGCCGCGCAGGTCCACCGCCATCAGCAGGGTGTGGCCGGGTTGGGCGGCAAAGCTGCTGAGCAGGGCTTGCGCACGGCCCAGCACCGCCACCGCCAACTGAGGGCGGGCTGCGCGCTGATTGCTGTGCCCCCCCACGATGGGCACGCCATAGGCGGCCGAAGCCGCCGCCATGCCTTGCAGGATGGGCTCGGCCTGATCGGCACCGGCGCTCCAAATGGCGTCCACCACCGCGATAGGTCGGCCGCCCATGGCGGCGATGTCGCTGAGGTTGACCATGACCGCGCTGTAGCCAGCGAACCAGGGCATGGCCTCCACAAAGTCCTCGACCAGGCCTTCGATGGCGAAGAGCAGGTGGCCATGGTGGTCAGGAATGACGGCGCAATCGTCGCCCAGCATCACGCCTTGGTGCTCGGCCAGTGTCAGGTCGGTGTGGCCACCGGGCAGGCAACGCGCCAGGGTATCGGCCACCCCCGCGATGTCTCGCTTGTGGGCAAAGCCTCGGCTGCTGCGCAGCGCGCGCACCACCTCACCGGTGGACAGCACGGGGGTGGCGATGGTGCTCATGGCGCCACCACCCGCGTGAGAAAGCCCCAATCGGGCGCATGGCATGGCGGGTACTGCATGAGCTCGGCCCGCATGAGCGCATGGGGCCGCCCGTGCAGACTGAGCTCGGACAGGCGGTGCCAGTGCAGGCGCTCGAACAAAGGCACATTGGCCTGCTGCACATGGGCCCAGAAGGTGTGGGCGCCCTGCGCGTGTGCCGAGCACACGGCCAGCCGGATCAAGGTGGCCCCGATGCGGCCCACATGCCGGAACGACGGGTGCACCGCCAGGCGCGAGCCCCACCACACGCCGGGTTCGGGCTGGTGGATGCGCACCGTGCCCACCACCTGGTCGCATTCGCCGGCCAGGCTGGTGCAGGCCACGAGCACCTGGGTCTTGAGCTGGGGGGCCTCGTCCACCTCGTCGCGGTCATCGCCCACGAAGATGCCCTGCTCGACACAGAACACGGCGCGCCGCAGGGCGTGGGCATCGCGGTGCTCCCAACGCTCACTGGCGCGCTTGATGCGAAACGCCACCGGGTGGAAGGTCTGGGGCAGGTCACACAACACATCGAGGCTCATGGCATCGGCTCCTGATCACCTGGCTTCAGGCCAGGGCGGCGGTTTCGTACACCGACAGCGACGAGCACGCGCCGCATTTGCCACAGCCGGCCTTGATGTCACTGGCGCGCAAGCCGGCCTGCACCACCATGCGGCCCAAGGGCTCGAGCACCGCACGCATGAAGGCGGGGTCGGGCGCGGGGTGGCCTTCCAGTGGTGTGCCACTGATGGGCACAAAAGGCACGACGAAGGGATACACCCCCACATCGAGCAAGCGCTGGCTCATGGCCAGGATGTCGTTGGCGCTGTCACCCAGGCCGGCCAGGATGTAGGTGCTGACCTGGCCGCGCCCGAACACGCGCACAGCCGCCTCGAAGGCGCTGAAGTAACGCGACAGCGGCACGCTGGCCTTGCCCGGCATGATGCGTGCGCGCACCTCGGGCGTGACGGCCTCCAGGTGCATGCCCAGCGTGTCCACGCCCGCGTCCTTCATGCGCTGAAACCAGGCGTCGTCATCGGGCGGCTCGCATTGCGCCTGGATGGGCAGGTGCGGCACGACCGCCTTGATGGCACGTGCACTGTCCACCAGCACGGCGGCGCCTCGGTCGGGCGTGGGCGGGGTGCCGGTGGTCAGCACCATGTGCTGGACGCCATCCAGCGCCACCGCTGCGCGGGCCACCTCGGCCAACTGCTCGGGCGTCTTGTGGGCGATGGTGCGCCCCGCCGCCAGCGACTGGCCGATGGAGCAGAACTGGCAGGTTTTCTTGCGGCTCTCGTATCGGATGCAGGTTTGCAGCACGGTGGTGGCCAACACATCGCGGCCATGCAGTGTGGCGATGTGCGAGTAAGGCACACCGTCGGCCGTGTGCCTGGCGTAAAAGCGCGGCGTCGCCGGAAAGCTGATCTGCGCGATCGGGATGCGGCTGTGCTTGAGCGTGCTGTGGCCATGCTCATCCGGCGCATCGGCCACGAACGGCGAATCGAATGCGGGCGCGGTGTGCACCGGCACCATCACCGTGTGGCCATCGATGGTGACGGCCTTGTGGTCGGACGGGCCGGCCCCACCCCGCCGGCTGGGCAGCCCGGCGGAGGGATCCTGCAGGCGCAACCCCTGCGATTGCAACTCGGTGATCAGCGCCCGGGCTTGCGGGCTCAGGGTGTCGGTGCGGGGGGTCAGGACGGCAGACATGCAGGATCCTCCTCGTTGGGGCGACGCAGGGCATGGACAGGCGCCGTGGCGCGGTCGTCCAGGTTCAGACTCAACAACTCGGGACGGGCGTAGTGCCCCACCGAATCCATCATGCGTTTGCGCTTGGTGACCAGGCTCATGTCCAGGTCGGCGATCAGCAGGCCTTCGCCTTCTTTCAAGGGTGGCGCCAGGTGCACGCCTTCAGGCGAGACGATGGCCGTGCAGCAACCACCGCGCAGCGCACGCTGCAAGGCCGGGTCGGGCGTGATGGAGGTGATCTGCTCGTCGGTCAGCCACCCCGTGGCGTTGATGACGAAGCAGCCCGCCTCCAGCGCGTGGTGGCGGATGGTGACCTCCATCTGGTCGGCAAAGATGGGCCCCACCAGCGAGCCGGGAAACTGCGCGCAGTGGATCTCTTCATGCTGGGCCATCAGGGCATAGCGGGCCAGCGGGTTGTAGTGCTCCCAACAGGCCAGTGCGCCGACCCGGCCCACGCCGGTGGGCACCACCTTCAGCCCGCTGCCATCGCCCTGCCCCCACACCATGCGCTCATGGAAGGTGGGCGTGATCTTGCGACGCTTGAGACGCAGCGCGCCCGTCTCGTCAAAGATGAGCTGGCTGTTGTAGATGGTGCCGTGGTCTCGCTCATTGACACCCAGCACGATCACCATGCCATGCCGTGCGGCGCGCTGCGCCACCGCGTCGGTGACCGGGCCGGGCACCGCCACCGCGTGCTCGTACAGCGCCATGTGCTCGGCCCCGGAGGCCATGGGCGGCCGGATGAACGAGAAGTACGGGTAGTACGGCACCAAGGTCTCGGGAAACACGATGATCTGCACGCCCTGACGGGCCGCCTGATCGATGGTGTCCAGCACCTTGTGCAAGGTGCCCTCGGCCTCGTTGAGCACCGGCGAGATC
Organism: Aquabacterium sp. A3; assembly: GCF_038069945.1. Classification (NCBI taxonomy): domain Bacteria; kingdom Pseudomonadati; phylum Pseudomonadota; class Betaproteobacteria; order Burkholderiales; family Sphaerotilaceae; genus Aquabacterium; species Aquabacterium sp. A3. The sequence goes on along the minus strand of NZ_JBBPEV010000002.1, from coordinate 84,100 downwards.
TGCGCGGCCGCCGCCTTGATGATGCGTGCTGGGCTCATGGTCACAAGGTCCAGGTGTCGAGGATGAAGGCCTTCTCTTTGCGGTGCAGCAAGATGATGTCCAGCACGTCGAGCGGGTTGATGGGCTTAATGCCTTCGATCAGCGAACCCTCACCGTGGCCATACAGGGCCTGCAGCGCGAAGCGGCAGGCGTAGACCTTGCCGCCTTCGGCGATGAACTTGGCGATCTGGTCGTTGAAGTTCAGGTGGCCCGGAAAGGCGGCATCACCCAGCTTGGGAAAGCCCCGCTTCACGCCCAGCGTGACGCCCGGGCCGTACAACAGCACCGAGGTGTCGAAGCCCTTGCGTTGCAGGCGCGTGGCCTGCAGCAGGTTGACGAAGCCGATCGAGCCCTCGAAGGCCACGGTGTGGAAGGTGACCAGGGCCTTGTCGCCCGGCTCGGCCTTCACGTCTTCAAAGACTTTTTCTTCATAGTCGACCAGGAAGTCGCCGATGGCGTTGGGGGCTTTGGTCACTGCAGGCATGGTGGGTTCTCCAATCAGGGTTGAGGGACTCTGGCGGAGGTGCAGCCGTTGTGCCAACCGGCACACTCGCCATGCGATCAAGAGGCGATCAAGCCACCCCTGCCTGGGCACCCGCGCCACCGCCCCATCCGGGCGCTGAATTGATCGGCCGATATGCGATCAAGCCGCACACCCCCGCGATGAACCACAACGACGCACAGGCACTCGAACGGCGCAGGCCCGCACAAGTTGTGTGCACACCATGAGGCGATCAACTGGCACGACTGATGCAATCAATGCGGCATGCCCAACACCTTCACCCGCCACTGGGCGCAACGCTTGCGCGACAGCCACAAGCCCGCCTACCTGCTCATCCCTGAACTGCTGGCCGAAGACCTGGCCAGCGGCCGACTGACACCCGGCGATCGGCTGCCGCCGCTGCGCGAGCTGGCCCAGGCCCTGGGCCTGAACTACACCACCGTGGCCCGTGGCCTGGCCGAGGCGCAAAAGCGCGGCCAGATCGACGCCCGCCCCGGACGGGGCAGCTTTGTGCGCAGCGCGGTGCCCGCCCTGCCCTTGCGTGGCGGCACGGCCGCCGAAATGACCATGAACCTGCCCCCCGAGCCCGACGACCCGGCCTTGCTGCAGCGCATGGCCGAGGGCTGCGCCCAGATGTACACCGACCCTCGCCGGCTGCTGGCGCACCTGCGCTACCAGGATTTTGGCGGCAGCCCGGCCGACCGCGACGCCGGCGCCCGCTGGCTGAGCGGCATCATGGGCCCCACGCACGCCGAGCGCCTGCTGGTGGGCCCGGGCATCCATGGCCTGCTGTGCGGCCTGCTGAGCCTGCTGGCCCGCCCCGGCGACACCGTTTGCGTCGAATCGCTCAGCTACCCCGGCATCAAGGCGCTGGCCACGCAGTTGGGCATCAAGCTGCATGCGCTGCCGGTGGACGAAGAAGGCCCCTGTCCGCAGCACTTTGAAGACGCCTGCAAGCACGTGCACCCCAAGGCGCTGTACTGCAACCCCACGATGCTCAACCCCACGTCAGTGACCATGAGCGCCGGCCGGCGCGAGGCACTGGCCGACATCGCCCTGCGATATGCCATCCCCATCATCGAAGACGATGCCTACGGCGCACTGCCCACCAAGCCCCCACGCACCCTGGCCGAACTGGCGCCTGAGCTGACCTACCACGTGACGGGCTTTGCCAAATGCCTGGGTGCGGGCTTGCGGGTGGCCTATGTGCACGCCCCCACCGCCCAGGCCACGCAGCGCCTGGCCGGGGCCATGCGCGCACTGACCGTGATGGCCGCGCCGCCCACCGTCTCGCTGGCCACCCAATGGATCAACGACGGCACGGCCACCGCGATGGTGCAGGCCATCCGCAAAGAAACCAACGCACGCCACGCCTTGCTGCTCAAGCATTTGAGCGACTGGAATGTGTGGAGCCAGGCCGACTGCTTTCACGCCTGGCTGACGCTGCCCGACACCTTGAGCCCCAACGAGGCGGCGTCGTTCTGGCGCTCACGCGGGGTGGCGGCGGTGGCCAGCACCGCCTTCGCCACCAACACCGCGCCCCCCCGGGCCGTGCGCCTGTGCCTGGGCGGACCCAGCACCCAGGCCCAGTGCGAGCAAAGTCTGCGCGTGGTGGCCGACGTGCTGCGGCACCCGCAGCAGGTGCATGCGTCGGTGATGTGAAGTCTGCTCAGTCAAACTGCGCCCCCCAAGTTCTTGGGGGCTCACATCGTCGGCAAGCACGCTTACAGTGGGCCAAGGGGTACACCCATATCAACAAACTCAGGAACTGACATGCTGGACAAAGTACACGTTGCAGTCGCCTCGCTCGTGCTGGCGATCACCGTCATCCCCAGTGCTCACGCCATCGAGTTGCTCAGGGTGGACGACCCGCTGGTTGGGGGCGACCTCGGCTACGGCGTCTCGCCACTGTTCGCCACCGATGACGGGTCCAGCGGCGCCTTGAATCTGCCATTCGAGATCAGATGGTTTGACCGCAGTTACAGCACGTTTTTCCTCAACAACAACGGAAACATCACCTTCGAGTCTCCTCTGGGCGATTTCACCCCGGAGCCCTTCCCTGTCGCCAACCAGCCGATGCTGGCGCCCTACTGGGCAGACGTTGACACCGGCTCCGGGCCACTCCCGGGGGGCGGCAACCAGGTCTGGGTGATGTCGCCCAACGAAAACACACTGGTCGTCACCTGGGACAGGGTGGGTTACTTCTCCGAAAACACCAGCAAGGTCAACACCTTCCAGCTGGCTCTGTACAAGACCGACAGCAATGGGAGTTTTGACGCAGAGTTCCGCTACCAGCAATTGCAATGGACCACCGGCGACGCCAGCGGTGGTTTCGCCGGACTGGGCGGCGTTCGTGCGCAAGCAGGATGGGATGCGGGTGACGGCCGGAATTGGCAGGTTCTGGACGGCTCGCTGACCGATGATGTGCTGAACCTGGTCAACACCACGAATGTCTTGGGTGGAGAAAAGGGCCTGTTCAGGTTTTCGTTCAATGCAGGCCAGCTGCCTGGCAGCACGGCCAGCAACCCCATCCTGCCTGTGTTTGACCCGGACGAAGTTGAAGCTGGCTGGGACTTCACCTTCAATGTCACCGCTGTGGATCAGATGATATTCATTGACCCCGACGTGGCAACCGGCTACACCTACACGATCGAGACCCCAGACCAATTCTTCACCAGCGTCCTGTTGCCTGAGGGGCTTGGTGATGGCCTGTACACGATCGAGGTCTGGGACGGCACGCAGTACGTTACCGAAGTGCTGAATGCCGAGGGGGGAACGGTCTACTCATTCGGCTCGGCAGTGACTCTGTTTCGTGTGACAGGCATCGAGCCTGAGGCCAACCTGGATCCGACAGACCCCTATGCGTTCGTCACGGGTTTGACGTTTTCCAGCACGGGCACCACGAGCATGAGCCAGATCCCCATCATCACCAGCATCACTGCACCAGTGCCCGAACCCGAGACATTGGCGCTGGTCGTTGCGGGCTTGTTTGTGGTGTGGCGATGCCAGGGCCGCCACAGCCACTGCCTTGTGCCCTGAGCTGACCGAGTCAGGCTTTGTCGAGCGAGCGGGCATGGGCCAGTCTGGATTCGCGCAACGATCTGCAATCGCCAGCGCGAAGGCGGTCTTGGCCGCGATGATGCGGCCGGTGCCCTCACGCTGAGGGGCCTGCCGCTTCAATCGACCCAACAGGCTCAGTGGCCCGGATCGACAGACACCCCAGCCTGCATCGCCTGCTGATCGGCGTGATAACTGCTGCGCACCATCGCCCCCACCGCCGCGTGGGTGAAGCCCATCTCCATGGCGGCCTGCTCGTAGGCCTTGAAGGTGTCGGGGTGCACGTAGCGGCGCACCGGCAGGTGGTGTCCTGATGGGGCCAGGTACTGCCCGATGGTGATCATGTCGATGTCGTGCGCACGCATGTCGCGCATCACCTGGTACACCTCCTCGTCCGTCTCGCCCAGGCCGACCATGATGCCGCTCTTGGTGGGCACGTCCGGGTGCAGGGCCTTGAACTTCTTGAGCAGGTTCAGGCTGAACTGGTAGTCGCTGCCCGGACGCGCTTCCTTGTACAGGCGTGGCGCGGTCTCCAGGTTGTGGTTCATCACGTCGGGCGGTGCGGCCTTGAGGATATCCAGGGCGCGGTCGTCGCGGCCCCGGAAGTCAGGCACCAGGATCTCGATGCGCGTGGCCGGCGATTGCTCACGCACCTGTCGGATGCAGTCGACGAAGTGCGCCGCACCGCCATCGCGCAGGTCGTCGCGATCCACCGAGGTGATCACCACGTACTTGAGCTTGAGCGCCGCGATGGTCTTGGCCAGATTGGCCGGCTCGTTGACATCGAGCGGGTCAGGGCGGCCGTGGCCCACGTCGCAAAACGGGCAGCGGCGCGTGCACTTGTCGCCCATGATCATGAACGTGGCCGTGCCATGGCCAAAGCATTCACCGATGTTGGGGCACGAGGCCTCTTCGCACACGGTGTGCAGCTTGTGCTCGCGCAGGATGTTCTTGATCTCGTAGAAGCGCGTGCTGGGCGAGCCGGCCTTGACGCGGATCCAGTCGGGCTTTTTGAGCGCCTCACCCGCCGGCACGATCTTGATGGGGATGCGCGCGGTTTTGGCCTGGGCTTTTTGCTTGGCCGAGGGGTCGTAGGTGGGGGGGGCAGACGAATCGCTCATGACGTGACTGTAGCCCAAGCGCCTCATGGGCTGGATGTGGCAAGCCGCAAAGTGCTGCACCAAAGTGGCGCAAATCTGCGCCTCCGGGGTTCAAGCCATGCGCTTCAATGGCCGATATACCCACCCAGGTAACAGGGGTCTTGGCCGATGTGCCCGGCAGCCATGCCGGATCAGCCCCCTGAAAGCACACCTCACGCATCGGAGTTCTTGATGTTCAAACCCCTGTCTCTGACGGCCCGGCTGAGCGCCGCCACCGGCATTTTCTGGCTGGGCTTCGTGATCCTGGCCGCCCTGTCACTGCAGGGCCTGCACAGCATGAGCCGCGACCTGCAACTGGTGCACGACACACACATGCAGGCCAGCCAGGCTGCAGCCCGGCTGCGACAACTGATCCAGGACAACCGCACCGAAGTGCTGCTGACCTACCAGCATGCCCCAGACAGCCCCGTGGCCGATGTGCATGACCACCCGGCCGATCTGCACCACGGCCGTTTGCTGGAGCGGCGCAAAAAGATCAATGCCGAGTGGGAGACCCTTCAAGCCCTGTCCAGCCTGCCCCAGGACCACGCGGTGGCGGCCCAGGTGGGCCAGGCCATGGAGGCGTGGATGGCCAAGAGCGATGCCACGACCGAAGCGCTGCGACAAGGGCGCTATGAAAAGCAGCAACTGGCCGCCTTCTTGTTGATTGGGCGAGAGCAGGGAAAAGCCTTGTTTGACGCGCTGCACGCACTGGATCAGCACCATCTGGACTCGGCCGCCAGACTGTACGAATCCGCTCAAGCCACCTACCGCTGGATGTGGGGGGCCGTCATCAGCCTGCTGGTGCTGGCCCTGCTGCCTGCCACCTGGCTGGCCTGGCGCGGTCTGCGGCGGCTGGTGGGTGGGCTGCGCTACGCCCGCAGCGTGTCCAGCGCCATTGCCGATGGCCGCCTGGACCCGGTGCCCCACGACCCGCGCGGTGACGAGGTGGCCGCCCTGCTGGCCGACATGGCGCGCATGCGCAATCACCTGGCCGAACTGATTGGCGAAGTGCGGCAGGTGAGCGAGGGTGTAGAAGTGGCCAGCAGCGAGGTGGCCGCCGGCAACCAGGACCTGTCGGTTCGCACCGAGCGCACGGCCAGCAGCCTGCAGCAAACCGCCAGCACCGCCGTGGAGATCAATGACACCGTGCGCCAGAACGCCGACAACGCCCGCCAGGCCAATCAACTGGCCGACGCAGCCAGCCGCATCGTCTCTGATGCCGGCGGGGTCGTGAGCGAGGTGGTCTGCACCATGCGCGACATCCATGACAGCTCGCGCAAGATCGCCGACATCATCGGCGTGATCGACGGCATCGCCTTCCAGACCAACATCCTGGCCTTGAACGCGGCCGTGGAGGCGGCCCGGGCCGGTGAGCAGGGCCGGGGCTTTGCGGTGGTGGCCAACGAGGTGCGTTCGCTGGCCAGCCGCAGCGCCAACGCTGCCCGAGAGATCAAGGCCCTGATCAGCAGCAGCGTGGACAAGGTGGAGACCGGCTCGGCCCTGGTGGACAAGGCCGGCCAAAGCATGCAGGAGGTGGTGCAGGCCATCCAGCGCGTGACCGACACGGTGGCAGAGATCCGCCACGCCAGCGAAGAGCAAAGCACGGGCGTGTCACTGCTGCAAACCTCGCTGACCGAGATGGATCAGTCCACCCAGCAAAATGCCGCCCTGGTGGAGCAAAGCGCCGCCGCCGCCCAGAGTCTGCGCCAGCAGGCCCAGCAACTGGTGGCCTCGGTGTCGCGATTCCGTTGAGCTCTGCCAAGCTCCTCTGAGCTCAGCCCAGGCGCTGCACCAGGTGCGTGGCCAGCACGGCCGCCACCTCGGCCGGCGCCACCTGCACGCCCAGCGCGGCCAGGTCCACCGTGGCCAGACCGTTGTACCCGCAGGGGTTGATGCGGGTGTAGGGGCTCAGGTCCATGGCCACGTTCAGCGACAGGCCGTGGTAGGTGCAGTGCCGCGTCACCTTGATGCCCAAAGCGGCCACCTTGCCCAGCCCCTTGAAAGGGTCGGCCGGGTTGGCGGGTTCGGTCAGGGCTGCGTGGGCAAAGGGGTCGTGCAGGCGCACGTAGATGCCCGGCGCACCGGCCACGCGGTGGCCCGTCACGCCGCAGTGCATCAGGGTGCGGATGATGGCCTCTTCGATGCGGTAGACATACTCTTTGACGAAGTAGCCGCGCCGGCGCAGGTCCAGCAGCGGGTAGGCCACCACCTGCCCTGGCCCGTGGTACGTGACCTGCCCGCCCCGGTTGGTCTGCACCACGGGGATGTGCCCCGGCCCGGGTGGGTTGAGCAGCACGTGCTCGGCCTTGCCCGCCAGCCCTTGGGTGAACACGGGCGGGTGTTCGCACAGCCAGAGCTCGTCGGGGGTGTCGGGGGTGCGGGCCTCGGTGTAGGCCTGCATGGCCTGGAAGGTGGGTTCGTAGTCGACCCGGCCCAGGTCGACGACCTTCATGGCGGCGTGGGGAATGTCAACAAGGGACACGGCAGGCGGCGCAGGGTTGGTGGACACCCCTGGATTGTCGCCCCTCAGGCGGCCGCCCTGCGCTGGTACAGCGCACCCGGCAGCCGGGCCACCTCGCCCAACAGCTCCAGCTCCAGCAGGCGGGCGCCCAGCTCGGCAGGGCCCAGGCCGGTGCGGGCCGCCAGGGCCTCCAGGCTGACGGGGTCGAAACCCAGGGCGTCCAGCAGGGCGTCACCCGGGGGCTCGGCCGGTCCGTCGCCCAAAGGCGCCTGCCCCGAGGCCCCGGGCGACATGCCCACCGACACCGCCGCGCTCAAGCCCAACTCGTCGAGCACATCGTGCGCGGTTTCAACCAGGCGGGCACCTTGTTTGATCAGGGCGTGACAGCCCCGGGCCTGAGGGGCATGGATGGAGCCAGGAATCGCCATGACCTCGCGCCCCAGATCGGCGGCCAGCCGCGCCGTGATGAGCGAGCCCGACTGCACGGCGGCTTCGACCACCAGGGTGCCGCGCGACAGGGCCGCCACCAGGCGGTTGCGCTTGGGAAAATGGCCCCGCAAGGGCGGTGTGCCCAGCGGAAACTCCGACAGCATCAAGCCCCGGGCGGCGATGCGCTGGGCCAGGCGGGCATGGGCTTTGGGGTACACCTCGTCCAGCCCCGTGCCCACGATGGCGATGGTGCCGCCAGGGCGCCCCTGAGGGGCCAGCAGCAACTGGCCGTCCAGGGCGCCCTCGTGGGCGGCGGCGTCGATGCCCCGGGCCAGGCCCGAGACGATGGTGAGGCCTTCGGCACTCAGCGCGCGGGCAAAGGCCTGGGCGTGGTCGATGCCCTGCGCGGTGGCGTGGCGGCTGCCCACCACGGCCAGCGAGGGGGCCTCCAGCAGGGCCAGGTCGCCTTCGGCAAACACCAGCAGGGGCGGGTCAGACAGGTCCAGCCACTGGCGCGGGTACCGGGCATCGCCCAGGCTCAGCAGGTGGCGATGGGGGCCCTCGGCCAGCCAGCCGGCGGTGCGGGCCCATTGGTCTTCGAACCGCGCGCGAGCCTCGTCGCCGGGCGCGGCCAGGGCCTGGGCCTCGCGGGCGGGCACGAGCTGGCACAAGGTGGCGGCCGAGGCCGCACCAACGGCCTGGGGCGAGCCCAGCGCCGCCAGCAAGCGTCGCACCGACACCGGGCCCACGCCCGGGGTCAACAACAGGCGCAGCCAGGCGCGCGCCTCCTCTGAATTCATGTTCATGTTGGTGTGGCGCCCAGGTCCTGGGGCACCGGCAGGATCAGCCACTCAGGGCATCAGGGTTGCGTGAAGCGGTCGCCCGGGTTCACCGGCTGCTGCACATTGAGGATCAGGGCATAGGACATGCGGTCGAACACGCGGAACACGAACAGCAGGCCGTGGCGCTCGTCAGGCAGCTTGAGCGTGGCGTTGTCGCCCGTGGTGCCGTCTTTGACCGTGGCGCCATCACGCCACAGGGCCAGCACGTGGCCGCGCTCCAGCCCATCCTGGGCGCCCCGGTTGAGGGCCACGATGTGGTTTTGTCCGGCCGTCAGGCCATCGCCGTAAATGGACACCACCTGGCCGGTCACGTCGTTGGCGGGCGCACGGGGCACGACATTGTCGAAATCACGCGGGGCCAGCGGGGCCAGGCGATCACCGTTGGCGGCCTCCTGGCGCAAGGCCGTGACACTGAAGGTGGAGGGGATGATCAGCGGCGCGCCATCGGCGCCCGTGCCCTCGGCGCCCTCGCGCACCAGGCTCATCGAACCCACGTACTGCGCCTCGTAGCCCAGCACCTCGCGGGTGCTGGGGTCGCGCAGGGGCTTGGGCTCGCGGAACAGGCGCCAGTCGCGGCGGCCATTCAGCTCGCCGCGCACGTAGGCGGTTTCGCCACGCGACAGCATGACCCGGCCCTCTTGGGTGGCCACGATGCGGGGCGCACGCAGCAGCTCGTCGCTGCTCTCGAAGATGACGGCCTCGTTGAAGAAGGGCTCCAGCAGGTGCACCGGCACCGAGGCGATGGCGTCGTCGATGCTGCCCTCGCGAATGCGCGGGCTGAGCTTGACCGTGCCACCACCGCCCACGGGCTGTCCCAGGCGCAAACGGGCCCGCCCGTTGCTCTTGTCCAGGTACAGCACCTGGCCGGGGAAGATGAGGTGCGGGTTGCGGATTTGCTGCAGGTTCATGCCCCACAGCTCGGGCCAGCGCCAGGGCGAGGTCAGGAACAGCTTGGAGATGTCCCACAGGGTGTCACCGCGCTTGACGGTGTACGAATCGGGGGCGTTGGGTGACAGCTCGGACAGCGCCACACCGGCCTGGGCCACCTGCTGGGCCGTGGATTTTTGCTGGGCCGTGACCGGAAAATTGGGCGCGGCCTGAGCCTGGGACGCACCGCTGAAACCCACACCCAGCGCCACGAGCACCGACAGGCTCAGGGCACGACAGGACGGTTGACGCTGGCTCATGAAAACGGTCTCCGGATGGTGGCCAAATGCGCCGGCCCACCAAGGCGGCGCCAAATTCGGCAAAATAGGAACAATCGTCGGCTGATTCTGCCCGCAAATTCGCAGGCGCCGCAACGAATATTGCCCGGTGTTACGCGCCTTGCTCATCGGCTCATCCCCGGGGTCGTTGTGCCCCCACAACCTTCTGCGTCTGTCTGTCATGGCCCTGCTGCCCATCCTGCATTACCCCGATCCCCGCCTGCACACGGTGGCCAAGCCTGTGGCCCAGGTGGACGAGCGCATCCGCCAGTTGGTCGACGACATGCTGGAGACCATGTACGACGCCAAGGGTGTGGGCCTGGCCGCCACCCAGATCAACGTGCACGAGCGCGTGGTGGTGATCGACACCAGCGAAGAGCGCAACGAGCCGCGCGTGCTGATCAACCCCGAGATCGTCTGGGCCAGCGACGAAATGATCGTCTGGGAAGAAGGCTGCCTGTCGGTGCCCACCATTTACGACAAGGTGGACCGCCACGCCCGCATCCGCGTGCGGGCCCTGAACCGTGATGGCCAAAGCTATGAATTCGAGGCCGACGAGCTGCTGGCCGTGTGCGTGCAGCACGAGCTGGACCACCTGATGGGCAAGGTGTTTGTGGAATACCTCTCGCCGCTGAAGCGCAACCGCATCAAGACCAAGCTGGTCAAGCGCGCCCGAGACGCGCAATCGGCCTGATGCACGCCGAGATGCATCGGCCCATGAAAGTGGTGTTTGCCGGCACGCCGGAGTTCGCGGCTGAAGCCCTGCGCGCGCTGCTGGCCGCCGGCTTCGACGTGCCCCTGGTGCTGACCCAGCCCGACCGACCTGCTGGGCGTGGCATGAAGCTGCAAGCCTCGCCGGTGAAACAGTTGGCACAACAGCACGGCATCGCCGTGGCCCAGCCCCACAGCCTGCGCCTGGACGGCAAATACCCTGACGAGGCCGCCGCCGCCCGCGACGCCTTGCTGGCCGCCGCCCCCGACGTGATGGTGGTGGCCGCCTACGGGCTGATCCTGCCCCAGTGGGTGCTCGATCTGCCGCGCCTGGGCTGCCTGAACATCCATGCCTCGCTGCTGCCCCGCTGGCGGGGTGCCGCGCCCATCCACCGTGCCATCGAGGCGGGTGACGCCGAAACGGGCATCACCATCATGCAGATGGACGCAGGGCTGGACACGGGCGACATGCTGCTGGTGGAGCGCACCCCCATCGGCGAGGACGACACCACCGCCGTGCTGCACGACCGCCTGGCCACCCTGGGCGGACGCCTGATCGTCGAGGCCCTGGAGATGGCCGCCTGTGGCGGCCTGAGCCGCACCCCCCAGCCCGCCGAGGGCGTGACCTACGCCAACAAGATCGAGAAGGCCGAGGCCGCCATCGACTGGCGATTGCCGGCCCGGGTGCTGGCCGCGCGCGTGCGGGCGTTCGACCCGTTTCCGGGCACGACCTTTTGCATGCCGGGCGAGAAGGCGACAGAAACCATCAAACTGTGGGCCGCTGGTGTGGTGCCCGCCTCAGGCCAACCTGGTGAAGTGCTGCAAGCCCAGGGCGACACCCTGATCGTGGCCTGTGGCGAACAGGCGCTGGCCCTGCGCACCCTGCAGCGCCCGGGAGGCAAACGCATCAGCGCCCGTGAATTTCTGCAAAGTTGCACCCTGCCGTCATCAGTGTCTTGAACTGGCAGGCTGCCACCCTCATCTCACCCATGCCACCATCTGGTGGCGCACTGTTTTGGCTGACACGGGACCGGAGGCCCGCACACGATGTTCAACATGATGAAAACCGCCATTTTGATGGCGGCCATCACCGCCCTGTTCATGGCCATCGGCGGCATGATGGGAGGCCAGACCGGCATGCTGCTGGCGCTGGTGGTGGCCATCGGCATGAACTTCTTCAGCTACTGGTTCTCGGACAAGATGGTGCTGAAGATGTACAACGCCCGCGAGGTGGATGCCACCACCGCGCCGCGTTTTTACGCCATGGTCAAAGAGCTGGCCGACCGGGCCCAGCTGCCCATGCCCAAGGTCTACCTGATCGACGAGGCCGCGCCCAACGCGTTTGCCACTGGCCGTAACCCGGACAACGCGGCCGTGGCGGCCACCACCGGCATCATGCGCCTGCTCAGCGAGCGTGAACTGCGCGGCGTGATGGCGCACGAGCTGGCCCACGTCAAGCACCGCGACATCCTGATCAGCACCATCAGCGCCACCATGGCCGGTGCCATCTCGATGCTGGCCAACTTCGCCATGTTCTTTGGTGGACGGGATTCGGAAGGGCGTCCGGCCAACCCCATCGTGGGCATCGCCGTGGCCATCCTGGCCCCGCTGGCTGCCAGCGTCATCCAGATGGCGATCAGCCGCGCGCGTGAGTTTGAAGCCGACCGGGGTGGCGCCGAAATCAGCGGTGATCCGCAGGCCCTGGCCAGCGCGTTGCAGAAGATCGACCATTACGCCAAGGGCATTCCGATGGCGGCGGCCGAGGCCCACCCGGAAACCGCCCAGATGATGATCATGAACCCGCTGTCGGGCGGCGGACTGCGGGGGCTGTTCTCGACCCACCCGGCCACCGAAGACCGCATCGCCCGCCTGATGGCCATGGCGCGCGGTTCGTGAGTTGCGTCACGCCGGGCAGACGTTTACTGTCAAAAAAAACCCGGCATCCCACCTGAATGAAGGGGCCTGGCATCAAGCCAGGCCCTTTTTACGTCGATAGCTGCCCATGACGCTGCCCCTTCGGCAGACGCAAGGAATGCTCACGCCCATGAAGGTGGATGACATCAACACGACCGAACAGGAGTCCCGCTGGCTGCAGCGGGCCGCTTGGCTGACCCTGATCGCGGGCTGCTGCCTGAGCCTGGGCGGGTGGTGGCACACCAGCCAGACGCTGGCCGAAGAGGCCCAGGAGCGGCTGACGCTGAAAGCGGCGCAACTGGCCGTCACCCTGCAGCAGTTCGTGGACGCCCACCTGCACGCCCTGGACACCTTCCAGGCGATGTTCCGCTCACCCCACGCGGTGGACCGGCGGCACTTCAACCTGCAGTTTCAGTCGCTGCATCCCGAGCAGCGCTTCCCGGCCCTGCTGGCGGTGCAATACGCCGAACTGGTGCCACGCGGCGCCATCGATGCGCTGCAGCAGCGCGTGCGACAAGACCGCTCGCTGATGCCCGAGGGCTACCCCGGGTTCGCCGTGCACCCCACGCCACAGGCCGACATGGCGATGCCGGTGCTGTTCAACGAACCGATGATGCGCAACCGGCAGGCCTTCGGCTACGACATCCTGTCCAAGCCACACCTCAAAGAGGTGGTGGAGCGCGCCCGCGACCAGGGCGGCGCGCAGGCCTCGGCCCCATTTGATCTGGTGCAAGGCGGCCAAGGGATCGTGGTGCGCCTGCCGGTGTACACCGACCCGGCCTTGCCCGACACGGTGGAGGCACGGCGGGCGACGTTCAAGGGGGTGGTCAGCGGGGTGTTTCGCACCGCCGATTTTTTCAAGGCCGTGACCGGCCCGCAGGACTGGAGCCAATGGCACTGGCAGGTGGCCGATGTGTCTTCAGGCCGCAGCGCGCTGTTCGATTCGGCCGACGCCCAGGGCGGCGCATGGCGCCGCTCAGAGACCACCACCGACGCCCATGCCACGATCGTGCGCCACTTGGCGTTGGCGGGCCGGCGCTGGGAGCTGTCCCTGGCGCAAGACATGCCTGCACCAGCGTGGCAACCCTATCCCTTGAGCGTGCTGCTGGGCGGGCTGGCGGGGTCACTGGGCTTGTCGTGGGCGCTGCGGGGCGCGGCGCGACGCCACGCGCAGGCCGCCCGCATGGCCCGCCGCCTGAGCCAGGACGCCCGCCGCAGCGAACAGCGGCTGCGATCGGTGCTGGACCACACGGTGGATGGCATCCTGACCTTGAACGACCACGGCCAGATCCAGAGCGTCAACCACGCGGTGTGCCGCATGTTCGACCGCACCGAACACGACCTGCTGGGGCGCCACCTGGCCTGCCTGTTGCCGGCATCGGCCTTGTCTGACGACACGCCCGACCTGCCCAGCTACCTCAACCACCTGCGCGTGGGCATGGATGGTGTGGGGCGCCGGGCCGAAGGCGTTCGGGCCAGCGGGCAAGCCTTCCCGGTGGACCTGGCGATCAGCCAGATGCCCCAGGATGGGGGCACACAAACCATCGTGATCATGCGGGACCTGAGCGCGCAAGAGGCGGCCGAGCGGGCCATCGCCGAGGCACAGCGCCAGCTCAACGAGGTCGACGAAATGCGCCGGGTGATCGTGCACAACGCGCCCTACGCCATCTTCGTGCTCAACACCTCGGGCATCATCCAGGCCGTGAACCCGGCGGGCGAGAGGCTGGTCGGCCATTCGGCGCAAGACCTGGTGGGCCGCTGCACCACACAGCGTTTTTTCGATCCCGATCAGGTCAGCGAACGGGCCCGCCTGCTGTCGCTGCGACTGAACCAGCCCCTCAGCCAGTTGGACGTGCTCACGCACCTGGCGAAAGAGTCCCCCGGTCTGCCCAGCGAATGGCACATGCTGCACGCCGATGGCAGCCACCTGGTGGTCGAGATCCTGGTGACCGAGCTGCGCAACGAGTTTGGCAAGCTCACGGGCTACCTGGCCATGGCCCACGACGTGACGATGCGCCGGGATGCCGAGCATCAGCTCCAGCACATGGCCCAGCACGACGCCCTGACCGGCTTGCCCAACCGCAACATGCTGCACGAGCAGTTGAAGGGCTGCCTGAGCCTGGCCGAGCGCGACCACCGGCCCGTGGCCTTGATGCTGCTGGACCTGGACCGCTTCAAGAAGATCAACGATAGCCTGGGACATCACATCGGCGACAACGTGCTCATCGAGGTGGCTCGGCGCCTCAAGAGCGGCATGCGCACCTCGGACATCGTGGCCCGGCTGGGTGGCGACGAGTTCGGCATCCTGCTGCCGCAGATCGCCTCCACCGAGGACGGCGAATTCGTGGCGCGCAAGGTGATCGACCTGTTCAAGGAGCCGTTGCGCATCGGGCCGCACGAGCTGCGGGTGACGCCCAGCATCGGCCTGGCCCTCTACCCCCAGCACGGTGCCGATGCCATCACGCTGATGCGGCACGCCGACCTGGCCATGTACCAGGCCAAGAACGACGGGCGCAACCGCTTCGAGCTGTACCGCGAATCGATGCAACAGGCGTCACCCGATGCCCTGGTGCTGGAAAACGACCTGTACAAGGCCCTGGAACGCGACGAGCTGCGCCTGCACTACCAACCCCAGTTTGACTGCCGCACGGGCCTGATCACGGGCGCCGAAGCGCTGCTGCGCTGGGAGCACAAGGGCCGCCTGGTGCCCCCCTCCGACTTCATTCCGCTGGCCGAAGAGTCCGGCCTCATCGTCAGCATGGGCGAGTGGGTGCTGCGTGAAGCGTGCCGACGCGCGCAGCAATGGCGGCAGCAGACGGGCTGGCCCTTGCGCATGAGCGTGAACCTGTCGGCCGTGCAACTGGACCGCCCCGATGTGGCCCAGGTGGTGGACCGCGCGCTGCGCGACACGGGCCTGCCGGCCACCGCGCTGGAGCTGGAGATCACCGAGAGCGTGGTGGTGCGCGAATCGCTGCGCGCCGCCGACGTGCTCAACCGCTTCAGGGCCCTGGGCGTGAGCATCGCCATCGACGACTTCGGCGTGGGCTACTCCAGCTTCGCCTACCTGCGCGAGTTGCCGGTGAACCGCTTCAAGCTGGACCGCAGCTTCCTGAGCCAGGTGCCGTCGTCTTCAGGTGACAGCCGCCTGGTGGCCGCCCTGATCGCCATGGGGCACCGGCTGGATGTGGGCATCGTGGCCGAGGGCGTGGAGACCGAGGCCCAGGCCGAGTTCCTGCGCGCGCACGGCTGCGACGAGGCCCAGGGCTACCACCTGGGCCGCCCCATCAAGGGCGAAGCGTTTGAAGCCCTGCTGGTCGAACACGCCGCGCAACATGCCGCTCAACACGCCGCGCCCGAGGCGGGTGGTGTCAGCGGTCTGACACCTTCGACACCCGAACACGCTCCACATAGTTCGGACGCGTGACGCTGGCGTTGTCGGGGCAACTGGCGGCCGCGCCATTGCAGGCGGTGGCCGTGATGGTGTAGAGCCGCACGGTTTGCGGGTTGCCAGACCCATCGGCCAACTCGCCTTCGTTGTAGCTGTCAGAGGAACAGGTCACCGTGACCCGCACGCCCATGGTGCTGCGCAAGTCCAGGGTTTGTGTGGCCCCGGCACAGGTGGTCCAGCTGCCGCGCAGAGCCTGGTACATGCCCCACTGCGTGCCGGCGTAAGCGGCCTGAAAGGCACGCGCACTGTCGATGTCTTGCGCCAGGGTGGTTTGCTGCGTCCAGGTCAGGCGCACGATGGCCGCGGCCAGGGTGGACAACATCACCAGCACCAGCAGGGCGGCGATCACCCCCAGGCCGCGCATGCGTCGAATCCGCACGCCAGAAGCAACACAAGGACGAGGTGAGCGAAGCATGGTGGTCATGGCACGTTCATCACATGGGCACCCATGGTCAGGCTGCTGGTTTCGTTGTTGCGGGCCAGCTCCAGGTGCAGCCACAAGAAGCCACTTTGCTGCGTGGCCCCCTGGTTGGGGTCGTACACGAAGGTGCAACTGCGCACGCGGGTGGCCAGCACATCGGCGCCCGCGATCGAGGGGCAGGCCGTGGGATAGGCGGTGTTGAACGAGCGCTTGAGCCGGTACAAGGTGCCCTTGCCATTGCCGCTGCCGTCCAACGTGCCATCGGCGCCACTGCACACATAAAACACCGACTGCTGTGCGTTGGCCACCACCTGAAAGCGCCCGCCGTCGTAGCCGGCAGACAGGTTGGTGCTGCCATTGGCAGCCGACACCGTGAGCCGCAGCTTGCCCTGGGTGGACGTGGGGTTGTCCACCGCCGTGATGGCCCAGCGGTTGAAGCCTTCATACACATCGTTGCCGTTCTGGTTGTTGATCACCACCCAGTCGCCCACGGCGGGCGCGGTGCTCAACTCCGTGAGGGTGTCGAAGGTGCTGAGCGCCTTCCCGGGGTCCACCCAGGCCGCGCAGGTGCCCGAGGGGGTGGTGCACGCCGCCGGGCTGTCGTTGACCACGTCCGGTCCCATGCGGTAGCGCCCGCCCGAGGCGGACGGCACCAGCTCGAAACACTGGGCTGAAGGGATGCGCAGCGAGTTGGGCACCGACATGCGCACATCGCGCACGATGCGGCGCAAGGCCGTGTCGGCCTGGTCGCTCAGCTCGCCACGCAGCCGGGTGTCGCTGTAGGCATCGATGGCCGGGCGCACGAACACCGCGATGGTGGCGGCGATGATGGCCGTGATCACGATGACCACGATCAGCTCCACCAGGGTGAAACCGTGATGGCGGTGATGGAGGCGCTGATGGAGGTGCAGTGCGGGCATCGTGCATCACCCCGCGTAGTTGGTGCGCCAGCCGACCAGGGTCAGGCTCTCGCTGCCCCGGCTGACCACGATGGTGACCTGCAGGGCCTCTGTGATGCCCTCCAGCGTGCCGCTGGCCACCGTCACGGCCACGGAATAGCCGTTGAGGGACGCCACCGGCACCCCATCGAGGTTGCAGATCTGGCCGGTGGTGGCGTAGCCGTTGTAGTCCAGCACATCGTTGAAGACCGCCCGCGCGCAGCCGCTGGCGGCGTCGTTGGCCGCTGCAGCATAGGGCTTGAGTGCGATTTCTTCCATCATCTCTTCGGCCACCGACAGCAACTGCTTGCGCACCACCGGATCGCTGCTGTTGCGCACCCCGGTGTTGAACACGCTGAGCACCCCGGCCAGCCCCACGCCAATGATCACGATGGCCATGACCATCTCGACGATGGTGAAGCCACGCGCAGCGGTGCGGGCTTGATGCATGACGGATTCATTCGACATGGCCGGTTTCTCCCCTGACCACGATGGCGCTGGCGCCAGACAGGCTGATGGTGCGGTTGCTGGCCGTGGCGCCCGCGCCGTCCGTCGTCACCCGGCCATCGGGCTGGAAGTACAACACGCCCGCGGGTGACACGCTGGTCAGCATGGCGGGGTTGTCCGAGGTGACGAAGGCAGCGGCGCCCGTGGGCCCGGTCAGCGAGGCATTGCAACTGCTGGCCGGGTTGGCCTGGGCGATGCTGAGGGTGACCGTGGTGTCGGCCACACTCATGCACACCAGGCGGCGATGGCTGACGGCGGTTTTCTGCGCGTAACGCACAGCACTGAGCACCCCATCGCGCCAGGCGTCATCCCGCAGGGACACGGCGCCTTGCAGCTTGGGCATGACCGACACGGCCAGGATGCCCACCAGGATCATGATGACGATGAGCTCGGTCAGGGTGAAGCCGCGCTGCGCGGTGCACGTCCGTGCCCGCGCCGGCGAACCAGGCAGCGCCTCAGTAAAGCTCGCGCACATGCACAGCCTTTTCGGTTTCGGGCTTGAAGATGCCGAAGGTGGCGCGCGCCGAGGGATCGCGATCGTGCGTGGTGGCACAACTGCCGTTGACACTGCGCAGCCAGGGCTTGTTCAACCCCGTGCTGGCCGGGTGGGCGCTCAGGCACGAGGCATCGGTGCTGGTGGTACCCAGGTTGATGGCCAGCTCCACCGTGCCGGTGGCGCCGCCCGTGGGCGCGCTCATGGTGAGGGCGCCCAGCCCGTTGGACAAGGTCACCGCGCCCGAGGGGCTGCTGCTCCAGGCCGTGGTCACCGCGCCCTGGCTGTTCAGGTAACGTGCGCGCACCACCGAGCCGGTGCTGATCTCGGTGCAGCTGTCGGCGCTGTTGATGATCCAGGCCTGGCCCGTCCAGTGCTGTGCCTGCAGGGGCACCGCCAGCGCGGCCTTCTCGCTGCCAAACTTGTTGAACATCCTCAGGCGACCGCTGCGCAGGCTCACGGCCCCCTCATCGTGCCCGGCCGAGCTCACGCCATCGCTGTCCACCGCGCGCAGATTGACGGCGTCGGGCGCCGTGAGCTTGTTCGTGAAGGTGAAGCTTTGTGTGCTCAGGCTGGCCACGCCCCCGGCGAACGACGACGCCCCCAGCGACGTGGTGCCCAAGCTGCCCAGGCCCGCGTTGGTGGCTGCCGACAGCGTCACCGCCTTGGCAAAATTGGGGCTCGTGTTGGCCGTGCCGTCGTAGTTCAGCGTGGGGTTGCCCGCCACGTTGTGCGCCGTCACCGTCATGTCAAAGGGCTCGCCGCTGTAGGTGAAATCGGGGGTGCCCGCCTCGCAGGCCTGAGTGACCGCCACGGTGAAGTGATCCGGCACGAAAGGCCCCACGGCGCCTGCGGGTCCACTGCCCGTGCTGCCGCTGACCGACAGACCGCTGCCCAGGTAGTTGCTGCTGGTGGCGCTCAGGTCGGCGTTGCCCACCTCGCTCCACACCAGGTTGCTGGCGCTGGCCACCCCATTGCTGAAGGCCCCCAGGCTGCCCGTGAAGCTGCCCGCCACGCTATTGACCCCGGTGGGCTGGCGCTTGGTGAAGCTCAGCGTGGCGCTGGCTGGGCTGGTTTCGCGCCCGAAGTTGCTGGTTTTGACCCCGCTGCTGTTGACGGCGGTGACCGTGCCCCCAAAAGCCGCACCTGCCTTGATGGGGCCGGCCGTCACGCCGCTGAAGCTGAAGCCCGCTGGCGCCGCGATGAAGGTGTCGCTGCCGGTCATGGTCAACCCGGCATCGTCGCCCGAGCCCGTGTAGGTGGCGGTCAGCCCCACCTGACCGGCATCGGCATACGTCACCGTCGTGCTGGCCACCCCGCTGGCATTGAAGGCCAGACTCACGGCGCGTCCAGCGCCATCGCACACAGCGCTGGCATTGTTGCCCGCATTGAGCGCCGCCCCAGCCACCCGTACCGGCACAAAACCTGATGTGGGATTACTGTAGGTGCACCGGAAGGTGACGTTCTTGCTCACGCTGGCAAACGCAGGTGTGCAGGCCAGGCTGTTGTCCGACGAGCGAACCGCACTGACCGTCACCGTCTGGCTGGTCTCGGCATGGTGATCCGGCACGTCAAAGAGCAAACCCGACGCCACCATGGTGATGGCACATGATCCGCCACTGGCCGCCGCCACGCCCATGCCGCAAAACACCTGGGGGGTGTTGCTGGGCGTGATCGACAGCCCCGTGAGGCTGGCCGTGGCCGTGCCCGTGGTGGTGGCGTGAGCCGTGATGGTGGTGGTGGCGCTGCCGTTGGGAATCGTGAAGCCACTGCCGCTGGGGTAATTGACCGTCACCCCAGCGACCGACAAGGTGCCCGACAATCCACCTGTGTAGGTGCTGCTGCAATCAGCGTTCGAGCAGGCCTTGACCGTGTAAGTGATGGGCTGGCACGTCAATGCCGTGTTGCTGGGGGCGGTCAACTCCAGGTGGTGAACTGCGGGCGTGATCGTGATGTTGCAACTGCCCCCACTGCTGGCGGCTGCCCCCAGGCCACAATAGACCGCAGGGCTGCCCGCAGGCACAGGAGTCGTTGCCGTGAGTGTCACCGTCGCGACGCCCCCATCGGCCTTGCTCAAGGTGACGGTCTCGGTGGTACTTGAGCTGCCTGAGCCGATCGCGAAGGCCGCGCCCGTGTTGTACGTGGTCGCCACGCCTGCACCGGTGATGGACAAGGTGCCCGACACACCAGCCGTGTACAAGGAACTGCACGCCTCATTGGCACACGCCCTGATCGTGTAAGTCAGCGACGTGCCCGTGGTGGCTGAAGCGCTGGTCGTGGTGACTTCCAGGTGGTGCAAGCTGGCCGTGTTGGCGCAGTTGGCACTGACCTCGGTCGGCGTCTGCGCATGGTTGTAGATGCGGATCAGATCGAAGCGGCCGTTGGCCGAGGCCAGAGAATCGTGATAGCCCCCGTTGATGGCCGTGCTGCGGTTGTCGCCGAAGTACAAGGTGCCCGTGTCGGCATGGATAGACCCCGAAGCGGTGGTGCTTTCATCCCATTCGGTGCTGCAGTCGGCGTTCTTCACGTACGCGCGCAACGTGGAGCCGCTCCAGGTCACGGTCACATGAGACCACTGGGTGTCGTCGATGCCGTTGGCGTCGTACACGTTCCTCTGGCTGGTGCCCACCGTGATGACTGCCGTGGTGCCGTCCGTTCCGCCGTCGCCTTCCCGTACAAAATAAAACCTGGCTGAACTGGAAGTGGAAGCGTCATACAGCACCTTCCAGCCATCGCCCGACGCAGTGGACCGGTACCAGAAACTGATGGTGCCCGCATTGCCGATGTCGTTGATGTCGATGCCGGTGTCCAGTGCCGCGATGGCGCTGGTGGTGTTCTCAGGGATCAGCAGGCCACGGCCAGCCCTGCCCGAGGCAGAAGACGATGCTGCACCAACGATCCTTGCGTGACGCCCATTGCCTGAAGTGTCTTTCACCTCACCAGCGGTGCCGTTGTAACTGGTCTCTTCGAGGTGGTATTCGGCGTACAGCGCTGCCTGCACCGGCCACCCTACAGCCCCCAGCAGGACCAACACGCACGCCGACAGCAGTTGCTTCATGTCAAGGATCTTGATCACCGCCATCATGTCTGAGACTCCTGGGCACGCGCAGCCCGCGCACCACTGAATGACACAGATGTTAGGCCCCGGGGCGTTCAACCAGTTGCATGAAAAGCGCTGCGTTACCCGCGTTGTCGCGCAGTTTTTCACGCGCTAGGGCCAAGTCGCGGCTCAGTAGACCTCTTGCGTGTAAACCGCACGCTGGGTTTCAGGCCGGTAGATGCCAAAGGTGGCACGCGCTGACGGGTCGCGGTCATGCGTGGTGGCGCAAGCGCCATTGATGCTGCGCAGCCAGGGCTTGCCCAGGCCCGTGCTGGCCGGGTGGGCGCTCAGGCACGAGGCATCGGTGGTGGTGCTGCCCAGGTTGATGGCCAGCTCGACCGTGCCGGTGGCGCCGCCCGTGGGGGCGCTCATCAACAAGGCCCCCACCCCGTTGGACAAGGTCACCGCACCTGCGGGGCTGCTGCTCCAGGCGGTGGTCACCGCGCCCCGGTGGTCCAGGGTGCGTGCGCGCACCACCGAGGCTGCGCTGACCGTCGTGCAGTCGTCTTCGCTGTTGATGAGCCAGGCCTTGCCCGACCAGTACTGCGCCTGCAAGGGCACCGCCAGCGCGGTCTTCTCGCTGCCAAAGGCGTTGAACACCCTGAGGCGCCCGCTGCGCAGGCTCACGGCCCCTTCATCGTGCCCGGCCGAGCTCACGCCATCGCTGTCCACCGCGCGCAGATGGACGGTGGCGGGCGCCGTGAGCTTGTCCGTGAAGGTGAAGCTTTGCGTGCTCAAACTGGCCACGCCCGCGGCGAAAGCCGACGCCGGCAAGGCCGTGGTGCCCAGCGTGCCCAGGCCCGCGTTGGTGGCCGCAGACAGCGTCACCGACTTGGCAAAATTGGGGCTGGTGTTGGCCGTGCCGTCGTGGTTGTAGGTGATGCCGCCCAAGGCGTTATACGCCGTGACCGTCATGCCGAACGGCTCGCCGCTGTAGGTGAAGCTGGGCGTGCCCGCCGCGCAGGCCTGGGTCACCCCCACCCTGAAGTGGTCGGGCACGAAGGGCCCCACCGCGCCTGCGGGCCCGCTGCCCGTGCTGCCACTGACCGACAGACCGCTGCCCAGGTAGTTGCTGCTGGTGGCACTCAGGTCGGCATTGCCCACCTCGCTCCAGACCAGGTTGCTGGCGCTGGCCTCACCGTTGTTGAACGCCCCCAGGCTGCCCGTGAAGCTGCCCGCCTGGCTGTTCACCCCGGTGGGCTGGCGCTTGGTGAAGCTCAGCGTGGCGCTGGCTGGGCTGGTTTCGCGCCCGAAGTTGCGGGTCTTGGCCCCGCTGCTGTTGACCGCGGTGACCGTGGCCTCAAAGGCCACGCCCGCCTTGATGGGGCCAGCGGTCACGGCACTGAAACTGAAACCCGCCGGCACCGCGATGAAGGCATCGCTGCCCGTCATGCTCAGGCCCGCGTCGGCCCCGCTGCCGGTGTACGACGCCGTCAGGCTCATCAGGCCCGCATCGGCGTACTGCACGGTGGTGGAGGCCACGCCCGACGCATCAAAGGCCAGGCTGATGTCTTGCCCGACCCCGTCACAGGCGGCTGCCGCATGGTTGGCCGCGTTCAAGGCGCTGCCCCCCACCCTGACCGCCACGTAACCCGTGGACGGATTGGTGTAGCCGCACTTGAAATTGATGCTCTTGCTGGTGCTGGCAAACGCCGGTGTGCAGGCCAGACTGTTGTCTGACTTGCGCACGGCGCTGACGCTGACGGTCTGGGCCGCGTCGGCCGCATGGTCTGGCACCTCGAAGAACAAGCCCGCATCGGCCATGGCCTGGCTGCAAGCGCCCCCGGCGCTGGGCGTGGCGCCCATGCCGCAGTACACCTGGGGGGTGCCCGATGGGGTGGTGGACAGGCTGCCCAGGCCCACGGTGTACGTGGCGGGCTGGGTCAGCTGCGCTTGCACCACGGTGCTGCTGCTGCCTGCCGTGATGCTGAAGCCCGCACCCGCCGGGTAATTGACCGTGCCCCCGCTGATCGACAACTGCCCCGTGAGCCCGCCCGTGTACAGGCTGCTGCAATCAGCGTTGGCGCAGGCGGTGATGGTGTAGCTGTTGGGCGTGCAGGTCAGGCCGGTGGCGGTGCTGGCCACCCGCACGTGGTGCAGGGCCTGGCCCACGTTCAGAGTGCAGGCGTTGCCCGCCGCCGGGGTGGTGCCCATGCCGCAAAACACCTTGGGGGTGTTGGAAGGCGTGGGCGCATACGCCGACAAACCCAGCGTGGCCGTGCCGGTGGACGAAAAGCGCGCATTGACCGTGGCGCTGTTGACCGGCCCGGCCAGGATGTTGACGCCGGCCGAGGGCGACCAGGTGCCCCCCACGCCCGACATGGCCAGCGTGCCCGTGACGCCGTTGATGTAGGGCAGCGAACAATCGGCGTTGCCACAGGCCGTGACCGTGACCGGTACATCGGTGTTGACCGCCACGTTCTGTGACGCGGTGCTGATGCGCAGGTGGTGCGGTGCCACCGCCGCGTCCACATAGGTGATGTAGTCGAAATGAAAGTCTTGCGACGTATTGCTGGACAAGAAACCGCAGTTGGCACAGTTGTAGGTGATCAGCTCGAGCGATTTGATCTTGACCCCGCTGTCGGGCTGGTACTGCACATAAACCGAGTGGTACTCGACGATGTCCCCCAGGATCCAGCCCAGCAGCAGGTTGAGGATGGTGGTGAGCCAGTTGCTGGGCACGTAGGCACCCACGCATTGCGCATCAGAGGTGCTGGTGCAGTTCTTCAGTGTGATCACACTGTTGTCGGCCAGCGTGAGCTTGATGAACTGTGTGTTCTGTGCGTTGAACTGCACCCCCCACAAAAAGCCCACATAGGGCGTGGGCTGGGTGAAGTTGATCTTGACCGAGGTGGGGTTGGGCGTGGTGCCAGAGCGAAGGCGCCCCACGTTGCCAGAAAAGCCATACAGCGAGGTGGATGCCGTGTAAGACACGCTGCCGCTGGTGTTCAGACAAATGAACAGCCCGGTGCAGGCCCCGGCCACCGAGCTGTAGGTGAGCTTGCCCGCGCTTTGCTCGCTGGCCAGGGTGGTGGCGTTGAAGTCGATCGTGCGTTCGTTGGCCGCCGGGTTGGGTGGCAGGCTGCCCCAGCTGGTGTAGACCGAGAGACCTGCGTGCGCCGCCATGGCGCTCAGCGAGAGCACCATCCACAGCATCCAGCGTGTCACGGTAAGGCAGGGACCGATCATGGAACAAAAGGGGGGTGATCTCACGCCCTTGGAGTCTGTCCCGATTGTGCAAAGCAGCGCACACGCGAATCCATGAAAAAAGGCACGCAGAGCGTGCCTTTCTGAGGTTGGATATGTCGTTGGATGGCCAACGATCAGGATCACTGTCCGGCGCCGATGCCCTGAAAATTGGAGGTGGTGGTGCCCATGGTCAAGACGCAGGTGCCAGTCGCGCCATTGCTGCCCAAGGCGACAGAACCGATGGTGTAAGAGTTGTTGCCCAGGTCGAAAGCGCCTGCGCCCGTGACGCTGGCACCTTGCAGCAGGCCTGCGGCGTCCTGGCAGTCATCCACCGCCGCACACTTGTCGGCCTCGAGCGCGTGGTCTGAGGCAGAGCATCCCGCGTAGTTCAATGACATGGCGCTCGACAGGCTACCCGCCACGCCATCCACGGCGGCCTCGGTGGCGTCGGTGCGCAGATCCAGGAACTTGGGCAAAGCCGTAGCGGCCAGGATGCCCAGGATGACGATGACCACGATCAACTCGATCATGGTGAAGCCGGCTTGAGTTCGTTTCATGGTGAGTACCTCTTTCAGATGCAGTGTTCAGATGCGGTGTCAGGGGCCGGGGGCGGTCGTGCATCCCGGCTTGAGTCAATGCACGATGTGGTGTTTATCGGCGGCGTTTTTCATGGCTTGAGAGCTTTTTCACTCCAGCCTCCTTTCACTTGTGCAAGGTCGCGCCACCGAGGTTCCACATCGGCAAGAACACGCCCAGGGCCAGCAGCAGCACGAGGCCGCCCATGAAGAAGATGAGGATGGGCTCGATCTGCTGAGACAGCGTCTTGAGCGCGTACTGAACATCGTTGGCATACATCTCTCCCACGTCGTCCAACAGTTCGTCCAACATGCCGGTTTCTTCACCGACGGCGATCATCTGCAGCACCAGGGGCGTGAACACCCCCGAGCCTGCGGCGGCACTGGCCAGGGCCTCGCCCCGCATCACCCGCTCGCGCATGGTTTCGATGCACTTGGTGAGGTGGGCGTTGTCGGTGGTGAGGGCCACGCTAGACAGTGCTTTCTCCAGCGGCACGCCACTGCGCAGCGACAGCGAGAACGCCCGCGTGAAGCGCGCGATCGCGGCCTTGTGCACGATGGGACCGGCCAGCGGCATGCGCAGCACCAGGTGATCCCAAATGGGGCGGCCCGCTGGCGATTTGCGCCAACGCGTCCAGAACATGAACCCCACCACGAGAGCACCCAGCATGGTCCAGCCGTGCTTCAAGGTGAAGTTGGAGGTGCTCACCAAGATGAGGGTGGGCAGGGGCAGGTCGCTGCCCAGGCTCTTGAACACACCGGCAAACGAAGGAATCACCATGACGTTGATGACCCCGATGGCCACGGCCATGGCGATGATCACGAAGGTGGGGTAGCGCAGCGCGGACTTGACCTGCTGGCTCATGAACATCTCGAACTCGAGGTGCTCGGTCATGCGCATGAAGACCTCTTCCAGCCGCCCCGAGGCCTCGCCCACGCGCACCATGGCCACGAAGAAGGTGTCGAACACCTTGGGGTGGCGAGACATCGCCGTGGACATCTCCAGGCCCGACTCCAGGTCGGCGCGCAGGTCGCCGATCACCTTCTTCAAGGTGGGGTTGGTGGCCGTCTCCTGCAGGCCCGCCAGGGCGCGCAAGATGGGCACCCCCGCCTTGAACAGGGTGTGGATCTGCTTGGCCAGCAGCATCACGTCGATCTGGGTGACCTGGGGCGCGAGGAAGCCTGGCATGGCCACGGCCTGGCTGGCCGCCGCGCTCGCGCCCGACTTTTCTTCGCGGATGGTCAGGGGCACCCAGCCCTTGGCGCGCAGGTCGCCGGCCACGGCGGCCGCCGACATGGCCTCCAGAGAGCCCTGGACCTGACCGTTCGGTCCGCGTGCGGTGTAGCTGAAACGGCTCATTCGTCCACCTGGGCGCTGACGCGCATGGCCTCTTCAATCGTGGTGCGCCCCTCCAGCACCAGGCGGGCGGCGTCGCGCCGCAAGGTGGCGCCGGCCATTTGCTGACGCCCCACACGGGCAAACACACCGGGCTCGGGGTCAGACAAAGCCTCGATCAGGGGCAGGTTCATCTCGACGAACTCATACACGCCGGTGCGGCCCCGGTAGCCCACGCTGTTGCAGTCCGGACAGCCTTTGGCGCGCCGCAGGCGGCTGTAGTCCACCTCGGTGCCCATGACCTGCCGGAACCACACCTCTTCTTGCGGGGTGGGCTGATGCGGTTGCGCACACGCCGGGCACAAGGTGCGCACCAGGCGCTGGGCCACCACCAGTTGCAAGGACATGGCCACCATCCAGCGCGGCACCCCCATGTCGATCAGCCGGGCCGGGGTGGACAGGGCATCGTTGGTGTGCAGGGTGGACAGCACCAGGTGGCCCGTCATGGCCGCGCGCATGCCGATCTCGGCCGTTGTCTTGTCGCGCATTTCGCCCACCAGGATCACGTCCGGGTCTTGCCGCAGGGTGGAGCGCAGCACGCGCTCGAAGGTCATGTCGATCTTCTCGTGCACCTGCACCTGGTTGAGGCCTGGCAGCCGGTATTCCACCGGGTCTTCCACGGTGATGATCTTGCGCTCGGTGCTGTTGAGCGTGTTGAGCGCCCCGTACAGCGTGGTGGTTTTGCCGCTGCCGGTGGGGCCCGTGACCAGGATCAGGCCGCTGGGCTTGTCGATGGCGCGGTTGAGCGCCTCGCGCATGGGCACGGGCATGGCCAGCTTGTTGAGGTCCAGCATGCCGGCGCTCTGGCTGAGCAGGCGCATCACCACCGACTCGCCATTCTGGGCCGGCAGCGTCGAGATCCGCACATCCACCGTGCCGTCTTTGAGGCGCACGGCAAAGCGGCCATCCTGCGGCAGGCGTTTTTCAGAAATGTCCAGGCCCGACATCAGCTTGAGCCGCAAGGCCACGGCCCCGGAAATCTTGGCGTCGGCCTCGGTCTGCACATGCAACACGCCGTCGATCCGGAACCGGATGCGCAGGCTCTTTTCTTGCGGCTCGATGTGGATGTCGGAGGCGCGCAGCTTCAGCGCCTGCTCGAACACCGAATACAGCAGGCGCACCACCGGCGCGTCTTCATTGCTGGTGGCGTCGATGCCCAGCAGGTCGCCCAGGTCGGACTCGATGCTGGCCAGCTCGGAGGTCAGCTCGCGGGCCAGGCCTTCAATCTCTTGCTTGCTGCTGTAGACGCGGTCCAGCGCCGTCTGCAGGTGGGTTTCGGTGATGACGGCCAGCTCGATGCTGCGCTTGACCAGCCGGGCCACCTCGTCGAAGGCATAGATGTCGGTGGGGTCGGCAAAGCCCACCAGCAGGCCCGAGGGGCTTTCGTCCAGCACCAGGGCGCGGATGCGGCGCGCATGGGGCTCGGGCAAGAGCTGCGCCAGTTCGGGGCGCAGCGGAAAGTGGGCCAGGTCGATGTAAGGCGCCCGCAGTTGCCGGGCCACGGCCTTGGCGATCTGCGCTTCGGTGATCCACCCATGGTCGATGAGCACCTGGCCGAGCTTGCGGCCGCTGCTGCGCTGTTCGCCCAGGGCCTGCTCGAGCTGCTCGGCCGAGACCAGCTCGTCCTGCACCAGCAGGTCGCCCAGGCGGATACGTTGGGGGCGGGTCATGTGAGCACCTTCACGGTTGTGGGCAAGCCTCAGCGCCCCAGGCGGGCGTCGGCCACCGGCGACACCACGTTCTGGCGCGCGATCTCGGCGGTTTCGCCATCGGGGCCAGGCCAGGTGGCGGCCTCGTCGGTCACCACGGTGGGCTTGATCAGGATCACCAGCTCGTACTTGCTGCGGCTTTGCGACTTCTGGCGGAACAGCCCACCCACCAGCGGCGCGTCACTGAGGCCGGGCACGCCACTGCGGTCCATGCTGGAGTCCTGCTGCATCAGGCCGCCGATGGCGACGATCTCACCGTCGCGCACACGCACGATGCTGTCGGTTTCATTGATCGCACTCGATGCCAACGGCAGGGTGTAGCGGCCCAGGGTGCCCAGGTCGATGGGCTTTTGGTTTTCGGTGACCACGCTCACGGTGGGGTGCACGTGCAGCATCACACTGCCGTTGTCATCGATCTGCGGGGTCACGTCCAGCGCGATGCCGCTGAAGAAGGGCTGCAGCGTGACGGTGGGTGAACTGGTGGTGGTGTTGCCGGAGCTGGTCTGGTTGGTGGTGATGTTGGTGACGAAGAGTTCGTCACGCCCCACCTTGAGCACGGCCTTCTGGTTGTTGATGGTGGCGATGCGGGGGCTCGACAGCACGCGCACATCGCCCTGGGTTTCCAGGAAGGTCATGAGCGCGGCGAACGAGGCCGACTGGAACGCCAGGCCATAGAAGCCCTTGCCCAGCGAATCGGCCACCGCCACCGCATTGGGCGAAATGCCGCCCGCGTCGGTGACCAGGTCACCCGAGTTGCGCAAGGTCACGCCCGGGGCCACGCCAAAGGTGCCAATGGAGCCCTTGTGCCCGCCGTTGGACACCTGCCGGAACAGCGACCAGTTCACGCCGGTCTGCGACCCATCGGAGAGCTTGACCTCGATGATCTTGGCCTCCAGCATGACCTGGCGCTCGATGGTGACCTGCACGGCGCGCAGGTAGTCGTTGATCTGCCGCAGCTCGCCCGGCGTGCCGCGCACCACGATCACACCCGCACCGGCGTTGATGGTGACGTTGCGGCCCTCGCGCCCGCCCAGCAGGGATTTGAGGGATTCGGCCACGTCCTGCCAGAAGTTGGTGTCGGTGGTCATGCGCACGGCGGCGGTGTCGTTGCCACCCTCGCCCCCCGAGGCGCTGCCCGCCCCCGAGCTGCCGGCGCCCGCGGCCTGCAGTGAGAAGTTCGAGTTCACCCGCAGATCGGACGCCCCCTGGCGGCGACCGGGCAGGTAGCTGATGCGGAACATGCGTGTCTGCACCGTGTTGGGGTAGACAAAGACGCGGTTGCCCTTGATGCGGAAGTCGTAGCCGTAGAGCTCGCGCAGGGCCTCCAGGGCCTCGGGCACGGTGGTCTGGCGCAGCTTGAGCGTGACATTGCCGGCCACCTCGGGCGAGACCAGCATGTTGTACTGACCCGTCATGCCCATCTGCAGAAACACCTGTGCGGCGGGTGCGTCATTGACCGCGATGTCAAAGCGCTGATCCTGGTAGGGGGCCAGCGCCGGGTGCCCGCGTGAGGGGGTCGCGGTGGGGGTGGGTGATGGCATCACGGCAGGTGCCGTCGGCGCTGCGGGGGTGGCCGATGGCGCGGATGGCTGCCTGAGCTGCGGACCGGCATCCGCCACTTGCAGACGGCGGCGCCAGGCCTCCCAGCCACCCGCACGCTCCACCTCGCTGGCGGTGGCCGTGGTGGCCGTGGTGGTCGCCTCATCAGGCACGGCCGACTGCACGGGCACCGAGGCCAGTGTCAGGCTCATGCGGCCAGCCGCTGCCCACGCGGTGTGGATGCCGGCGCCCATCAGCAGGGCTGCCACGCACGCGAGTGCGGGCAACGAGGGATGACGAACGGGCTTGCTCATGGTTGGTCCTTTCGTGGCGTCGGGGCGCTCACGCCTCGCCACTGTTTCAAGGTCTCGTGTCCGCCCATCAACTGCAGGCGCACGATGCCGGTGGCGCCTTTGAGCACCACACTTTCTGATTCGATGGCCAGCAGCGTCCATGCGCCCAGGCGGTCACCGGTGTGGTGGATCTGGTCGTTCAACATGGCACTGCCGCGTCCGCTGGCACCCACGTGCTGGATGGTCTGCAACCGAGGCAGGCGGCTGGCCTCGTCGGCCGGGTCGTCTGGCGCGGTGCCACCGTTGGCCACCGACACCTGGCCCGGGCCCGGCTTGCGGAAAGCGCCAGGGGGGCGGGTGGGGTCGGCCAGGCTGCTCAGCGGGTCGGCGATCGAGCCGGTGCTCAGCAGCAGGCCCGATGGCAGCAGGGCCACCACCAGCAGGCCCACCAGGCGCCCCCGCCATGGCCGTGAGTGCAGTTCGCGACGGCTCATGGGGCGATCTCCAGGGCATCTCGGTCAGGGCTGTAGGTGTGCACGGACACACTCAACTCGGGCGGCGCGGGCGCCTTCACGTCCAGCTCCAGGCCATCCCACATCAACTTGCGGGGCATGCCTTCGACATCACGCACCCAGCGCAGCAGCTCGATGTAGGGGCCCGCCACGGTCATCTCGATGCGGTGGCGGTACAGCATGGCCGGCAAACCCATGGTCACCGACGAGGGGTTGCTCACCAGCGGCACCTCCTCAGGAGCCTGCGTGCGCATGCGGATGAGGCGCAACTGCCCGTTTTGCTCCAGCAGTCCACGCAAGAGCGCCGCCATTTCGTTGGCGGGCACCAGCAAGGCCTGCTGACGCGTCAGCTCGGCCCGGCCCTCTTCCAGGCGGGCCTGCACCTGAGGAATTTCTTCTTCGGCCTGCTTTTGCTGGTGCAGGTTGTCCATCACGCGGCGCTGCATGTCGGTCTGCAAGGCCTCCACGGCGGCCTGCGCCACCTGCTGACGCTTGCGCACCTCTTGCAGTGCCTTGAAGCCCGGCGTGAGCCACACGGCGTCAAAGATCATCCAGATGCCCGCCAGCAGCGCGACGATGATCAGCCTGCGTTCATTGAGCAGGCGCGCGTCAAACAGGCGCCTGCCCTGACGCCACTTCATGGTCGCCAACGACCACCACTGGGTCCATTCAGGATTCATTGCGCCTCCTCGCGAACCCGTCGCCCCGTCGGGCCTTCAGCGGCCAGTTGCCCGCGCAAGACGAAGTCGGTCAGGCCCAGGGGCGCGTCGGTTTCTTCGGCCACGGCCTTCAATTCCAGCTGGGCAAATCGGCGCCCCTTGAATCGCTCTTCTTCGTTCAAGCGCGCCAGGTAGGGTGGCAGCGTGGCGGGGTCGCTGGTGCGGCCGCGCAACTCCAGCTGACGACCGTCACCCTGGATGCTCAAGCCCGTGATCCACAACTGCGCCTGGGCCTGCCGGCCGAGCGCCATCAGGTAGTCCGAATAGCCGGTGGACGCCTGTGCGCCAGCGCCCTTGAGCACCTCGCGCATCTGGCGCTGGATGGTTTCCTGCTGCTTGAGGCGCTCCAGCCGGGTCACCACGGGTGGCACCTTGAGGGTGCCCAGCTGGGTCTGCAGCTGCGCCAGTTGCGCTTCGCTGGCTTGCGCCTTGCCCAGCGCCTGATGCTGCATCCAGGCCAGCCCGCCACTGGCCAGCACGCACAGCAGCAGGGCCGCGCCCGTGAGCTGCAAGCCCGTGCGCGCGCCCCACGGCACGGTCTGGCTGCCACGCAGCAGGGGGTCGATCAGCATGAGCTGCTGGCGCTCGTGCACCGTGGCCCAGCCGCGCATGGCGGCCCCCACGGCCATCAGCTCGCCGGCCGTGGCCCGTCGCGCCAGCAAGGCGCCGTCGCCTTCTTCGTCCTCATCCAGGGCCGACAAGTCCAGGTGCCGGCCCAGGTCCAGGGCCTGCACAGGCAGGTAAATCAGCTCGGCCAGGATGCCCAGGGTGTCTTCGTCGGTGCCGGGTGGCAAGGCCACCGTCAGGCCCGACAGCGGTGCCTGGCTGTGCACGCGCTCGTGGGTGTCCAGGGTGCGCAGCACCTCCAGCGCGGCCCGGCTGAGCGCCCCCCCACGCGAGTCGTCCTGCGCCGTGACGGCCGACAGCGCCACCTCGATGTGGCGCATCATGATGAGCTCGCCCTGGAAGGTGATCACCAACAAGGCCTGGCGCTCGCCAAAGGCCAGCAGGGCGTGGGATTTGCCCTCTTCTTCGGCCAGCGCGCAAATGTTGCGCAAGGCCGTTTCGGGCACCTCCATGGCCGCCCAGGCCATGCCCTGGTCGTCGGCCGCGAGCATCAGCTCACCGAAGGCCTCCTGCGACATCAGCACCGTCAAGGTCTGATTGGATTGGCGAATCTGCGTTTCGGCGGGCAAGGCCAGCACATCCACCACGGCGTCATCCACCGGGAACTCGACCTGCTCGCGCAGGGACCAGCGGATGGCGTCCTTCCATTCTTCTCGGGGCACGTCCGGGGCCTCGGCGGCCACGATGCGGTAGCGGTCAGGGGCCGCCACGGCCACCAGCGAGGCGTCGCGCACGCCCCGGCCACGGTGCACGGTTTTCAAGGCGGCCGACATGGAGTCGGCGTCGGCGCGCAAGAACCAGTCCACACGGGGTCGTCCGTCGGCCGCCAGGCTGACGCGCGCAGCCGTGGCCACGGCCCCTTCCTGGGCCACCGCCAGCCAATGGCCTTTTACCCGCGATGGACGACGAAACAACATGCAGTGCTCCCGCATTCAGACAGTTGTCATGCTGACAGAGCGCCTTCCACGAGGTGGAAGGAATAACTGCAGGAACGTGTCTTAATTCTCGGAAGTGCGGACGCGCCCGGACGGCTGTGTGCAGCCAGACACAGCGGGTGCTCAGCTGAGCAGGCGGGAGGGATCGGCCTCGAGCTTGGTGAGCGCCTGGCGCGTGGCCCGGGTGGTGAGCGACTCTTCTTCCATGGGCCACAACAGCCCGGCCTGCAAAAAGGCCCCCAGCCGTTGCAGCTGGAACAGCACCGCCGGCCCGGAGGGCCGTGCGAACAAGGTGAGCTGCTTGCGCAGGCCCCGCCACGCCAGTTGCACGGGTTCGTGGCGCCCGCGGTAATCCAGCGTGAACCAGGCCCCCACCTGCAACTCACGGGCCCAACCCTGCATGGCCGGGGTGGGCATGGAGCCCCCCTGCGCCACCACTTCCAGGCCGTCAGAGTCGTGTCCCGAGAGATCGCGCAGCAGGTCGTCGTCCAGTTCGACGTCGTCCAGGTCGGGCAACAGTTCGTCCAGGGCCTCCAGGCTGGCCATGACCTCCTGCAGCACACCGGCCGGCAAGGCGGCCGAACGTGCGGCGAAAGCCGCCGCCAGCGCCGTGTTGAGCGCCTGGATTTCCTGGTCCTGGCGCGGCAGGGCCACGCCGGCCTGCGCCATGCCATCACGCAGGGTCTTGAGCAGCGGGGGCAGGCGGCGCAGCACCTCGGCACGCTCTTCCCGCGAGGTCTTGGCGCTGGCCGACCAGATCAGGTCGCCCGCCGCCTGCTTGAGCGTCTTGGTGGTCTCGCTGGCCGGACCATGCCGCACCGCGCTGTGGGCCATCACATCGGCCCACACCTGGAACAGAAAATGGCGCACGCCGTCGTGCACGGGCAGGCGCTCCAGCATCTTGCGCAATTCGATCGTGTACTGGATGGCCCAGGTCTCGCGCTGCTCCACCTGCTGGGCCAGCGACACGCCTTCGCGGCTGGCCAGGTTGTGCTCGCGGAAGTAGCCGTCCAGAAAACGTTCGAACTCATTGAGCACGGTCTGGAACACACGGCGCCCGGTTTCGGGGTAGGCCTCAACCACCTGCACCACGCGCTTGATCTCTCGGTGCAAGGCATCGTCATCGTGCTGGGCCTGGGCCACAAAGCCCATGACGCAGGCGCCCATGCGGTCGATGAGCACCCGCGCTGGATGGGTGACCGAGGCGAAGAAGTCGGGCTCACTGACGGCCACGCGCAAGACCGGCATCTGCAAGCGCGCGAACCAGACGCGGATGGCGGCCGGCAGCCGCTCTTCGGTGAGGATGGACTGGAACATGAGGGCCACGACTTCGATCGTGGCGCGCTCGGTCGGGCTGGCGGCGGCGCGCTTGAGCACCTGCTTGCCGGCCTGCAGGTGCTGCAAAGCCTGCTGAACACCTTCGCGGTCTTCTGACCAGGGCTGGGCCGGGGTCGGAGCGACGCCCGGCGCGTAAGACACCGGGGCTGGCCCGACGGGCCCTTGAACCCGGCCGCCCATGGCCTGCTGAAGACCGGACGACACGGTGACGGCCGCATGCGGCTCCATGGCCGAGGGGTCGATGGCCGTGGCGGCAAAACCCGGCACATGGCGGGCCACCACCTGGGCCAACTGCCCCAGCACATGCGACGGCGCGCCTTGCGCTGGCCGGCCGAGCCCGGGCGTCTGGGTCAGCAGGCGGGTTTCATCGTGCACTGGCGCGTACCCGGAGGTGGGTTGTGCCGGCACCTGGGGCGCCGCGCTGGCGCCGCTGCGGCTCACCGGGGCGTCAGCCGCCCGCCGGATGAAGGGCCGCAGGTTGATCTCGGGCCGCACACCGCGGGCGTGCAAGACCGTGTTGGCCTGGTGCAGGGCCGCTTGCACCCAGGCCGGTGCCTCGTTGGACAGCACCGGGTGGGCGGTGCGCCAGTGATCCTGGGTGAGGCCCGAGGCCAGCCAGGCGCGCTGCACCAGCCGCCACAGCCAGGCCTGGGCGTAGACCTCACCGGTCGCGGCCGACGGGCCGGCCAACGCACGGGTGTGTGTCAGGCCTTGCAGGCGCGCGCTCAGATCGTGCCACTCGCCCTGCACCGTGTCCTGCACGGTCTGGGCCATCTTGCCGGCCTGCAGATCCTGCTCCACCTGCTGATCGTCCACCAGGGTCAGCGGCAGGTCCATGGTGCGCTCGGGCAGGACCTCGGGTGAGAGGCCACGCTGCACGCGCTGAACCGCCTCGTTCAGGCCCGCCTCCAGGGCCTCGCGCCAGGCCGCCTGCGCCTGAGGCCAGTCCAGCACCAGGTCACGGCGGCTGAGCGCCAGGGCCGGCGGCGCCTTGGCACCCGCCAGCGCGCGAGCGCCCTCCAGGCAAGCCTGCTGAAAGCCGGCCACCCCCTGAATCAAGGATTCAAGGTAGGCCAGCGCAGCCGTCTGCGCCAGAGAGCGATCGGGACCGGAAGCCATTGGCTCCGACTCTACACCACCGCGCCAGCGTTCGGATCGTTGGGATCGCCTTCGTTCTTGGTGGCGGTGACCAGGTCTTCACGCTTGATGCCCAGCCACATGGCGATGGCCGCGGCCACGAACACCGACGAGTAGATGCCAAAGCAGATGCCGATGGTCAGCGCCAGGGCGAAATAGTGCAGCGTGGGCCCACCAAAGATCAGCATGGTCAAGACCATCATCTGGGTGGAGCCGTGGGTGATGATGGTGCGGCTGATGGTGGACGTGATGGCGTGGTCGATGACCTCGGCCGGCGTCATCTTGCGGAACTTGCGGAACGACTCGCGCACGCGGTCGAAGATCACGACCGACTCGTTGACCGAATAGCCCAGCACGGCCAGCACGGCGGCCAGCACCGACAGCGAGAACTCCCACTGGAAGAAGGCAAAGAAGCCCAGGATGATGACCACGTCGTGCAGGTTGGCGATGATGCCGGCCACCGCGAACTTCCATTCGAAGCGGATGGCCAGGTAAATCATGATGCCCACCACGGTGGCCAGCAGGGCGTAAGCACCATCGCGCACCAGCTCGTCACCCACCTGCGGGCCCACGAACTCGCTGCGCTGCAAGGTGATGGGCTGAGCCTCACCGGCCTTGCACTGCAGGCCAGCGGCCTGCTGACCGTCGGGGGTGGCTTCGGCACGCGCCATCTGGCCCTGGGTGGCCTGGCACAGCGCGCCAAACACCCGGTCCACCACCTGGGCCTGGGGCACGTCTTCGCGCAGCGGCACGCGGATCAACACATCGCGCGAGGTGCCGAAGTTCTGCACCTGCACCTCGCCAAAGCCCAGGGGCTCGATCGCGGCACGGGCCTTTTGCAGGTCGGCCGCCTCGGCGTACTGCACTTCGATGAGCGAGCCGCCGGTGAACTCGACCGACAGGTGCAGCCCGCGGGTGGCGATGAAAAAGACGGCCGCCAGGAACGCGATCACCGAGATCGCGTTGAGCAGCAGGGCGTGGCGCATGAAGGGGATGTCGCGCCGGATGCGGAAAAATTCCATGGTGATTACTCCTGCGGCTTCCAGACGTGGCCAATGGACAG
The DNA here is from genome assembly GCF_038069945.1 of Aquabacterium sp. A3. Lineage (NCBI taxonomy): Bacteria > Pseudomonadati > Pseudomonadota > Betaproteobacteria > Burkholderiales > Sphaerotilaceae > Aquabacterium > Aquabacterium sp. A3. The sequence continues at coordinate 47,859 of NZ_JBBPEV010000002.1, read as the reverse complement.
GCCCTTGAGCTTCTTCTGTCGGCCGTACCAGAGGTTGACCAGGCCACGCGAGAAGAACACCGCCGAGAACATCGACGTGAGGATGCCCAGGCAGTGCACCACCGCAAACCCACGCACGGGGCCCGAGCCGAAGGTGAGCAGGGCCACGCCGGCGATCAGGGTGGTGACGTTGGAGTCCAGGATGGTGGCCCAGGCGTTGTCATAGCCGGCACGGATGGCCGTCTGCGGGGCTGATCCGTTGCGCAACTCTTCACGGATGCGCTCGTTGATCAGCACGTTGGAGTCGATGGCCATGCCCAGGGTGAGGGCGATGGCCGCGATGCCCGGCAGCGTCAAGGTGGCCTGCAGCATGGACAGCACCGCGATCAGCAGCAGCAGGTTGACCGACAGGGCCACGGTAGAGAACAGGCCGAACAGCATGTAGTAGATGACCATGAACACGGCCACGGCGGCAAAGCCCCACACCAGGCTGTTGAAGCCCTGGGCGATGTTCTCGGCGCCCAGGCTGGGGCCCACGGTGCGCTCTTCGATGATCTCCATGGGCGCGGCCAGCGAGCCGGCACGCAGCAGCAGCGCCGTGTCGGCGGCCTCGGTGGTGGTCATGCGGCCCGAAATCTGCACCCGGCCACCGCTGATCTCGCCGCGGATGACGGGCGCGGTCACGACCTCGCCCCGGCCCTTCTCGAACAGCAAGATCGCCATGCGCTTGCCCACGTTCTCTCGGGTGGCCTCGCGGAAGATGCGCGCGCCACGGCCATCGAGCGTGAGGTGCACGGCAGGCTCCTGGTTCTCGTCAAAACCGGCCTGGGCGTCGGTCAGGTTGTCACCCGTGAGCACCACCTGCCGTTTGACGATGATGGGCGTGCCATCACGCTCCAGAAACCGTTCGGTGCCGAAGGGCACTGGGCCGCCGGTGAGCGCGTTGCGCGCCTCGGCGCCGTCGTCGACCATGCGCACTTCGAGGGTGGCGGTGCGGCCGATGATGTCCTTGGCGCGTGCGGTGTCCTGCACGCCAGGCAGTTGCACCACCACGCGGTCAATGCCTTGCTGCTGGATGACGGGCTCGGCCACCCCCAGTTCGTTGATCCGGTTGTGCAAGGTGGTGATGTTTTGCTTGAGCGCCTGGTCCTGGATGGCCCGCGCCGCCTGGGGCAGCAGGCTGCCCACCACGCTCAGGTCATCGGCCGGGCCGACGTCGTTCCAGCTCAGGTCGCCCAGGGCATCGCGCAAGGCGTTGCGACCGGCCTCACGCGTGGCCTCGTCGCGGAAACGCACCACGATGGTGTCGCCCTCGCGGCGGATGCCGCTGTGGCGGATGTCCTTGTCGCGCATCAGCGAACGCACGTCGCTGGTGACGGTTTCCAGGCGCTGGGTGATGGCGCCCTTCATGTCCACCTGCATGAGGAAGTGCACACCCCCGCGCAAGTCCAGCCCCAGGTACATGGGCCGAGGCTCGACAAAGGCCACCCGGGCCGCACGCAGCCAGTTGGGCGTGCGCGAGACCAGGTTCAACGCCACGATGTAGCCCGGATTGGCTGGATCGGGGTTGAAGGTGCGCTGAATCACGTCGCGCGCCTGGATCTGGGTGTCGGTGTCCTTGAACCGCGCCCGCACCGACGTGCCCTCGAACTCGACGAAGTCGGGCCGGATGCCCGCGGCGTTCAGGGCCGATTCCACCCGGGCCACGTCGTCCGCATGCACCTTGACCGTGGCCTTGCCACTGGAGAGTTGAACGGCGGGCGCCTCACCAAAGAAGTTGGGCAGCGTGTAGACGAAGCCCACCACCAGGGCGATGGCGATGACGAGGTACTTCCACCAGGCGTAACGGTTCATGGCTGCTTACTTGCTGAAAGTGCCCTTGGGCAGAACCTGGACGATGGCGGCACGCTGCACCTGCAGCTCCACGCCGTTGGCCACTTCCAGGTGCACCTGGTTGTCACCCAGCTTGGTGATCTTGCCCAGCACGCCGCCCTGGGTCACCACCTCGTCGCCCTTGGCCAGGGCGTCCAGCATGGCCTTGACCTCTTTCTGGCGCTTCATCTGAGGCCGGATCATCACAAAGTACAGCACCACGAACATCAGCACGAGGGGCAGCATGCTCAACAGGCTGCTGGAGGTGCTGGCGGCCGGCGCGGCGGCCTGGGCAAAAGCGTCAGAGATGAACACGTTGTCTTTCCTTCAAACAAAGGGCCGAGGCCCTGCACAGGGCGCCGGCCAGTCTAGCCACCGGATTGTATGCCCCACGCCGGGGCCGTACCTCAGGGGCTCAGAGCACGTACCTGACCAGCGGATGGCTGGTCAGGGCGCGGTACAGGTTGTCGAGTTGCTCGCGGCTGGTGGCCGTGACGGTGACCGTCAGGCCCAGGTAATTGCCCGAGCTGGATGGCCGCCGCTCCAGGGTGTGCGGCTGGTAGGCCGGGTCGTGGTGCTGGGCAATGGCCACCACCGCCTCGATGAACTCGACCTGATGCACCCCCATCACCTTGATGGGAAAGGCACAGGGGTACTCGATGACGGACTCGTCGGCACGGGACGGGGCGCCGGACGACGGCGGCGTGGAGGATGGGTCTGCGCTCATGGCGGGCTTTCGTGTCACTGGATGCTCAGGCGCAAGGCATCCCAGGCGCGCCCCAGCCATCCGGCCTCGGGCACGGCCTGCAGGGTGTGCAATGGCCAATCCTGCCAAGGTTGTTCCCCCAGGCGAATCTTCAAGGTGCCAACCGCCTGCCCCTGGCTCAGGGGGGCGATCAGCGGGTCATTGCGCGTCACGACGGTGCGCACCTGGCTGGCCTGGCCTCGGGGCACCACGGCCACGATGGGCTGGGTGCGGCCCAGGCCCACGGTGTCGCTGCGCCCTTTCCAGACCGGGGCCTGGGTGACGGCCTGACCGCCATCGAACAGCTTGACCACATCAAAGGCGCTGTAGCCCCAGTTGAGCAGTTTCTGGCTTTCGCTGGCCCGCGCTTCGGTGGACGAGGTGCCCACCACCACGCTGAGCAAGCGGCGCTCGCCGGCCGGGCCGGTGCGGCGTGCCGTGCTGATCAGGCAGTAGCCCGCCGCGTCGGTGTAGCCGGTCTTGAGTCCATCGACCGTGGGGTCGCGGTACAGCAGCAGGTTGCGGTTGGTCTGGCGGATGCCGTTGAAGGTGAACTCCTTCATGCTGTAGTACGGCATGGCCTGCGGGAAGTCGGCGATCAGGCGGGCCGCGATCACCGACAACTCACGCACGGTGCTGACGTGTCCGGGCGCGGGCAGGCCTTCCGGGTTCTTGAAGGTGGTCTGCTTCAGGCCAAACTGCGCGGCCTGGCGGTTCATCATGTCCACGAAGGTTTCCACCGAGCCGGCCACGGCCTCGGCCAGGGCCACGGTGGCGTCGTTGCCGCTTTGCACGATCATGCCCTTGAGCAGGTCGTCCACCTTGACCTGGCTGTTGACCTTGATGAAGCTGCGCGAGGCCCCGGTCATGCCCGTGCGCCAGGCGCGCTCGGACACGCTGATGGGCTGGTCCAGCGACAGCTTGCCCGCCTGCAGGGCCTGAAACACCAGGTAGGCGCTCATCAGTTTGGTGAGCGAGGCCGGCTCGACCACCTGATCGGCATCCCGGCTGGCCAGGGTCTGGCGGGTGGTGAGGTCTTGCAGGATGTAGGCGCGCGCCGCCACCTCGGGCGGGGCGGGCATGCCCACCGGGGCCTGGGCAAATCCGCCCAGGTCCAGGCGCACGGCGGCGGCCGAGGCCTGGGTCGCCGGTGCCGTGGTGGGCGCGCTGGTTTGTGCACCCACACCCGCAGACATCACCCCGCTGAGCGCCAGCGCCAGCGCGGCAGAAGAAAGAAAAGAGGGGGACGACCGCAGGGGTCGTCGGTCAAGGGTCACAGCCATGAGCACAATCAGGTTGAAGCGGGCGACGCTGCCGGTGGCCAGGCCTGGGCGGCCATCAGGTGCCGCAGCACCAATTGACGCAGCAGGGGCAACTGCCCGTGAAAGAAATGACCCACGCCGGGCACCACGGTCACCGGCATGGACTGAGGCCGGGCCCAATCGAGCACGGCAGACAACGGTACAACGTCGTCATGCTCTCCGTGGATGACACAGGCGGACGCCAGATGGGGCGGCACGGGTGGCACATCAAAGCGAGAGGTGGCCGGCCCCACCAGCACCAGCGAGGACGGCGGATGGGTGCTGGCCACCGCCTCAGCGGCGCGGGCCGCCACAAAACCGCCGAACGAGAAGCCCGCCAGGGCCCAGGGCCGACCCGCCAACTCGGGCAGACCCAGGTGGTGATTCAGCACGGTCAGCAGGTCGTCGGTTTCGGCCAGGCCGCCATCGTGTTCGCCGGCTGAGCGCCCCACCCCGCGAAAGTTGAAGCGCACGGCGGCCCACCCGGCCTGCGCGTGGGCACGCACCAGGGTGTGCACCACCTTGTTGTCCATGGTGCCCCCCATCAGGGGATGGGGATGGGCGACCACCGCCACGCCTCGCGGCGTGCCGTCGGGCAGCTCCAGCACACACTCGATCGCGCCGGCGGCGCCGTCGATCAGGAAGGAATCGGGGCGCCCGATCATGGACGGCCTCGGTCAGCGACCCACATCGTCGGGCAGCACCAGGCGCTGCACCACCTCACCGCCCAGCAAATGGCGATCAACGATCTCGTCGATGTCGGCGTTGTCCACGAAGGTGTACCAGGTGCCTTCCGGGTAGACCACGGCCACGGGCCCGCCCGAACAGCGGTCCAGGCAACCGGCCTTGTTGACCCTCACCGCACCGGGGCCGTTGCGGCCAGCGGCCGCGACCCGGGCCTTGCAATGGTCGAACCCGGCCTTGGCGGCGTGGTCGGCACAGCAGGCCTCACCGTTGGGGCGCTGGTTCAGGCAGAAAAAAACGTGGCGTTCGAAGTAGGACATGGTGGGTTCATTCTAGACCGGTGCCACCGTCCGGGCCGCTGGTGGGGACTTGGGTGGGCGCGCCCAGTTCGGCGCGGCGGCGCCACAGGTGGGCCAGCAGCCAGACCATCGCCAGGTACGGCCACAGCAAGCCCACCCAGCGCGCCAGGCCGTGAAACCGGATGAAGCGCCCCTGGGTCCACTGGGCGAGGTTGGCCGCCTGGTAGGGGTCGGTGGGGGCCAGGTGGATGAGCACCACCAGCGCCCCGAGGGCCACGAGCCCCAGCGCCGCACTGAGCCTGCGCGAGCAGCGCAACAACACCACACCGCCCAGCGCCCCCAACAGCAAACCCAGGCAGCTGGGCAAGGTCAGCCAGGTCAGGGCCTGCGGGGGCCCGTAATTGAGCGCGCTCGACAAGGTGCTCACGCCCATGCCGGCCACCACCAAGGCGGCCATCAGCCCCAGACGCCAACTGCGCTGGGCCACGAGCGCACACACCACACACAGTGGCGCCCACTGCCCCAGGCCCACCACCGCCGATTCGAAGACGGTCCGCCAGGGCGTGCCCAGCCAGGCCGCATGGGTCTGGCTCCAGATGAGGATGGGATCGTCGGGCAGCAACCAGCCCTGCCAGCTCACATCCTGCGTCCACTCCAGCCACAGCAGGCGCAAGGGGGGCCAGACCTGCCCCTGCCCCAGCGGCACGGGTGGCGGGTACAGCAGGCCCAGCGGCCAGACCCACAGCAAAGCCGGCCCCCAGCTGGAGCTGGAGCGAAACCAGCGCTGAACCAGGCGGGCCCACGCGTCCACCACCCCCAGGGCCTGCAGGGTGAGCGCCGCCAGCACCCCCCAGGCCGAGCCCAGGGTGTTGAGCACCCAGTCGCTCATGGACGGGATGCGCGAGGGCACGGCAAACTGGATGAGCTCCAGCGCGTACGACAAGGCACTGCAGCCCAGCACCGTGAGCAGCCCGGCCAGCAGCGCCCCCCGGGCGACACGCAGGTGCGCCAGGCACAAAATGAAGCCCAAGGGCACGTAGCCCAGGATGTTGCCAGCCAGGTCGGTGGCGGCCTCGTGCCCCAGTTTGGGCAGCACCCAGCTGAACACCTGCGGGTCAGGCCAGTGCCATCCGCTCAAGGGATACAGCGTGGCGTAGGCCACGAGCGCGATCGCCACCCCGCTGAGGGGCCACGCCACGCTGCGCTGGCCAGCCATGGCGCGATCAGCCCACCGTGGGCTTGAGCACCACGAGGATCACGATCAGTGCAAACAACAGCACCGACACCTCGTTGTACACACGGAACCAGCGGTGGCTGCGCCGGTTGGCCATGCCCTCGAAATCACGCAGCAGGCGCTTGCAGTGGTGGTGGTAGCCGATGACCACGATCACGGCCGTGAGCTTGATGTGCAGCCATATCTGGCCCGGGCCCTTGCCCACGCCAAAGTACAGCCACAGCAGCAGCCCGAACACGAGGGCCGGCACCATCAGCAGGGTGCTGAAACGGTACAACTTGCGCGCCATGAGCAGCAGGCGCTCGCGCTCGGCGTGGCTGTCCGACGGCACCATGGCCAGGTTGACAAACAGGCGAGGCAGGTAGAACAGACCGGCAAACCAGCTGGCCACAAAGATGATGTGCAGGGCCTTGACCCACAGGTATGCGTTGTCCATGGAGAGATTATGGAGCGCAAAAAAAGAGCCCCGGCATACGCCGGGGCCTGCAAGCCTTGACGCTGTCATCACGTAAGGCACCTGCTCAGGGAGGAAAAGCAGGGAATGAGGCCTTGCGGCGTATCATTCAGGATCGATTATAGGCGGGATGCCCCAGGTGGGGTAGCCCTCCCAACCGGAAAAACCCCTTTTCAGGTGGTTTTTTTGCCGGCTTTGCATTCCTTCACAGATTTCGCAACTTTGGAACCTGCATGCCCCCCGCCGTACCCTCTCAGTACCCTGCCCACCGTCCTCGCCGGCTGCGCCGCGATGCTTTTTCACGACGCCTGGTGGCCGAGCACACCCTGTCGTGCGCCGACCTGATCTACCCCGTCTTCATCCTGGACCAGGCCAGCGGCAGCGAGCCGGTGGCGTCCATGCCCGGGGTGTCGCGCCTGGGGCAGACGGCCCTGTTTGAGGTCGCCGAACGGTGTCTGAGCCTGGGGGTGCCGGTGCTGGCGCTGTTTCCGGTGATCGACGGCGCACTCAAGACGCCCGATGGGCGCGAGGCCCTCAACGACGAGGGGCTGGTGCCGCGCACGGTGCGGGCGCTGAAGGAACGGTTTCCTGAGCTGGGCGTGATGACCGACGTGGCCCTGGACCCCTACACCTCCCACGGCCAGGATGGCTTGCTGGACGACACCGGCTACATCCTGAACGACGAGACGGTGGCGGTGCTCACGCAGCAGGCCCTCACGCAAGCCCGCGCCGGGGTGGACATCGTGGCCCCCAGCGACATGATGGACGGTCGCATTGGCGCCATCCGTCAGGCGCTGGAGGGCGCCGGCCAGGTGCACACGCGCATCATGGCCTACAGCGCCAAGTACGCCAGCGCGTTTTACGGCCCCTTCCGTGATGCAGTGGGCTCGGCGGGCAACCTGGGCAAGGCCGACAAAAAGGTCTACCAGATGGACCCGGCCAACAGCGACGAGGCCCTGCGCGAGGTGGCCCTGGACATCGCAGAAGGCGCCGACATGGTCATGGTCAAGCCCGGCATGCCTTACCTGGACATCGTGCGCCGCGTGAAGGACGAATTCCGCGTGCCCACCTTCGCCTACCAGGTCAGCGGCGAGTACGCCATGATCAAGGCGGCGGCGGCCAATGGCTGGCTGGCCCATGATGCGGTGATGATGGAGTCGCTGCTGGCCTTCAAGCGGGCAGGCGCCGACGGCATCCTCACGTACTTTGCGCTGGAAGCCGCCGGGCTGCTGCGCCAGGGTTGAGCCGGTGCGCATCTTCCACATCCACGACCGATTCACCGAACTGCCCGACTGGCCGGCCACGCCGCCCACGCAGGGCTTTTTGTGGGTCACCACCAGCCGCCGGGTGTTCGAGGTGCGGCTGACCGAGATCCAGCAGCAGCTCACGGCGCTGGCCGGCGGCGCCCTGCTGGACCTGCACGTGGCCGACCTGATCAACGCCCAACTGCCCTCTCAGTTTGATTACACCTCGTGGTACGACGTGATGGTGTTTCGGCGACTGGCCGCTGGCGCCGGCACCGAGCGGCTCTTCCTGGATGACGAGCGCGGCACCCCGACCAGTGCGCGGCAGGCCATGGCGTCCATCGACACCAGCCCGGTGGGTTTTGCCCTGTTCGATCGGGTGCTGTTGACGGTGCATCCGGCCGACTGCTCGGTGCGCAGCTTCTTTGAAGCCCGGCTGGCCTCGCTGGCGCAGAACGACAACGCACCGGGCTGGCGCCAGGAAGGGCGCGGCAGCACCAGCCGCCTGCCCCCCAACTCGGCCGACCTGATGCTGCGCATCATCAACCACATGGTGGACGGCTACCTGGACCTGCGCCGCCTGCTGACGCGCCAGTTCGGCTATTTGCAGCAAGAGCTGCTGAGCAACCGCCAGCAGTTCCGACACTGGCAGGCGCTGCTGGACTCGCGCAACACCTTGCACCTGCTGGAAGACATCTGCGAGGACCAGCGCAGCGCGATCCAGGAGTGGCTGGATGCCCTGGCCGACTGGCCCGTGCCGACCGACCCCCACGGCGCGCGTGAACGCGAAGTGCTGGGCGTGCGCTCGCGGGATGTGCAAGAGCACATCGAGCGGGTGCTGGCCCACGTGCGGCGCCTGGAGAGCTCGGCCGAAGGTGCGGTGCAGATGCACTTTTCTGCCCAAGGCTCGCGCACCAACGAAATCATGCGCACGCTGACGGTGCTCACCGCCATCTTCTTGCCGCTCAACCTGATCACCGGGGTGTTCGGCATGAACTTTGACGACATGCCCCTGATCCACGAGCAAGCCGGCTTCTGGCTGGCCGCCGGCCTGATGGGTGTGGTGGTGGCGGTGCTGGTGTGGGTGTTCAGGCGACGCCGCTACATCGGCGAGTGAGGCTGCTCAGCCTGCGGCGGCGTCCACGGACGCCAGCACCTCGCGCGCCAGGCACAGGTCATCCCACACCAGGGCCTTGTCGGCCGGATTGCGCAACAGGTAGGCCGGGTGGTAGGTGACCACCACGGGCACCCCGCTGTCCAGGCGGTGCACCTGCCCACGCAGGCGACCGATCGGTGCATCGGTCTTCAACAGGGTTTGCGCCGCGAACCGGCCCATGGCCAGCACGATGCGGGGCTGGACCAGCGCCAGTTGCCGCGACAGGTAGGGCGCGCACTGCGCCACCTCCTGCGGCTGCGGGTTGCGATTGGCCGGTGGGCGGCACTTGATCACGTTGGCGATGTAGACCTGCTGCTCGGGCCCTGACGCCCCGCGGGTCAGTCCCACGGCCTGCAGCATGCGGTCGAGCAGCTGCCCGGCCCGACCAACGAAGGGCTCGCCTTGCCGGTCCTCCTGCTCGCCCGGGGCCTCGCCCACCAGCATCCAGTGCGCACGTGGATGGCCCACGCCGAACACCGTCTGCGTGCGACTGGCCGACAAGCCACAGGCCTGGCAGGCCTGAACGGCGTCACGCAAGGCAGGCCAGTCCAGGTGGAGGGCCGGGGCGGCCACAGGCACCGCCACCGAGGCCGGGGCTGGCGCCGGTGGCGCAGCGGCCGGGGCTGCAGGCCGTCGGGCGGCGGTGGGTTCGGGCGGCGTGGGAGGCGTGGGCGGCTCGGGCGACGTGGGCGGCGTGGGCTCGGACGCCCTGGCCACCGGTGGCTCGCCCACCGGGGTCTGGGGCCAGAAGGGCGGCACCCCCATCTCGCGCAGCATGGCCAGTTGTTGCTCAGTCCAGCGCATCGGGCCCTCCTGGCAGGACACGGCGCATCACGATGGCGTCTTCACGCCCTTGTTCGGCCGGGTAGTACTGCTTGCGCAGCCCGACAGACTCGTAGCCCAGTTGGGTGTAGAGCGCGCGGGCGCGGACATTGCTGGGCCGCACCTCCAGCCAGATGCGCGCGGCCTGACGGTCATGACAGCGCGCCTCCAGGATGGCCAGCAGCGCCCGGGCCAGGCCCTGCCCGTGCCAGGCTCGCGCCACAGCGATGTTGAGCAGGTGAACCTCGTCGAAGCCGTCCATGGCCACACACACGGCCACGATCTGGCCGGACTCGGCCTCGCAACGCACGCGGGCCCAGTAACCCGCGCGGATGGACGAACGGTAGTTTTCGGGCGTCCAGGCGTGCAGGGCATGGGTGCAGGCGTCCTGCTCCATGGCCACCACCGCCGCGATGTCGGCCTCGACCAGGGGGCGGTCCACCCAGCGCACATTGGAAGGAGCACGGTCCATGGTTCGGGCCCCGGGTCAGGCGGCGGCCTGGCGCGACTGCAGACGCTCGGCCGTGGTTTGGGCCACCTTGTCGCGCACATAACGTGGCAGCAACAAGGCCGCATCGGTGGTCTGGTCGCGGCGCCAGGCCTCGCCGGCCAGCGCGATGAGCGCCGCCCCGGAGGGCACCGCCTGGTCATCCAGGTGGGCACCCCGAGCCAACAACGTGGGGCTGAGGGATTCGGGCCACACCGCCAGGCCGCTGCCCACCAGAACCAGGCCGGGCTCGTCTGCCGTGGCCACCGCCCAGCGCCGGGCCGGCTCGTCTTGTGGCCACAGCGCGGCGGGCACCACCTCGTGCCAGCGCTGGCCGTCCCACTCGTACGCGGCCACGTATAACTCGGCCATGCGGGCATCCTGCAGCACCCACACGCGCTGCCCTGCCGCCACCCTGGCGGGGTGGCGCTGACGCGCGTCTTCGGCCACGGCCATGAGGGTGTCGAGCCCCATCACGGGGCACGCCAGGCCCAAGGCCAGGCCCTGAGCCACCGAGCAGGCGGTGCGCAGGCCCGTGAACGCGCCCGGCCCCAGGCCGCACGCCAGCGCCTGCACCTCGCCCCAGGCACGCCCATGGTCGGCCAGCAATTGCTGCATCGACGGCAACAAGGTGGAGGACGCCTGGGCGCCACCGGGCAGGCTCACGCTGTGCACCTGCGCCCCATCGTGCAGCGCCAGGTGCACCCGATCGGTGGCGGTGTCCATCGCCAACAAAACGGGCCAAGCCTCAGGCACCAGGTCATTTTCCAACATGGGTCGCAGTGTAGCCGCGCTGTCGTCACCGCACGCGCGGGCTGGCGTACGATGACACGATGATGAGTGCTGCGCGCGCCTTGCCTTCCTCGCCTTCTTTGCCTTCCCCGCCATCCTCTGCGTCGGGCCGGCCGATGGCCGGACGGCTCATGCATCCGTTCAGGGGTGCGTTCTTGGGGGGACTCACGGTCTTGCTCATGGGCTGCGGCCTGGGCGGCCCGGCCCGGGCCCAGGCGCCCGCCTTGCCAGCCTTGCCCGCCTTGCCAGCAGGGATCCCGATGTCGGCGGTGTCGGTCTGGGTGGCGCCCGTGGGCGACACGCTGCCGCTGCGCACCGACACCCCGGTGCGGGTGGCCCTGAACGATCAGGCGCCGCGTGCCATGGCCTCGCTGATGAAGCTGTTCACCACCGGCGCGGCCCTGATGCACTGGGGCCCCGCCCGCCGCTGGCGCACCGAGGTGGGCCTGGGGGCCGCACTGCCCACCCAGGGGCCACAAGCTGGTCACCTCCAAGGCCCGCTGTACTGGCGCGCCTCGGGGGATCCCAGCCTGGACGCCACGCGCCTGCTGAGCTGGCTGAGCAGTTGGCGACAGGCCGGGCTGCAACACCTGGAGGGCGACATCGTGGTCGACCGCAGCGTGTTTGCCCGCCCCGAACATGACCCGGCCGCCTTTGACGGCGAGCCCTGGCGGCCCTACAACGCGGGCCCGGACCCCCTGCTGATTGCCCACCAGGCCACCACCCTGGTGCTGCGCCACGACCCCGACCAGGGCTGGCAGGCCCAACTCAGCCCACCGCTGGCCGGGGTGGAGGTGGACACCTCGGGCTTGCGCGCTGAAGCCGCCCCCCGCGCTTGTGGGGCCTGGCGCGGCCGCCTGAGCGTGACGGCAGGCCCGGCCCCACAAGCCACCGCCCCGCAGGCCACGGCCACCACCGCCCTGCCGCCCTGGGTGCTGAAGGTGCAAGGCCCCCTGCCTGTGGCGTGCGAGCAGGTCCAATGGCCTTTGCTGTGGACAGGCCACGGCCCGGGCGACCATGCAGAGCGGGTGATCAGGGCCCTGTGGACACAGTTGGGCGGCACCTGGCAAGGGCGCCTGGTGAGCGGTTCGTGGCCCGCCCAACTGCCGGTGTGGCAGGCCTGGGAGTCGCCCCCGCTGACCGACGTGGTGCGTGACATCAACAAGTACAGCAACAACGTGATGGCCCGGCAGTTGATGCTGAGCCTGCCAGAGCGCCCCGGCCTGGGCCTGAGCGACGCGCGGTTGATGTTGGCGCAGTCGGTGAGCCGCGACGTGGCAGCGTGCGGCCCCGACACCCTGGCGCTGGACAATGGGTCGGGCCTGTCGCGCACCGAGGGCAGCTCCGCCCGGTGCATGGGCTTGTGGTTGAGCCGTCTGTGGCGCAGCCCCGTGATGCCGGAGTTCATGGCCTCGTTGCCGGTGCCCGGGCTGGACGGCACGACGCGACGCTGGTCGGGCGCCGCAGGCCAAGCCCACGTCAAGACAGGATCGCTGGACGGGGTGGCCGGCGTGGCCGGCTACGTGCTGGGCCTGTCAGGGCAGCGTTACGTGGTGGTGGCGGTGGTGAACCACGAACAGTCCAGCAAGGCGCGCCCCTGGCTGGACGCCTTGCTGAACTGGGTGCGCAACGATCAGAACTGGTCGGCGGCCCGGTTGAAGGCCAGTGAGCCGATGTAGCTTTGCGCGCCCGGGCCCAGGTGACGGGGCGTCGCCCAGATGTACGCCGACGGGGTGATGCCGGACTTCAGGGTGAAGGACGTGCACACACGAGGCATGTCGTCCAGGCTGGTCTCAGGCACCAGGGTGTTGGTGGCCGGATCAAACAGCAGCGCTGGGTCACAGGCCGCAACCTCGTTGGTGTAGCCAGAGGTGGTGGTGTCCACCAAGGCGATGTCGTTGGTGTCCACCCCCGCCACCGAGCGGCCCAGGCGGCTGATTTCAGGGTTGACGTACACGGCCTGGTTCAGGGCCTCGCTCAAGTCGTTGAGCACCGACCCACGACCTTCACTGATGGCAAACGGCGAGCGCTTGAGGTTGGGGGTTTTGACCAAGATGACCTTGGCCCCGGTGTCGGTGACCGACTTGATGGCGCTGGCCAGGGCACGCCCGCGCTCGGCCAGGACGGCCTCGGCGGCCTGGATCGAACTGTTGGTGTACCCGGCGGCCTTGACGATCTCGTACTGTTCGATGATGTCGTTCTGGCCGACCATCACGGTCACCAGCACGTCTTCTTTCATCTGACCGCGGCGAGTCTGCAGCGCAGAGATGACATCGGCCACTTTGGCGCCGGCCTCGGCGTAATTGGTGGCGCCAGCACCGTCAGAACTGCAGTCGGTCTGTGCGCCGAAACCCAGGCCAAACGAACGGGCCACGCCCTTGACCCACACCGAACTGGCTGCACAGTCGTAGACCAGGGCAAACACACGCTGGGCCGCACGCGCTGTCCCACCGTCTGGCGTGAATGTGCCCTCCTGGAAGGCCCACACCGTGCGAGGCGCATCCGCATCGGTGCCCACCTCATAGCGCAAGGTCTGAGTCGTGCTGGGCGAGAACGCCCCGACCTCGGTGATCACGTCGGCCGAATCAGGATCGTCACAGGCCGTCGCAGCCTCACACACCCGCAAGATGCCCCCCACCACGGTGTCCACCGCCCAGGTGATGGGCTGTAACGTTTTGTCCGGGCTGCCGCCACCGGCCACCGTGATGGTGGTGAATGCGCTGTGCTCGTCGCCAAACACCAGCATGGCCTTGGGTTGGTACTCTTCGGCACGGTCGCCACCACCGCAGGCGCTCAAGCCCAGAGTGGCTGCGGCCAGGGCGGTCAGCGCCAGGCGGCGCAGGGTTGGGCGGGAAACGGCAGAGGCGGCAAGCAGCATGAGGGCTCCGAACAAACAGGCAGGCCCTGGTGGCGGGCCATCGGTACAGGCTTCGATACAGGGCGTGAGTCTGCCACGACTCGGCTCAGGCCGCCGCCGCCCGACTCAATCGGTCACGGACGCCGTCCCAGGCGGGGTCGGTGGGCGGGGCCTCCACCCAGATGTCACCCACGGCATGGGCGTCCATGTCGCGCAGGTCGGCAAACAACTCGTGGGCCGCCGTGATGGCATCCCCCGGCATGGCCCGGTGCAACACGCCCGGGTGGGGTGCGCGGTGCGCCCACAGGCTGCGTGAATACACCGCCACCACCCAGCGGTGGGACTCTGCCGGCATGCGCGGCAGTTCTGTTTCCAGCACGTCCAGGGCCTCGTTGAGCTCGCCTTCGGTCATCAGTCGCACCTTGGCGCGTGGCGCGTAATGGGCCATCAGGGTGCCTGAGGCCTTGGGGGCGCTGGGATCGGGCGCCTCGGGGCGGGACCACTGCACCGGCTCACCGGCCACCGCCTCGATCTCGGCCAGCGTCAGGCGCCCAGGGCGCAGCAGCACGGGGTGGCCGCGCGAGCAGTCCACGATGGTGGATTCGATGCCCACCTCGCAGGGGCCGCCATCCAGCACCCAGACCTCGTCCAGGCCTGGGCCCGCCTCTTGAAACTCGTCGACCACATGGTCGGCACGGGTGGGACTGATGCGCCCAAAGCGGTTGGCGCTGGGGGCGGCCACGCCCAGCACATCGCGCGCGGCGCAGGCCTCGAGCAACTTCAGCGCCACCGGGTGGTCCGGGCAGCGCAAGCCGATGGTGTCGTGGCCACCGGCCGCCGCCGTGGCCATGTCGGCCGCGCGCGGCACGATCACGGTCAGGGGGCCAGGCCAGAAGGCCTCGACCAGGCGCTGCGCCACCGGCGGGAAAGCCGAGACAAAATGCAAGGCCGCGTGGCGATTGGGCACGTGCACGATCAGCGGGTGGTCGGTCGGGCGCCCCTTGGCGGCAAAGATGCGGGCCACGGCGGCATCGTCATCGGCGCGGGCGCCCAGGCCATACACCGTCTCGGTGGGCAGGGCCAGCAGGCCGCCCTCCACCAGGCGTTGGGCGGCCTGCTCGATGGCGTCGGGCTGCAGCAGGGGGTCGAGCAGGCGCATGGGCGGGGCCTCAGAGGGTCTGACGACTCAGAAGGGCTCGATGCCCAGGATGGCTGCGGCCTTCAGGGCCGTGGCACGGGCCGCCTCAGGCGTGTCGCCGGTGATGGTGAGGTGGCCCATCTTGCGCGCCACGCGGGCTTCGGTCTTGCCGTACAGGTGCAGGTGGGTGCCCGACAGGGCCAGCACCGCCGCCCAGTCCGGCTCACGCTGCTCGGCCACGCGCTGGCCATTCACCACCGGGAACCACAGATCGCCCAGCAGGTTGAGCATCACACAGGGGCTGTGCAGCACGGGCTCGACCAGGGGCAGGCCGGTCATGGCGCGCACCTGCAGCTCGAACTGCGAGACGTCGCACGCATCGATGGTGTGGTGGCCACTGTTGTGTGGGCGCGGGGCCATTTCGTTGGCCACGATGCGGCCATCGGTCAGCACGAAGAACTCGATGCACAGCACGCCCACGTAGTTCAACGACGTAGCGATCTGGTGAGCAAACTGGTAGGCCTGCTGCGACACGGCTGCCGTCACGTTGGGCGCAGGCACCTGGGTGACGGCCAGGATGCCGTCGCGGTGCAGGTTTTGCTGCAGCGGGAAGTGCACCACCTGACCATCGCGGCCACGCGCCACGATGACGCTGACCTCGTAGGCCAGGGGCAGCATTTTTTCGAGCACGCAGGGCACGTGCTTCAGGTCGGCCCAGGCCGCCTCCAGCTCGGCGCGGGTCTTGACGCGCACCTGGCCCTTGCCGTCGTAACCCAGGCGGGCGGTCTTGAGGATGCCGGGCAGCAGGTCGTCGGTGATGGCGGCCAGTTGCTCGGGGGTTTCGATGAGGGCGTGCGGGGCGCAGTCCACGCCGCAGCCCACAAAGTGCGCTTTCTCTCGGGCGCGGTCCTGGCACACGGCCACGGCGCTGCCGGCGGGCGCCACGGGGCGCGTGGCGGCCAGTTGGTCCAGCGCGGCAGCGGGCACGTTCTCGAACTCGGTGGTGATGGCGGCCGACACGCGGGCCAGCTCGGCCAGGCCGGCGTCGTCCAGGTAGGGCGTGCGGATGTGCTCGTGCGACACCAGGCCCGCCGGGCTGGTGGCATCGGCGTCGAGCACGGCGGTGCGGTAGCCCATGCTTTGGGCGGCGTGCACGAACATGCGGCCCAACTGACCACCGCCCATGACGCCCAGCGTGGCGCCCGGCAAGATCAAGTCCTTGGCGGCGCTCATGCCTTGGGCTCCATCGACAGGTCATTCGTCATGGCGCGGGCGACCTCAGTCTGGCGGGCCCGGAAGGCCTCCAGCCGGGCGCGCAGGGCGGGGTCACTGCCGGCCAGCATGGCCACCGCAAACAAGGCCGCATTGCCCGCACCGGCCGTGCCGATGGCGAACGTGGCCACCGGGATGCCCTTGGGCATCTGCACGATGGAGTGCAGCGAGTCAACCCCTTGCAGGTGACGCGAAGGCACGGGTACGCCCAGCACGGGCACCGTGGTCTTGGCCGCCAGCATGCCCGGCAGGTGGGCGGCCCCGCCGGCACCGGCGATGATGGCCACCAGGCCGCGATCGGCAGCGGCTTCGGCGTAGCGGAACATGTCGTCGGGCATGCGGTGGGCCGAGACCACCTGCGCCTCGAAGGACACGCCAAACTCGGTCAGAATGTCGGCGGCGTGGCGCATGACGTCCCAGTCGCTGCTGGAGCCCATGACGACCCCGACCTTCACGGTCTGTTGTTCAGTGTTGGTGCCCACGGCATTCGTCACGGCTGCATCCTTCGTTCGTCGAACCACGTCAAAGATCGGATTTTAGGGCCTCCCCCCAACCATCGCGCCCGCGCGCCACCTGTCTGCCCACCATGATCGACATCACCTACGAAAACTTCCAAACCGAGCTGATCGACGCCAGCGTCCATGTGCCCGTGCTGCTGGACATCTGGGCCGAGTGGTGCGGCCCCTGCAAATCGCTGGGTCCGGTGCTGGAGTCGCTCGAAGCCGAATATGGAGGCCGCTTCATCCTGGCCAAGGTCAACGCCGACCAGTACCCTGAGATCGCGCAGCAGCTCTCCAAGATGTTCGGCGTGCGCTCCATCCCGCTTTGCGTGATGTTCAAGGACGGCAACCCGATCGACGGCTTTGTGGGCGCGCTGCCCGCCGAGCAGATCCGCGGCTTTCTGGACCAGCACGTGGCCAGCGAAGACGCCCTGGCCTCGGCCGATGAAACCCTGGAGGCCGAAGCCGCGTTGGCCCAAGGGCACCCGGAGTCGGCCCGCGCCCTGCTGGAAGACGCCCTGGCACGCGACCCCGCCAACGACGAAGCCCGCTTTGACCTGATCAAGCTGCAGATCGCCGAGGGCGACCTGGAGGCCGCCCAGGCCACCTACGCCCCGGTGGCCGCCCGCGCCGAAGGCCCCGTGCCCGAGCTGCGCGTGAACGCCTTTGGCCGCTACATCCAGGCCTTTGCCGCCGCCCGCGAAGGCCGCGCCCCGGCCGCACTGGCCGAAGCCATTGCCGCCAACAAGCGTGACTTTGCCGCCCGGTTTGAACTGGCCCAACTGTTCTGGGCCGCCGGCGAGTTCACCCAGGCCATGGACGAACTGCTGGAGATCATCATGCGCGACAAGGCCTGGAGCGACGAGCTGGCCCGCAAGACCTACGTGGCCATCCTGGAGGTGATGAACAAGCCTCAGCCCAAGGCGCCTGCAGGCAAGGCCGCCGCACCCGCTGGCGCCGCCGATGGCAAGCCCAAGCTGGAGATCGCCGGCAAGATGGAAACCACCCCGGCCGACCCGGTGATCGAGCAGTACCGGCGCAAGCTGAGCATGGCGCTGTTCTGACCCTCCAGCGCTGTTGGGGTGACACCTGTGATTCACGAGACGCGCATCGACCTGCCCGTCACCATCCGGGGCGAGCAGCCCTTCCTGCACTGCCGCTTGGCTGGCCCCGTGGGCGCGCCCCTGCTGCTGTTCCTGCACGGCTTTCCCGAAGGGCCCTTCATCTGGGATGAAGTGATCACCCACTTCGCCACAACTCACCGCTGCGTGGCCCCGGCCCTGCGCGGCTACCCCGGCTCGCACACCCCGACCGAGGTGAAGGCCTACCGCGCGCACGAGGTGGTGGCCGACCTGCTGGCGCTGATCCGCCTGCAGGCCGCCACCCCGGACACCCCGGCCGCTGCCGTCATCGGCCACGACTGGGGCGGCGCCATCGCCTGGACGCTGGCCTCGATGGCCCCCCAGTCGCTGCAGCGCCTGCTGATCCTGAATGCGCCGCACACGGCCACCTTCGTGCGCGACCTGAAGCACTGCCCGGCCCAGCAGGCCGCCAGTGCCTACATGAACGACCTGCGCGCACCGGGCGCGGAGGAGGCCCTGAGCGCGCATGACCATGCCGGGCTGCTGGCGCTGATCGAGCGGTTTGGCGCGGGCGGGGTGATGTCGCCCGCGCTGGTCGACCGCCTGCGCACTCATTGGGCACCGTCCCGCGGCGACTCGGGCAGCCCTCACCCGCTGACCGGCCCGCTGAACTACTACCGGGCCTCGCCCCTGGCGCCTGGTCACAGCGCGCTGGAGGCGCTGCACATCAGCGATGACAGCGTGCGCGTGGGCGCGCCCACCACCGTGCTCTGGGGCGAAGCGGACACCGCCCTGCTGCCAGGACTGCTGAACGGACTGGACACGCACGTGCCCGATCTGCACGTGCAGCGCCTGCCCGGTGTGGGGCACTGGGTGGTGCACGAAGCGCCACAGGCCGTGTGCGATGCACTGCAGGGTTTGTTGCGCCGCTGAAGCCCCATCCCTTCATAAAGCCAGACCATGCCATCACCCACCGCCCTGCCACCGTTGATCGATGCGGCTGCGTTACAGGCCCTGCTGCAAGGGCCTGGCCAACCCCTGCTGGTGCTGGACTGCCGCTTTCAGCTGAGCGACACCGACGCTGGCAGGCAGGCGCATGCCCAGGGCCACATCCCGGGCGCGCTGTACGCCCACCTCGACGAGGACCTGTCGGGCGCCAAAACCCCGGATGGCCGCCAGGGCCGTCACCCGCTGCCCAGCCCCGAGGCCTGGCAGGCCACCCTGCGCCGCTGGGGCGTGCGCGCCAACACCCGCATCGTGGCCTACGACGACATGGGCGGCGCCATGGCCGCGCGCCTGTGGTGGCTTGCGCACTGGGCCGGCCACCCTCACGTGCAGGTGCTGGACGGCGGCTGGCCCGCCTGGCTGGCCCAGGGCGGCACCGTGAGCCACACCCTCGCCGCCACCCCGGCCCCGGGCGACGTGGTCGTGCACATCAAGCCCGAGATGGTGCTCACCACGACCGACGTCGAAACCCTGCCACCCCATCAATGGCTGCTGGACGCCCGCAGCCCCGACCGCTTCCGCGGCGAGAACGAAACCCTGGACCCCATCGGTGGCCACATCCCTGGCGCCACCAACCGGTTCTTCCAGCTGAACCTGCACAACGGCCACTTCAAGCCCGCCGATCAACTGCGCGCTGAATTCGAAACCCTGCTGGCGGGCCGCCCCGCCCACTCGGTGGTGCACCAGTGCGGCTCGGGCGTGACCGCCTGTCACAACCTGCTGGCCATGGCCCACGCGGGCTGGCCCGTGGGCCGGTTGTACGCCGGGTCATGGAGCGCCTGGTGCCACCGTCAGGGATGACCCGTGGTGCACCCAGCACACCCGTAAGACCAACGGTCGCCAAGGCGTGACGAACGGTTCACCACCCCCCCGTTGGTATGGGGGGCTAGGGCCATCCCGCCTGCCCACATCCTGAAAACGTGACGAAGATCACACCCTGCGACCACTCACATCGAGCCGCACACCACCATAAACACCAGGCGAGCTGATCATGAAATCGTGTATTCACGGGAGCATGGCATGCACCGCATCCGTCCTATTCAGCCCGCGCACCTGTTCGCGGCCGGCTTCACCCTCATCGAAGTGATGATCACGGTGGCCATCGTGGCCATCCTGGCCAGCGTGGCGTATCCGGCGTACACCGACTACGTTCGCCGCGGCCAGTTGCAAGAGGCCTTCACCAACCTGGCGAACTACCGCATCCGCATGGAGCAGTACTACCAGGACAACCGCCGCTACACAGACAATGCAGCGGCTGTGACCTGTGCCGGGGCCGCCGCCGCCGCGCTGACCGCCGCAGAGCTGGGGGGGCGCATTGACAACTTCACCTACAGCTGCGTGGCCGCCGGCAACGGGCAGACCTACACGCTGACGGCCGCCGGCAACAGCGGCAGCGTCATCGGCTACGACTACACCATCGACCAGAGCGGCGCCCAGGGCACCACCCAGTTCGCCGGGGCCAACGTGGCCCTGACATGCTGGGCATCCAAGTCGGCTGCCGACTGCAATTGAGGTGGCTATGAAGCGCGGATTCACCCTCATCGAGCTGGTGGTGACCATGGCCGTGCTGGCCCTGCTCACCTTGGCCGCCACGCCCAGCATCTCCGACTGGCTGCGCAATGCCCGCTTGCGCAACGTGACTGAAACCGTTCAAAACGGGCTGCAGCAGGCCCGCAACGAAGCGGTTCGCCGCAATCGCCAGATCACCTTCTGGCTGGTGAACCTGCCCACGCCGGGCACCATGGACGCTGACTGCACCTTGACCAACGGCGGCGATGCCAACGGCTGGGTGATCAGCGTGGACAGCCCTGCGGGCGAATGTGGCACGGCCGATTCCCTCACGGTGTCGCCCATGATCGTGGCGCGCGGCAGCTTGGGCCAAGGCGGCGGTGCCATTGGCGTGACCGCCAGCAACAGCGGCTCTGGCGCCGCCGCCAGCAGCGTGACCTTCGATGGCCTGGGCCGCGTGGTGACCAGCGCCGCCAATCCGGCGGCCAACCTCAACCGCGTCGTGGTGGCCTACAGCACCGCCAGCGAAGGTGATCGCCCCCTGCAGTTGGACCTGGACGCCAGCGGTGGCATGCGGCGCTGTGACCAGTCGATTCAGGACGCCGACGACGCCCGCGCCTGCCCCGGTGCCGGAGACCCGGATGACGACGTGGACGATGGCGGTGGCGACGGTGGTGGCGATGGCGCAGGTGCCGGCGACGGCACAGACCAAAGTGCCAACACGGGTAGCGGGGGCTGACATGAATCATTCCATGCGATCAATGCCAACCACGGGCCGCAACACACCAGGCCGTACCCACCAAGGTGGTGTCATGCTGCTGGAGGTGCTGGTCAGCGTGCTGATCTTCAGCTTTGGTGTGCTGGCCCTCGTGGGCCTGCAAGGCAGCATGACCAGGGCGCAGACAGAAGCCGAGTTGCGCGCAGA
Source organism: Aquabacterium sp. A3 (assembly GCF_038069945.1). NCBI lineage: Bacteria > Pseudomonadati > Pseudomonadota > Betaproteobacteria > Burkholderiales > Sphaerotilaceae > Aquabacterium > Aquabacterium sp. A3. The sequence goes on along the minus strand of NZ_JBBPEV010000002.1, from coordinate 26,502 downwards.
AGCCAGTTTCCTTGCCAATGAAGCCCTGGGCTTGATGTGGGGCGACATCAAAAACCTGGGCAACTACGATGAAGCGGCCTGCAACAGCCACGACCCCTGCGTGACGTGGCAACAAAAGGTCAGCACCCGCCTGCCCAGTGGCTTGGGGCAAATCAACATCTTGCCGGCGGCGAGCGGACAAGGACGGATGGCCGAGATCGTCATCACCTGGACCCCCGCCAACGGCACGCCGCGCCGCCACCGGATCGCCTCTCAGATCAGCACCTCATGAGGCCTGCCATGCTTTCAGTCACCCCCACACCGCCTCAACGCGGCATGACCCTGATCGAGCTGATGGTGGCCATGGTGCTGGGCCTGGTCACCACCCTGATCGTGGCGCAGGTCATGATCAATGCAGACAGCCAGAATCGCACCACCACCAGCGGCTCTGACGCGCAGATCAATGGCGCCACGGCCCTGTACATGCTGAGCCAGACGATCCAGTCGGCGGGCTATGGCCTGATCGGTCACAGCGGCGACCGCGGCTGCCCCATCAATTGGCCTGGCGCCCCCAATGCCGCCGTCAACGGGGTCTTGAGGCTGTTGCCCGTCGAGATCATCACCCCGGCGGCCGAGGCGGGCAAGGCGGTGGGCGAGCGCAACATCATCATCCGCACATTCTCCAGCGGCGCAGGCGGTTACTCTGCCCCACGAGGACTGAATGCCATCACCACGAATGCCAGCAATGGCTTCGTCGTGGGCTCCACCCTGGGCCTCGCAGCCAACACGGTGATGATGGCTGCACGCCGAGACTGGAGCGGCAACGCCGCCTGGTGCCTGGCTTTCACTGCGGGCACCTTGAACGAAGCAGACCGCAAGATCACCCCCAGTGTGGAAAGCCTGGGTGAGGACACTGACGCGGCGACCCCGCCAGGCGGCTTCAGCGATGACGTCACCAGCCTGGTCAACCTGGGCGATTGGCCCGACCTGCGCGAATACCGGCTGGACCCCACCACCAACGTGCTGCAAATGCGCCGCTTTGACCGCGCGACCCTGAACTGGGTGACCGAAGAGGTGGCGCGCGGCATTGTGCGCATGGTGGCCTATTACGGCATCGACGACAACAGCGACGGCGCTGTCGACCGTTACACCCCGACGGCACCCAACGATGGCGCGGCGGGATGGGGCCGGGTGATCAACTTGCGGCTGGCCATCGTTGCACGCAGCGACCGCGTGGAACGTCCGGAAAACATCGATGGGCAGGTGCGCTACGCCACCAGCACCCCCCTGCAATGGATCGTGGGCACAGCCGGCACGATCGTCGGCGCTGCGTCATGCACTGAAACCGAGGATGAAGACGGCACGGTGGTGGGCTCGGTGCAGCAATGCCTGTCGATCAGCCTGGGCGCCGACCAGGCCAACAACGGTGTGCTGGCGGCTGATCCTGATGACTGGCGCAACTACCGCTACAAACTGTTCGACACCGTGATTCCCCTGCGCAACCAGGTCTGGAGCCCCGCATGAGCAAGCCCGGCAACACACGCTCGCAACGCGGCCTGTCCTTGATTTTTGCACTGCTTGCCCTGGTGGCCTTGTCGGTGGCTTCGGTGGCGCTGATCCGGTCGATCGACACCAGCACCCTCGTATTGGGCAACCTGGGCTACAAACAAGAAACGACCGCCCTGGCTGAACAAGGCACCCAGGAGGCCATTCGGTGGCTGGACCAGCAGGCCGCCAATGGCACCGCACTGGAGGGCGCCATTGACGGTGCGGCGCTGTACGCAGCCACGGCCACGGCGATCCAGACACCTGAGGCCCAACTGCCGTTGGTGGATTCCGCTGATCGAGACGACGTCGAGCCCGACGCCCCTGGCAACGGGCAATGTGCGATCACGGTGGCCGAAGGGGTGGCCGCAGGCAACCCATGCCCCCCTGGCAACGAGTTGTTCATCTTCGGGCCAGCCCCCAATGGGCAAGGCACCATCATGCTGGGCAATGTGCGCTACAGCATCACCCGGCTGTGCCGCAACGCAGGTGCGGCGACGGGCAATGACTGCGTGCGTCCCGCGTCACAAGCTGCGGGCGAGGCCCAGGACAAGAGCGCGGTGGATTACAGCCGGCCAGAACCGCTCACCGCCACGGCCGAAGGCATCCTCTACCGCGTCGTGGTACGCGCCCAGGGGGCGCGCGACACCACCACCTACACCGAAACGATTGTTCAGCGTTGACACTGCCGGAGTACACCCATGTTGACACGCCCTCTTGCACGACACCTGATCACCCTCCTCCTCGCGGCGAACGCAGGCTGGGCCAATGCCGACACCGACATCAGCCAGACGCCGCTGATCACCAACGAGGTGCAGGACAAGCCCAACATCATGTTCGTGCTGGACAACTCGGGCTCGATGCGGTGGGACTACACACCTGACGCCCTGGCGCCTTTCAACAACGCCTCGCAATGCGAAGCCAGCAGTGATTTCAGGATGTACGGCTGCCGCAGCAGTCAGTGCAACAGTTCAGCCTACAACCCGAACACGACATACGACCCACCGGTCACCCCCGACGGTCGCAACTACCCGAACATGCCGATCAGTGCCGCGTGGTCGGATGGCTTTCGTCCAGCCTTCAGCAGCAACACAGTCAACTATGATGGCGCGATCGACACGCGCTTGCCAGACGGCAGTGTCACTGTGACGGTGACATTGAGCAGCAACCTGGCCGTGGGCACGCGTGTGGCTTTCCTCAGCCGCAGCAACCCCGCGCTGTGGCTGAGTGGCACCGTCACCAATGCAGCCAACAAGGTCAACACATTCGTGCTGACTTTTTCGTCGATGCACGACGGCAGCAAATCAGATTGGCGACTGGGCATCCTCAGCACGCAAAACCTGAGCAGCTCCTACTACTTCAATTACACAGGCAGTCAACCTCGGCTGAACTGGACGTACAACAGCGAAGGCAACCTGACCAGCAACACCTTCTCTCAGGAGTGTCGCACCAACGCCCAGGCCAACAACAATCAAAGCAACACCACGTTCACGCGGGTCAACGTCTCTGGCCTTGAGACCGAAGCGCAGCAAAACTACGCCAACTGGTACAGCTACTACCGCACCAGAATCCTGGCCATGCGCAGCGCGGCGGGCAGGGCCGTCGAGGCCATGGACAGCAACTATCGTGTGGGCTTTGGGACCTTGAACGATGCATCGGGCAACTTCAACGGTGGCGTCAGCAACGAACTGGGAGAGTTTGCCAACATCGCCGACTTCGACAGCGCGCAACGTGTGCTGTTTTACAGCAACCTGTACAGCGCCAACGCGACGGGCTCAACGCCTTTGCGGCGGGCCTTGGCCAAGGCGGGCCGCTACTACGGTAACGAACTGAGTGGGCAGACGGATCCGGTACCAGCCGCCACCTTGTCCTGCCAGCGCAACTACACCGTACTGACCACCGACGGTTACTGGAACGACACCAGCGACCCTCAGCGCCTGGATGGCAACGCGATCGGCAACTGGGACAGCAGCGCCAACAGACCGGTGTTCGACGGTGGCGTCATCAACACCACCGTCACCCGAACTTACGCGTTCACATCGTCCGTCAAGATCAGCAACTTCGGGTGCGGTTTCTTCGGCTTTTCTCCCACTTATCGCCACACACTCGAAGAAACCGTCACCACAGTCACCGGCTCTACCACCACCACCACCACCAACACTGGCCCGTGGGACACCTGCTCCAGCACTCCCCCTGCCACGCCAGCGTCGACCACACAAACCGTCACGGCCGAAAGCACCAACACCCTGGCCGACGTGGCCCGGTACTACCACCTCGCGCCGTTGGCCCGCGACGCCGTGGGGCCCGTGTCAGGAGCAGGGGTGCCGACCTTGCCCCTCATGACCACCTTCACGCTGGGGTTTGGCGTGAGTGGCACGTTGCGCTACGACCCCAACTACGAGAGCCAGACCTCAGGCGACTTTGCCGACCTCAAGAGCGGCGCCAAGAACTGGCCCAAACCCACCTCTGGCAAGGCCACCACCATCGACGACCTGTGGCACGCCGCAGTCAATGGCGGCGGCGTCTACTACGCAGCCAGCGATCCAGGCGACCTGGCCGAATCGTTGAAGTCAGCTTTCGACGAGATCAATCGACAATCAGGCGCTGGTGCCTCGGCCGCGTCCAGCTCTCTGCGCCCGGTGCTGGGCACCGACCAGATTTTTGTGGGCTCGTACCGCACAGTGGACTGGGATGGCAGCTTGAAGGCCTTCACCCTAGAAGAGGACAAGACCACCTTCAGTGACAACCCGGATTGGGATGCCGCCACGCTGCTGGCAAGTGTCAGTGCAACCTCACGCGCGATTTACTACATGGGCCGCTCGGTCGACGCCGGCGGCACGGAAAGCCGCGCGCTGACATCGTTCACGTATGACAACCTCAGCGCCGACGCCGATGCCGCCACGCTGACAGCCCACTTCAACAACCTGTGCGGCAAGCCCAGCATCCCCACCCAATGCGCAGACCTGGATACGAATGAGCGCGAGACCGCCAGCGGTGCCAACTTGGTCAATTTCATCCGGGGAGATCAAAGCCTGGAAGGTACGCTTTACCGCGATCGCGAATCGGTGCTGGGGCCCATTGTGGATGCCTCTCCTGTCTTCGTGGGCAAGCCTCCCTTCACCTACACCGACGATGGCTACAACAGCTTCAAGGCCAACCAGAACAGCCGTTGTCCGGTGGTGTATGCCGCAGCGAACGATGGCATGTTGCACGCGTTTTCCGCCAAAACGGGAACGGGCTCCACGTGCCAGGCCGGCGGCACCGAGCTGTGGGCCTACGTCCCGCGCGCCATCATGGGCGAGCTTTACCGCCTGGCCGACACCGAATACAGAAGCAAGCACCGCTTCTTCGTCAACGGCACCCCGGTGGTGGGTGACATCAGCCTGAGTGCCGAAGCCTCAGGCACGGACGAGCCTGAGTGGAGCACCATCCTGGTGGGTGGCTTTGGCGCCGGTGGCCGCGGCTATTACGCGCTGGACATCACCAACCCCAGCAGCCCCAGCAGCCTGTGGGAATTCAGCGATGCCGACATGGGTCTGAGCTATGGCAACCCAGTGATCACCAAAGTGCCTGACGCCGAAGGCACGCCGACCTGGGTGGTGGCGTTCACCTCGGGGCTCAACAACAGCGGCAATGGCTACCTGTACATCCTCAACGCCCACAGCGGCCAGGTCATGTACAAGATCCCGACGCTCGTGGACGGTGCCGCGGTGGGCAGCAGCGGCTCCCCCAGCGGGCTCAACAAGCTCAATGCGTGGATCGAGCGCCCCAGCGACAACACCGCCGCACGTTTTTACGCGGGCGACATGCTGGGCAACCTGTGGCGCTTCAATGCCGGCACCGCGGAAGACCTGGCGGCGCCCGGCCCCTCGTCCACGGACACCCGCTCCTTCCGCGTGGCACGTTTTGTGGCCAATGGCCAGGGCCAGCCAATCACCGTGCGCCCCGAGTTGGCCAAGATCGAAGGGCAGGCTGTGGTGCTGGTGGGCACCGGCCGTTACCTGGGCCTGAGCGATGCCGCAGACCTCAGCAGCACCCAAAGCGTGTACGGCATCAAAGACCCGCTGAGCAGCACCACTGGATGGGGTGATGTACGAGCCAACGCTGGGGCGCTTGTACAACAGACACTCACCGAGGTGCAGGCCAATGCCACAACGGGCGCACCGGCCAGCCGAACGATCTCGGCCAACACGGTGGACTGGGGACAAAGCGGCGTGGCGGGCTGGTACTTGGACCTGCCGAGCGCCGGTGAGCGCGTGTTCGTGCCCATGAGCCTGGCATTTGACACACTGACCCTGGCCACGCTGGTGCCTTCGCCCTCAGCTTGTTCCGGCAGTGGTTACTCGTGGCTGTTCGATCTGAACATCCGCACGGGCAGTTACGTCTCGGAGCGCGCCGGTGATCAAGTGGCCGCCACCAAGTCGGATAAAGCCGTGATGGGCATCAGCACCCTGCAGGTGGACGGTGAAACCAAGACCCGGCAGGTCATCACCAACTCGGATGGCACCGTGACCCTGAGAGACCACGTGACCGCTCCCAGCAGTGCCGGCGGCCTGCGCCGCACCTCGTGGCGTGAGATCGTGCCCACGCCGCAGTGATGCCTCATGCCCACCAAGCAGCAAAGCCTGCTGGCGGTGATGGTGGCTGTGGTCACCACAGCGCACCTGTGGCTGCTGGCCGCCGGCTCAGGCACGGGGGGCGTGGGCCACGGGCTGACCTGGCAGCAGGGTGGGGCCCGCGCGATGTTGCCGCCGACGCAGCCCACGCCGTCCGCGCCGCCCACGTGGCAAGTACGGCAGGTGAGTCTGGTCCGCCCGAGCTCACCGTCGGCCCCGGCATCGCCCCCAACATCGCCAGAGCCCACTGAGCCCACTGAGCCCGTCACGACGGCCGATCCGCCGATGAACGCCGCTCAGCAAACGTCAGGCGGCTTCAACGACTACCTGCCCCGGCACCTGCTCACGGTCGGGCCGCGTCCCGAGACGCCGGTGATCATCGACTACCCCGCGCACTGGAATCTGCCTGGGCGCCGCAGCGGTCGGCTGGCCATCTACATCGACGAACACGGCACGGTTCGCCGCGTCGAGGCCCTGGACAGCGCGCTCGTGCCGGCCATGGTGGAGGCCGCTCGCTCGGCCTTCCTGTCCGCACGCTTTCTGCCTGGCGAACGATCCGGACAGGCGGTGCGCACGCGCATGGAAGTCGAAGTGGATTTCGACGCGGGGCCATGACCCCGCCCGATGCGCTGTGGTGCATGAGCACCATCCCCACTTGCGCCTGAGCGCACCCGTCCCGCATGATGACCGGGCAGATCCCGAGAGGTTCGTCATGAAAGTCGCTGCCATCCAGATGGTGTCCACGCCGGACGTGCACGCCAACTTTGAAACCGCCCGCGGCCTGATCGCCCAGGCGGCGCAGTCCGGTGCCGAACTGGTGGCGCTGCCCGAGTACTTCTGCCTCATGGGCCTGCGCGACGCCGACAAACTGGCCATCGCCGAGCCCCTGGCCGATGCCGCCTGGCCGGCCACCCCCAGCACCCCCATGCAGCACATCCTGGCCGAAACGGCGCGTGAGCATGGCGTCTGGCTGATCGCCGGCACCTTGCCACTGCGGGCAGACACGGCGCTGGACGATGGTAGCCGGGTCTACAACAGCACCCTGGTCTACAACCCCCGTGGCGAGCGGGTGGCGCGCTACGACAAGATCCACCTGTTCTGCTTCGACGACGGACAACGCCGCTACGACGAGGCCACCGTGCTCATGCCCGGCGCCCAGCCGGTGGCGTTCGACCTGCCCTCACGCGATGGCCACACGTGGCGGGTGGGCCTGTCGGTGTGCTACGACCTGCGGTTTCCAGAGCTGTTTCGCGCCCTGGGTCGCTCGCAACCGCTTGACCTCATCGTGTTGCCTGCGGCCTTCACCGACACCACCGGGCAGGCCCACTGGGAGTTGCTGCTGCGCGCCCGCGCCGTTGAAAACCTGTGCCATGTGCTGGCGCCCGCGCAAGGTGGGCTGCACGCCAGCGGGCGGCGCACACACGGGCACAGCATGGTGGTGGGCCCCTGGGGCAAGGTGCTGGCCGTTCAAGCCCAGGAAGGCCATGGCGTGGTGCTGGCCGACATCGACCAGGCGCGGCAATCGGCCGTCAGGCACCAACTGCCCGCCTTGCAACACCGCGTGCTCTGAACGCCAGGCTCAGGCGGCATCGGGGTCGTCGGGGGCGAACAGCTGCAAGGCCCGGTTCTGCATGCCATCCCGAAAGTGCTTGCGCTCAAACAGCTTGGTCTGCGCTTCCAGCGGCAGGTCGGTGATGCGCAGCACGTTCAGGCGAATCAACGCGTCGATCAGGTCTTCCAGCACCCGCACCAGGTCGGCGTCCAGGGCGGCAAAACCGCGCGCACCATCGGCCTTCAAAAAGGCCTGTACCTCGGGGTGCTCCAGCCCCAGGGGCTCGCTGCCCGGCACCGGCTCACGGTGCAGGCTCACGACATGGCCCTGTGGATCGCAAATCGCATGAATCATGTGGTGATATCGGCCAAGACCTGTCAGGCCTGAAGCGCAGAAATGGCTGGCATGGCCCATCATAGACCCCCACCAGCCCTCGCCCTGCCTGCACCCTGCCCTCCATGCCCGCCACGCCGCCACACATCCTGATCGCCTGGGAGCTGGGCCAGTCGTACGGCCACATCGCGCGCTGCCTGCGCCTGGGCCGCGCCCTGATGCACCGGGGCGCACGGGTCACCCTGGCGCTCAAGACCGTGGCGCTGCCCCAGGCGCTGCGCTGGGACGACCCGCTGCAGATCATTCAAGCGCCGCGCCACGCACCGGCACGAACCAGCGCACGGCCGGACAACCACGCCAGCATGCTTTTGAGCTGTGGTTTTGACCAGCCAGACGATCTGGCGGCCCGCCTGAAGGCCTGGCTGAGCATGATCAACGGCCTGGCGATCGACCTGGTGGTGACCGACCACGCCCCCACCGCGCTGCTGGCCAGCCGACTGGCCGGCCAACCCAGTGTGGTGCTGGGCAATGGCTTTGCCGTGCCCCCGGCCCAATGCCCCTGGCCCGCCTTCACCCCTTGGCATGCCGTGCCTGAAAGCGAGCTGATGGCCAGCGAAACCCAGCTGGACGCACGCATTGCCCAGGCCCTGACGGCCTTGGGCTGGACAGGCCCGGCGGTGTCCATGCGCAGCGTGTACGACCACGCCCTGTCGCTGCTGGACACCTTCCCCGAGCTGGACCAATATCCTCAGCGGCCCGACCGCCCCCAGCAGGTGTACGTGGGCCCCATCACCGGCCTCTCACAAGCGCAGCAGGCCCGATGGTCGAACGCTGCCGGGGCCAAGGTGCTGGCCTACCTGCATCCACACACCGCGGGCTTGTCCGAGTTGCTGCACGCCCTGGCCGCCTTGCCGGCCGAGGTGCACTGCGTGATCCCCCGTCAACAGGGCCAGGCCCCTGCCACACCACCGCCCCGTCCTGGCCTGCACCTGCACACCCAGCCGCTGCACCTGCCCGAGTTGCTGCCCCACACCTCGCTGGCCATCACCAACGGCAACAGCGGCGTGTCCACCCAGTGCCTGTTGGCGGGGGTGCCGGTGTTGAGCCACCCCCGACACGTCGACCAGGGGCTGTTTGCGATGGCCATCGAGCGGCTGGGCGCCGGGGCGGTGGCCCCCGAAGGCCTCTCGGTGGATGCTGCCCGGCAATGGCTGCAGCAGTGCCTGGACGACACCCACCACCGCCGTCAGGCCCAGGCGTTTGCGCAGCGCCACGCCAACCATGACCCCGACGAGGCCCTGTCGCAGACCGTGAGCCGCATCTTGCAGGCGCTGGCCTGAAGCGGTGTGACTGGCCTCGGCAGCCCCGCCCCCTCAGCGCCGCTCGGAGGCCCTCAACTGCGCCAGGATCTGCCGTTCGGTGTCTGACAGCGCTGCCGCCTCCATGAGGCGAACGCGGTCGAGCACCTCGATGCGCCCGTAGGCCACGCGCACCAGACCCTGCGAGGCCAGGGCGCTGACCGCCTGGTTGGTCGTCTGCCGCGACAGCGACAGCATCATGCCCAACTGCGTCTGGCTGATGGGCACCACCCACGGCCCCACGTCGGCCACCTGGCCCGAGGCCTCCACCAACCACACCAGGCGGCGCGCCAGGCGCACCTCCGAGGGCAGCAGGGCCATGTCTTCCATGTTGATGAAGGCCAGGCGCATGCGCAAGGCCATCAGCACGCCCAGCTCGCGCCAGAACAGGGGCTGGCGGGCCAGCAAGGCCATCAGGTCGGCATGAGGGATGTGCAGCACCCGCACCGCCCCTTCAGCACAGGCGTTGTGGGTGCGCGGCAGTTGATCAAACGCCGAGATCTCGCCAAACCAGGCCGGTGCGTCGATCAAGGACAAGATGGCCTCTTTGCCCGCCTCGGTCACGCCAGAGATGCGCAGGCTGCCTTCCAGGATGGCGTACAGGCCATCTGGCGGATCACCGCGAAAAAACAGATGCTCACCCGCCTGCAGTCGGCGCTGCACGGCCACGGCCAGCAGTTCGGCCTCGAATTCAGGCGGCAGGTGGCTGAACCACGGGTCGCTGCGCAACTGCGCCAGGATCGCCGGGGTCAGCCACGAGCGCGCGGCCGGTGGGTGCGCGGGATGGGGGCCGCTCACAGCGAACCGTAAGAGTGCAGCCCCGACAGGAACATGTTCACCCCCAGGAAGGCGAACGAGGTGACCAGCAGGCCCACCAGCGCCCACCAGGCAGCGAACTCACCACGCAGCCCCTTGACGAGGCGCATGTGCAGCCAGGCGGCGTAGTTCAGCCACACGATCAGGGCCCAGGTTTCCTTCGGGTCCCAGCTCCAGTAGCCGCCCCAGGCCTCGGCCGCCCACAAGGCCCCCAGGATGGTGGCGATGGTGAAGAAGGCGAAGCCCACGGCGATGGCCTTGTACATCACGTCGTCCAGCACCGACAGGTCGGGCAGGCGGGGCGCAATACGCTGGCGGGCCATGATGATGGCCGCCACGATCAGGGCCGACACACCAAAGTACACCGCCCAGTAGCTGCTCAGGGGTGATTCGCCCTCAGGGCGCGAACGGAACACCAGCGGCTCGAAGCACAAGATCACGCCCATCAGCCACAAGGGCAGCAACTTCACCCACGAGGTTTCCTGCGCACGCACCTTGATCAGGTAGGCAAAGGCCACCATGGCCGCCAGGGCGAACGTGCCGTAGCCCACGAAGTTGGCCGGCACGTGCAGTTTCATCCACCAGCTCTTGAGGGCCGGCACCAGGGGCTGGATCTCGTGTGCGCCGCGCTCCAGGGCGTACCACAGCAAGAAGCCCACCGAGGCGCTCACCACCAGCATCACGAAGGCCCCCAGAGAGCCCAGGTCGCGCCCCATGCGGGCAAAGCGGTCTTCGTAGTACAACCAGTAGGCGGTGGTGAGCCACGCAAACAGCACAAAGACTTCGTAGAGGTTGCTCACCGGGATGTGGCCGATGTCCGGCGCGATCTGGTGGCTTTCAAACCAGCGCACCATCGAGCCCGTGACGCCAAAAAACACGCTGGCCCAGGCCATGCGCGAAGCCAGGCGGGTGGGCGTGTGGCCGCCCGAGATGGCACCGATCCAGTAAAACACCGTGCTCATGAACACCAGCAGGCTCATCCACAAGATGGCGCTCTGAGACGACAGCAAATACTTCAACAAGAACAATTGCTCGCCCACGGCCAGATCGGCGCCGTGGTCGTCCAGCGCCCGGCGATACAGCAAGATGGCCACCCCCGTGGCCAGCCCCACCCCCACCATCAAGGGGCGAAGCGGGCGCCAGAACCAGCCCAGCGCGATCAGGCAGGGCACGGCCCCCACCAGGATGGCCTTCTCGTACACGTCCATGTGCAGGTGCAGCAGTTGCCACGCGTAGGCCCCCGTGCCCACCAGCAACAGCGCAAACAGCCAGTCCCAGACGTCACGCCCGGCGGGCAGGCCCGGGGCCACACGGGCGGTGGTGGTGGTACTCAGTGACATGGTTCGATTCCTGACAAGATTCAAAGACGATCCGGGAACACGGCCGCGTGGCTCAGGCGGTGGGCGCCGCCAGGGCCTGCTTCAACTCGGCAAACTCCTGGTCCACATCCAACGTCTGGCGGGTGGACGACAGAGCCATGCGCCAGCGTGTGCGGCCCGCGCCATCATCAGACACCCACACCCACACCCGACGCTCACGGATGTAGAGCATCGCAAACACGCCGATGATCAGCAAGAGGCAGCCCAGATAGACCACATTGCGCCCAGGTGTGCGCGTGACCTGGAAGACGCTGGCCTGCCGGTGCTCGAACGAGCCGAGCGTGAAGATCACCGGCTCGGGAAAGAACGCCGCATCCGACAAGGACAGCACCGCCTGGGTCAAAAAGCTGCGCGTGCTCTCATCGGCCATGCTGGCCGGCGGCAGGTCGGCTTCAGCCCGGCTCATCTGGTAGAGCTCCAGCAACGAGCCGTTGAGGATGCGGATCAAGGTGGCCGCCGTGGCTTCGCGCTGCGCTTCGGGCACCGCCGCCTCGATGAAGGTGGACAAGGCCGCCAGCCCGCCCGTGGGTGGCTCGGGCTGCCCTGGCTGGGGGGGCACCGGATACACCGCGCCAGAGAACAACTCCAGCGCGCGCCGCGCCGACATCTGCAACTGCTCGGCCACCTCCGGGCGACCTGCCGGTGCGGCGCCCAGGGCAAACCGGCGGGCCGCTTCATCGCGCCGGCCGGCATCACCCAGCGCCGCACGCAGGCGCAGCCACCCGTCCATGCGCATGTTCTCGTCAGCCGGCACCCGCAGGTAGCGGAAAGACTCGGCCGGGGTGTCGCGCACCCCCAGCAAAAACACCGCATGCCCGTCCAGCGTCACGGGCATCATGAAGTTGTGGAATTCGCGGGCCTGCCCGGCCTCGTCACGCAGCTTGTAGCTGACGGCGGGCCCCAGGTTGAACAGCTTTTTGTCGCCCGGCTTCTTGGCGCCCGACCCCAGGTGCTTTTCCAGCCCCGTCGCCCAGTCCTCGGTGGCCGCCGATGCCGCCTGGGCCGCCTCGTCTTCAGGCAGCACGCGCTGCGCCTGGCTGAGGTCCTCCACGTTGATGAGCTTGAGGTCGGACACCTCCAGGCGCTTGCCTTGCCCGCCCCACCAGGCGTCGGGCATGCGCACGGCCGGGCCGCGCACCTGCGCGTCCACCGGCGGCGGCGCGCCCAATGAGCGGCCATCCAGGCGCACAGGCTGCAAGGTCACCGACGAGCCCCCGTCTTCGAAACTCGACTGGAACAAGGTCACCCCGTCGTACACCAGCGGATGGTTGACCTCGATGGTGAAGTCCTGCGGCGACGGCTTGGCCGGGTCGTGGATGCGCACCTCGCTGGCAAAGCGCTTGGGCATGCCCGTGCTGTAGTACTCGACGATGAACTTCTTGAGCTCAACGTCGAACGGCAGGGGCTGCAGCAGCATGCCATCGCTCATCTGCACCACGGCCGCGTTGGTGCGCTGCCCCTCGGGCACGAACAGGTTGGCGCGGTACGAGGGGTTGTCCACCCCCAGCTTGCTGCGTTCAATGTCGTCGCCCGGCCCCTGGAACACGGTGAGGTCCTTGGCCCAGGCCTGCCACTTGATGAGCAGGTCGCCATCGAACAGCCCGCCCAGGCAGATCAGGACGATGGCACCGTGCGCCGCCAGGTAACCCAGCTTGTTGGCCGCGCCCTGTCGCGCCCCGAACATGATGCCGGCCGCCCCGCGGGCACTGGCCTCGCGGCGCTCGGTCTTGATGGACCATCCACGGGCCTGCAACAGCCCTTGCACCCGTTGGCGCCCATCGTCCAGCGAGCCCGGCATCTCGCCTTCGGCGTGGTGATGGAAGGCCAGCAAGGCCTGCTCGCGCACCTGCTCTTTGTGGGTGCGCCAGTCGGCCAGGATCTTGGGCGTGTTGCGGGCGATGCACAGGCTGGTGGACACCACCAGGAAGGCCAGGATGACCAGGAACCACGGCGCGCTGTAGATGCGGTACAGGCCCAGCACCCCAAACACCTCGGCCCAGAAGGGGCCGAACTGCTCCACGTAGTTGACCAGCGGCTCACCTTGCAGGATGACCGTGCCGATGGCCGAAGCGATGCAGATCACCGTCAGCAGGGCGATCGCAAAGCGCATCGAGGCCAGCAGCTCGATGGCTTCGCGCCCGGCGTGTCGGCCAGGCAAGGTGGTGGTCACGGAAGCATCACTCATGTGCGTGGGCATGGCGCCTGGTGGCCAAAAAGTAAAAAGGCGGACCACCCTGCATCAGGGGCCCGCCTGTCTGTGTGGTGTCATGGACAACCGGGGCTCTGAGTGCCCCGGCTGGTCGGCCATGCGTCTCAGCGCAGGCCGGCAATGTAGTCGGCCAGCGCGTGGATTTCCTTGTCGCTCAGGTTGGCCGCGATCGCCGTCATCTGGGCGTTGTTGGTGCGCTCGCCCTGACGGAACGCCACCAGCTGGGCCTTGGTGTAGTCATAGTGCTGACCACCCAGGCGGGGGTATTGCGACGGAATGCCCGCGCCGTTGGGGCTGTGGCAACCCGCACAGGCCGGCACGCCCTTCTTGGCGATGCCACCGCGCCAGATGCTTTCGCCCTGCTTGACGGACTCGGCATCACGGGCCTGGCCCGGCACGGGCTTCTTGCTGGCAAAGAAGGCGGCGATGTCGATCATGTCCTGGGTGGACAGCGGGGCGGCCATGCCATTCATCACGGCGTTCTTGCGCTTGCCTTCCTTGAACTCGGTCAATTGCTTGACCAGGTACTCGGGGTGCTGACCTTGCAGGATCGGGTTGGCAGCCAAACCACGGCTGCCGTCTGCGGTGTGACAGGCCATGCAGACGGCGGCCTTGGCCGCACCAGCCGCCAGATCAGGCTTGCTCTGGGCATGGGCCACGCCAGACATAGACAGGGCCACCGAGGCAAGGGCAATCAGGTGAGAAAAGCGCTTCATGGCGTAGGGGCAGTGTGTGTGGTGGGGAGCAACCTTGAATTGTCTTGGCAGACAGGTTCAAGGCCAAACCCAAAGATTTTACAATGCCCCATGCCCCGTCCTGCAAACCCCCGCCCCAAATCCAATCCGCGACACTCCGAGCGCAGCCAGACGCCACCGGCGCCCGCCCTGAACAGGGGCGATGAAGCGACCGCCGACCCGGCCCGTCTGGCGCTGGCCTGGGCGCACACGGCCCGCTTCCTCACCACGGCGGCCCAGCTCAACCAGCTGCCGGTCAATGAATTGCCCGAAGTCGCCTTCGTGGGCCGCTCCAACGCGGGCAAATCCACCGCCATCAACACCCTGGCCCAGCAACGCCAACTGGCCTACGCCTCCAAGACCCCGGGGCGCACCCAGCACATCAACCTGTTCGAGGTGGGCCCCAAAGACGCCCCCAACCTGGTCTGGACCGACCTGCCCGGCTACGGCTACGCCGCCGTCGAGCGCGAGGCCAAGGTGCGCTGGCAGCAGGTCATGGCGCGCTACCTCGAAATACGCCGCAACCTGACCGGCGTGGTGCAGATGGTCGACTCGCGCCACGGTTTCACCGAGCTCGATCTGCAACTGCTGTCCTTCGTGGCGCCGCGCGTGCGCTCGGGCGAGGTCAAGCTGCTGGTGCTGCTCACCAAGGCCGACAAGCTCAACAAGAAAGAGCAGGCCGAATCGCTGGCCAAGGCCCAGGAGGCCCTGGGTACCGTCGTGACGGACGAGGCCGATGTGGGCATCACACTGTTCTCGGCCCTGAAAAAAATCGGCGTGGGTGACGTGGCCCAGGTGCTCCAGGGGTGGGCCGCAGACGCCATGGCCGCACGCGCGTCCCTGGCGATGCCCGATGAACTGCCCCCCGACCCCACTGGCGAGCACCCCGAACACCTCGAGGGCCTGAACGATCAGGCCTGACGGATCGGTCAGGCCAGCGTCAGGCGGGTGAGTGCCTCGCGGTACTTGGCTGCGGTCTTTTCGATCACGTCCTGCGGCAGGGCCGGCGACGGCGCGGTCTTGTCCCACGGCTGGCCATTCACCGTGGCCTGCTCCAGCCAGTCGCGCACAAACTGCTTGTCGTAGCTGGGCGGGTTCTGGCCGGCGGCGAACGCGGCCTCGTAGCCTTCCACGGGCCAGAAGCGCGATGAATCGGGCGTCAGCACCTCGTCCATCACGGTCAGGGTGCCATATTCATCCAAGCCGAACTCGAACTTCGTGTCGGCGATGATGATGCCCTTGGTCAGCGCGTAATCGGCGGCCTTCTTGTACAGCGCGATGGCCAGGTCGCGCACCTTGGCGGCCATGTCGGCGCCGATGATCTCGGCCATCTGCTCGTAGCTGATGTTCTCATCGTGGTCGCCCACCTCGGCCTTGGTGGCCGGGGTGAAGATGGGCTCGGGCAGCTTGCTGGCGTTCTTCAAGCCGGCGGGCAGCTTCACGCCGCACACCATGCCGTTGTCCTGGTATTCCTTCCAGCCGCTGCCGGCCAGGTAGCCGCGCACCACGGCCTCCACGGGCAGGGGCTTGAGCTTCTTGACCAGCATGGCACGGCCTTCCACCTGCGCACGCTCGGCCGGGGCCACCACGCTCAGCGGGTCGTCGCCGGTGAGGTGGTTGGGCGCCACGTCTTTCAGCAGCTCGAACCAGAACAAGGCCATCTGGGTCAACAGCGCGCCCTTGCCCGGGATGGGCTCGCCCATGATCACGTCGAACGCGCTGATGCGGTCAGACGCGATCATCAGGATGCGGTCGTCGCCCACCGCGTAGTTGTCGCGAACCTTGCCACGCGCCAGCAGCGGCAGGGAGTTGAGGGCGGAGGTGTGCAGAGCGGCGGTCATGGGCAAGGCGATCAACAAACAGGCCGTTATTGTGCCTTGGCCTTGTTGGCAGCCATGGCCCGCGCCTGATCGGCTTTGCGATCGGCCGCCACCTTTTGCGCACTGGGCCGCTGCTCAATGAGCTTCACGTAGCCCTTCCAGTCGATGCCCGCCGCAGCCACCAGGTCTTCGCCGTACACCAGCTTGCTGGCCAGCGCCGCCAGGGGCAGGCTCACGTACACGGCACAGTCGGCCATGGTGAACTCATCGCCCGCGGCATAGGGCGCAAACTGGGCCACCGACGCGAAGGCCTCAAGCTTTCGCGCCAGATCACCCCTCACCCGCTCGGTGAACTTCTCAGGCAGGCTGCCGCCAAAAAAGGCCTGTGGGTACAGCTGGCGGGCGCACAGCTCCACGTGCAAGTCGCAGTAGGTGATCAGCTCGCGCACCTTGGCCGCCTGCCAGGGGTCGGCGGGCACCAGGGCGGGCGTGGGCCAGCGGGCCTCGATGTAGTCCAGGATCACCTGGCTTTCGCACAGGAAACCATCTTCGGTTTCGATGTAGGGCACCTTGCCCAAGGGCGACTTGCCTTCCTTGCCCTCGACGCCCCAGTGCACCAGCACCTCTTCAAAGGGCACACCCTTTTCCAGCAAGGCCAGCTTGACCTTGTTGTAGTAATTGGACAGGGGAAAACCGTAAAGCTTGAGCATGGGCAGAACTCCTTGGCGTGAACCGGGACGACATCCAGAGGATCTGAAGCATACCCGCCCACGCTGCGCCCATGAAAAAACCGGTGCGCCCCGAGGGGCTGCACCGGCTGTTCAGGGCGCCAAAGGCGATCAGGCCACCAGCTGCGCCAGCTTGCCCGAGGCGTAGGCTGCGGCGATGTCGCTCAGGCTGATGGGCTTGATCTTGCCGGCCTGGCCTTCGCAACCAAACTCGATGTAACGCTGCTTGCACACGGCCTTGGCGGCTTCGCGGGCAGGCTTGAGCCATTCGCGGGCGTCGAACTTGTCCGGGTTCTCGAACATGAACTTGCGCACGGCACCGGTCATCGCCAGGCGGATGTCGGTGTCGATGTTGATCTTGCGCACGCCGTACTTGATGGCTTCCTGGATTTCTTCCACGGGCACGCCGTAGGTTTCCTTCATCTTGCCGCCGTACTGGTTGATGATGGCCAGCAGCTCTTGCGGCACCGACGAGGAGCCGTGCATCACCAGGTGGGTGTTGGGGATGCGGGCGTGGATTTCCTTCACGCGCGAAATGGCCAGGATGTCGCCCGTGGGCTTGCGCGAGAACTTGTAGGCGCCGTGGCTGGTGCCGATGGCGATCGCCAGGGCGTCCAGCTGGGTTTCACGCACGAACACGGCGGCTTCTTCGGGGTCGGTCAGCATCTGGCTGTGGTCCAGCTTGCCTTCGGCGCCGATGCCGTCTTCTTCGCCAGCTTCACCGGTTTCCAGGTTGCCCAGGCAGCCCAGCTCGCCTTCCACGGTCACGCCCACCTTGTGCGCCATGTCCACGACCTTGCGGGTCACGTCCACGTTGTAGTCGAACGAGGCCGGGGTCTTGCCGTCTTCCATCAGCGAGCCGTCCATCATCACCGAGCCAAAGCCCAGGTCGATGGCGCCGGCACACACCTTGGGGCTGGTGCCGTGGTCCTGGTGCATCACCAGGGGGATGTGGGGGTAGGCTTCCACGGCGGCCTGGATCAGGTGCTTGATGAATGATTCGCCGGCGTACTTGCGGGCGCCCGCCGAGGCCTGCAGGATCACGGGCGCGCCCACCTCGTCGGCGGCGGCCATCACGGCCTGCACCTGCTCCAGGTTGTTCACGTTGAAAGCCGGAATGCCGTAGCCGTTTTCGGCGGCATGGTCCAGCAGCTGGCGCATAGATACGAGTGCCATGGTGACCCCAATACAGTTGTGTGAGAAAACAGTGGGCGCAAAAAACGCGCCTGGGCGGCGCGTCGCTCCCGATCGGGCGGTATTTTAACGAGACACGGCGCCCCAGGGCATCCCCGGATGGGGGGCGCCAGGGCCCACCGCCTCGCGGCGGCGTTCAGCCCACTTCGCAGACCTTGAGCATGTTGGTGCCCCCCGGGTGGCCCATGGGCTCGCCACAGGTGATGGCGTAGGTGTCGCCGGGGCGCAAAATGCCCTTGGCCACCAGCACCGCCTCGGCCTGGCGCAGGGCCTCGTCACGATCTGAAAAACTCGGAATCAACAAGGGCCGCACATTGCGGTACAGGGCCATCTTGCGCAGTGAGGTGGGCTGCGCCGTCAGCGCAAAAATGGGCACATGGATGTTGTGCCGGCTCATCCACAGCGCGGTCGAGCCCGACTCGGTCAGCGCGATGATGGCCTTGCAGCCCAGGTGGTAAGCGGTGAACAGGGCCCCCATCGCGATCGACTGATCAATGCGGGCAAAGCGCTTGTTGATGAAATCGGCGTCGAGCGACACCCCTTCAGCCCGCTCGGCCTCCTGCGCGATCGCGGCCATCTGCTCCACGGTTTCCACCGGGTATTTGCCTGCTGCCGTCTCGGCGCTCAGCATGACCGCATCGGTGCCGTCCAGCACGGCATTGGCCACGTCCGACACCTCGGCGCGCGTGGGCACGGGGTTGACGATCATCGACTCCATCATCTGCGTGGCCGTGATCACCACCTTGTCCATCTCGCGCGCCATCTTGATCATGCGCTTTTGCAGGGCCGGCACCGCCGCGTTGCCCACCTCCACCGCCAGGTCACCCCGCGCCACCATGATGCCGTCCGAGGCCTTCAAGATGCTGTCCAGGTTGGGGATGGCCTCGGTGCGCTCGATCTTGGCGATCAGCGCCGGGCGGTGGCGCCAGGGCTCGCCGGCCACATTGGCCAGCTGGCGCGCCATCTCCATGTCCGTGGCGTTCTTGGGGAACGACACCGCGATGTAATCGCACTGGAAGCTCGCCGCGGTCCGGATGTCTTCCATGTCCTTGGCCGTCAGGGCCGGCGCGGTCAGGCCACCACCCTGCTTGTTGATGCCCTTGTTGTTGGACAGTTCGCCGCCCAGCTTCACCACGGTGTGCACGGCCTCGCCCTTGACGGCCTCCACCGTCAACACGATCAGGCCATCGTTGAGCAACAGGGTGTCGCCCGGCTTCACGTCGCGCGGCAGCTCTTTGTAGTCCAGGCCCACGCCGTGCAGGTCACCCGGCTCGGTGCGGCTGGCGTCCAGCACAAAAGGCTGCCCCGGCTCCAGCATCACCTTGCCCTCGGCAAACTTGCCCACCCGGATCTTGGGGCCTTGCAGGTCGGCCATCACGGCCACCACCTTGCCCACCCGCTCGGCCACCTCGCGCACCAGCTTGGCCCGATCGATGTGGTCTTGCGCGGTGCCATGCGAGAAGTTCAGCCGCACCACATCCACCCCCGCCTTCATCATGGCCTCCAGCACGGCGGGCGTGGACGAGGCGGGCCCCAGGGTGGCGACGATCTTTGTGGCTCGTGGCATGGCAGGATCTCAGCGGTGACTTGTTGTGCCCACAGTGTCACACCAAAACTTTGCGGCAGAAACGCCGAAAAGACGCTGAGGGCCCCAGCACTGCAGCGGGCACACAACGACCCTTACACTTCAACGCAGTCATTGCAACCAGAAGTCATGTTGCCGCCCATCGTCTTTGCACACGCCAACAGCTACCCTGCCAGCACCTACCGCGTGCTGTTCGAGCGCTGGCGGGCGGCGGGCCACGAGGTTCATGCCATCGAGCAACTCGGGCACGACCCGCGCTACCCTGTCACCACCGACTGGCCCCACCTGGTCGAACAACTGCGCGATTTCATCGAGCGGGAGGTGCGGCAGCCCGCCTACCTGGTGGGTCATTCGCTGGGGGGCTATCTGAGCATGATGGTGGCCAGCCGACACCCGCACCTGGCGGCCGGCGTGGTGGTCATGGACTCCCCACTCCTGACGGGCTGGAAATCGGCCGGGCTGGGCATGGCCAAGCGCTTCAAGGCCATGGACCGGGTCATGCCCTCTCGCGTGTCGGCTCAGCGCACGCATGAATGGCCCAGCCTGCAGGCGGCCCAGGCGCATTTCCGCACCAAACCCTTGTTCGCGGCCTTTCACCCCGACGTGCTGGCCGACTACGTGGCCCACGGCACCGTCACCCACGCCGACGGCGTGTCTCGGCGCCTGAGCTTCGACCGCGACATCGAATCCGCCATCTACCGCACCGTCCCCCACCGCTTGTTGCACAGCTTTCGTCGCCGACCCATCCGCTGCCCCATCGCCTTCATCGGCGGCACCCACTCGCGCGAGTTGAGGCAGGTGGGGCTGGCCGGTATCCGACAACTCGTGGGGTCAAACATCAGCTGGATCGAAGGCTCTCACCTGTATCCTTTCGAGCAGCCGCACGTCACCGCCCGTGCCGTGCTGGGGTGGCTGGACACCTTCGAAAAAGCCGGCCCCCCTTCGTCCGCCCATCCTCGCTGAGCGCCGTGCCCCACACACCACCCGCCGTAGAAGACCTCGACCCTCAGATCCCGTTCGTCACGGTCACGAACTGGGTGCGTGCAGCGCGCCTGTGCGGCATCGACATCGAGCGCCTCTTCCGCGATGAGCACATCGACACCGTCGAACTGCACCCCGAAACGGCCGTGGTCAAGCGCAGCACCATGCAGCGCCTCATGTGGCGCTGCGTCGAGGCCTCACGCGCCCTGGAGGGCCCCCGGCATTTCCCACTGGTCCTGGGCGACACCTTTGCCTTCGAATACCTCTCGGATGTCGAAACCTACATCACCACCAGCGCCACCTTGCGTGACGCCGCGCGCGCGCTCGAATGGATCCCGCCGCTGGTGAATCCCTACATCGGGTTTGCGCTGGCCGAGCATGGCCCTGACGCCCGCATCAGCCTGCGCTACCGGCTGGCAGACGCCTCACCCGAGGAGGGCTGGCCCTTTGCCGAAGCCATCTTTGCCTCGGTGATCAAGTTCAGCCGGCTGCTGCTGGGTGACGAGGCCTTGATCGGCCGCATCACCTTCCGCCATGCCCCGCACGCCCAGGCCGCCCAGGTAGAACGACATTTCGGGGTGCCGGTCGAATGGGGCGCCGAGCTCGACGCCCTGTGGTTTCAGCGTCATTTGCTGGACATGCCCTTGCGCGGCGCCTTCCCGACCCTGCACGCCCAGGCCGCCGAGCGCCTGGCCCGCAAGGTCGCGGAACGCGGCGACCCGCTGACCCCGACGGCGTCGCCTGCGCTGGTCAGCCGCATCGAACAGGTCTTTGCAGACAAGCCCCGCCTCATGGGGCTGGGGCTGGACGCGCTCGCCCAGGAGCTCGGCCTGCACGCCCGCACCCTGCAGCGCCGGCTCAAAGAGCTGGGCGACAGCCATTCCGCCATCCAGTCACGGGTGCGCTACCGCCTGGCCCGGGAATGGCTTCAGAACACCGCCCTGAGTGTCGAAGACATCAGTGACCGGCTGGGATTTTCAGACCGACGCAGCTTCACCCAGGCGTTCGCGCGCTGGTCGGGCGTCACGCCCAGCCAGTACAGGCACCATCCGCCATCCCCCTGACGGGACATACCCGCGTTTACCCTGAATGCAGGTGTCGCCAAATTTACCTTGGCTGTCGCGGCAGGACATGGTGGGTTGGGGCGTGCTTGCCTACAGTCCACCCATGCGGTGCCGCGTGCACCGTCGGCATGGCCGAGGAGACCCCGATGAGCAACAACCAGATCACCCCGCCTCACATCGTTCCGCGCGAAAAGCTCGATTTCGGGCTGGACGGCGACATCCCCAAGTACTGGCTGGACAACGACCCCTTCAAGACACGCTTCTTCGACGCCTTGTCCACCCTGTTCCCCGTGGGCGAAAAGTTCTTCATCACCTGCGTGCGTGACTTCAAGGACCGCATCACCGACCCGCAGCTCCTGCAAGAGATCAAGGATTTCACCCGCCAGGAAGCCCAGCACGGCATGCTGCACACGCAGTACAACAACCGCCTCAAAAAGCAAGGCATCGACGTGGACGCCATCCTCGAAGGCCAGGAGCGGCGGCTGTTTCAGATCATCCGCAAGGTGTTCTCACGCGAGTTCACCCTGGGCATCACCACGGCCTCGGAGCACATCACGGCCATCATGGCCGACTGCTTCGTCGAACGCCCCCACATCTTTGCCAACGCCGACGAGCGCATCCGCGCGCTCTACGTCTGGCACGCCATGGAAGAGATGGAACACAAAGGCGTGGCGTACGACGTGCTGGTCGACCACGCCAAGGCCAGCTACTGGACGCGCATCGGCTCGATGCTGCTGGTCACCATCCTGTTTCCTTACCATGTACTGCGCATCATGAAGCACATGCTCCAGGTCGATGGCTTCAGCCGCTGGCAGCGCACCAAGATCTGGGCCAAGGGCCTGTGGTGGCTGTACAAGCCGGGCGGCATCTTCATGCCCATGATGGGCAAGTACTTCAGCTACCTCAAGCCCAACTTCCACCCCTGGCAAGAGCCCGTGGTGCCCAGCTACGAGCCCTGGCTGCGCCTGCTCAAGGAAACCGGCAACCCCGTCGAAGCCGGCAATCTGCTGGCAGCCCGACACCTCGCGGGCGCGCAGGCCTGAGGCGCCGACACATCCAAGGAGTTGACCATGGCACACACCATCACGCCACGAGAAAAGCTCGACTTCGGGCTGGACGGCGACATCCCCAAGTACTGGTTTGGCGGAGACCCGTTCAAGACGCGCCTGTTCGACGCCATGTCCACCATCTTCCCCGAGGGTGAACGCTTTTTCATCTCCTGCGTACGTGATTTCAGAGACCAGGTCACCGACCCCCAACTGCGCCAGGACATCAAGGACTTCATGCGCCAGGAAGGCCAGCACGGCATCGTCCACGGACAGTACAACGAGCGGCTCAAACGCCAGGGCATCGACGTGGACGCCCTGGAAGCCTTCGAGCGCAAGATGCTGTTCGAGTTCGAGCGCAAGTACCTGTCGGCCGAACAGACCCTGGCTGAGACCGCCGCCGCCGAGCACATGACGGCGATCATGGCCCATGGCTTTTTCGCCCGCAAAGAGGTGCTGGAGTCCGCCGATCACCGCATGCGCGCGCTGTATGCATGGCACGCCATGGAAGAAGTCGAGCACAAGGCCGTCGCCTTTGACGTGATGCAGAAGGTGGCCAAGGTCGGCTACTTCCGGCGGGTCATGGCGCTGGTGCTGGTCACCGTCGGCTTCAACATCCACTGCCTGCACACCACCAACTACATGCTCAAGGTCGATGGCTTCACGGGCTGGCAGCGCCTCAAGCTCATCAGCAAAGGCCTGTGGTGGCTCTTCAAGCCCGGCGGCCTGTACACCAGCATGGCCGGTCATTTTTTTCAGTACTTCAAACCCGGCTTTCATCCCTGGGACGAAGGCCAGATGGACAGCTACCGCCTGTGGCTCGACACCTTCAACCGCACCGGTGACCCCGTGCAGGCCGGAGAGGTGCTGCACGCCGCAGCGCCCTGAGCTGCCGCCGCGTCCAACGCGGCCCACCAACGGAGCCCATCTACGCAGCCCACCAACGCCAAAGCCCCGCCAGAGCGGGGCTTTTTGCATTCGGCAGACGAGCAGCCGGGCGATCAACCCGCCGCGCGTTTGCTCAAGATCTCGAACGCAGGCAGCGTCTTGCCTTCCAGCACCTCCAGGAAGGCTCCGCCACCGGTCGAGATGTAGCCCACGTCCTTGTCGATGCCGTACTTGGCGATCGCGGCCAGGGTGTCGCCACCACCCGCGATGCTGAAGGCCGCCGACTCCGCGATGGCCTGTGCGATCACCTTCGTGCCCTGCTCGAACGCCTCGAACTCAAACACGCCCACCGGGCCATTCCACACCACCGTGCCCGCCGACTTCAGCTGCGCCGCCAGCTTGGCAGCGGTCTTCGGGCCGATGTCCAGGATCATGTCGTCATCCGCCACATCGGTCGCGGCCTTGATGGTGGCCGGCGCGTCGGCAGCGAAGGTCTTGGCCACCACCACATCCTCAGGAATGGGCACATTCGCGCCACGGGCGGCCATGCTGTCGATCACCGCCTTGGCCGCCCCCACCAGGTCAGGCTCGGCCAGTGACTTGCCGATCTTGAGGCCGGCGGCCAGCATGAACGTGTTGGCAATCCCGCCCCCCACGATCAGCCCATCCACGTTCTTGGCCAGCGACTCCAGAATCGTCAGCTTGGTCGAAACCTTCGAGCCGGCCACGATGGCCAGCAAGGGGCGCTTCGGCGCTTCGAGCGCCTTGTTGATGGCGTCGATCTCCGCAGCCAGCAGCGGGCCTGCGCAGGCCACCTTGGCGAACTGCGCAATACCGTAAGTCGTGCCCTCGGCGCGGTGGGCCGTGCCAAACGCATCGTGCACAAAGATGTCGCACAAGGCAGCCATCTTCCTGGCCAGTTCCTCGTTGTTCTTTTTCTCGCCCTTGTTCAGGCGGCAGTTCTCCAGCAGCACCACCTGGCCCGGCTGCACGGTCACGCCGTCCACCCAGTTGCTCACCAGCGGCACCTCACGACCCAGCAGCTCACCCAGGCGCTTGGCCACCGGAGCCAGAGAATCCTCAGGCTTGAACTCGCCTTCGGTCGGGCGCCCCAGGTGCGAGGTCACCATCACGGCAGCGCCAGCCTTCAAGGCCATTTCGATGGCCGGCACCGAAGCGCGAACCCGCGTGTCTTCCGTGATGTTGCCGGCATCGTCCTGCGGCACGTTCAGATCCGCGCGGATGAACACGCGCTGGTTGGCCACCTTGCCCTGGGCCACGAGGTCTTCAAGTCGGAGGATGTTCATGATGAGGCTTGCATCGAAAGACAAACCTCTGATTGTAAGAAGGTATCGGCCCCCCGGGGCGGCAGACTGCCATGCCGACAGCCCCCCATCCAGGGCCCAGACCACCGACACATCACGGACACACGGGGGATAAGGCGCCGTCAGTGCGACGGCTTATCAGACGCGCCGCCCCCGTCAGCCGCCGGATCTTCGCCGTCTTCGGCCGGCGGCTGAGCGCGCCTGGCCTTGGGGTCGGGGCGGGGCACCACCGGCGCAATGCCCTCCAGGCTGTTTTCGCGCATGTACTCGTCCATCTCCCGCCAGCCTTCGTACATGGCCGACTTGTCTGCACGGGGATTCAGGGTGTAGCAATCTTCGATGGCACGAACCGCATGACGGCAGGCCCCACCAATGGCCTTGGCCTCGGCCACCTTGCGCTCAGTCTGCTTTTGAGGCGTTTCAATGCCCAACTGGTCGCAGCCGGACACCAGCAACGTCAACATCAGACAAGCCAAAGCCGTCCAACGCGGCCAGATGCGAACGCCTTCGCCCACCGAGGGGGCCTGCGGCTGTCGTTCTGTCGAAAGATTCACATGCGAGGCTTGCATCCCACTGTCCCTGTTCACCACCGAGCGATCGCGCGCCCGTACTGATTTCGACAGATGGAATCAAAACTTGAACCTGCCGACGGCCAGGCTCAGTGAACGACGCGGTCCTCGTCGTCAACGAACAATTCGTCCAGGATCAGGGCGTCAGGCTCCTTGCCCATGCCCCAAAACACCATGAGCAAGACCACCTTGAAGTCCTCGAGGGCCACCGGCCCGGCAGGCAAGGCCGACACACGGTCCAGCACCACCTCGCGCAACGTGGCCGACAACACCCCAGCCGACGCCAGGAACTGAAGAAATCCCAAGGCGTCCGGACCCAGGCGCTCAAGCTCCATCTCGGAAAACACGCGTGCGCTCTGGGCCTTGGGCGCCACCGGCGCCTCCAGCGAAGCGAGTTGCAATCCGTCCAGCCAGGCCAAGGCCTCACTGATCTCGTCTTGCTCGAAACCTACCGCGGACAACTTGCGCATCAACTGCCCCGCATCGGGGCACGCGTCAGGACGCCAATAATTCTCGTAGAGGTAGACCAGCACATCGAACATCAAGACACTATACCCGATCAGGCCTGTTGGCGCATGAGAAAGACCATGTCCCGGCACGTGAGAAGTTGGACCGAGCAAAGCAAAAGGCCCCCACCGTGAGGTGAGGGCCTTTTGGGGGTAATTAGCCTGACGATGACCTACTTTCACACGGGAATCCGCACTATCATCGGCGCTGAGTCGTTTCACTGTCCTGTTCGGGATGGGAAGGAGTGGGACCAACTCGCTATGGTCATCAGGCT